>CAZOEC010000021.1:0-46681 GCA_964578635.1 uncultured Pseudomonas sp.
CAACTCGCCGATCTGCCCGCGCGGGACGATACGCCCCTGCTCGTCGACCACCTTGTTCTCCAGGTGCGGCTGGGTGCGTCCCACGCTGCTGACCCGCTTTTCCAGGTCATCGTCCGCCGCGGTCTGGGTTGACACCAGGCTGGTCTCGGTCATGCCGTAGGCGATCTGCACCTCGGCCATGTGCATCTCGCCGATCATCCGTTTCATCACCTCGATCGGGCAGGTCGCCCCGGCCATGATCCCCGTACGCAAGCTGGACAGATCGAACTCCGCCCGCTGCGGGTGATCCAGCTCGGCGATAAACATGCGGGGCTCGCCATAGAGCACCGTGGCGCGCTCCTCGGCCACCGCCTGCAGGGTGCTCAGCGGCTCGAAGGCCGGGCCGGGGTAGATCATGGTGCTGCCGTGGGTCAGGCAGCCGAGGTTGCCCATCACCATACCGAAGCAGTGGTACAACGGCACCGGGATCACCAGGCGGTCCTGCTCGCTCAGCCCCAGGCTCTCGCCAACCTTATAGCCGCTGTTGAGGATGTTGTAGTGACTCAGCGTCACGCCCTTGGGGAAGCCGCTGGTGCCCGAGCTGTACTGGATATTGATCGGGTCGTCGAACTGCAACTGGGCCTGGCGTCGACGCAGCACGTCCCGCAATATCTCGCAGGCCAGGCCAAGCAACTTGGCCCAGCCGAGCATGCCGGCCTGCGCCCGACCCAGGCTGATCACCCCGCGCAGCTCGGCCAGGCTCGCGGCGTGCAGCCGTCCCGGCGCACTACTGGCCAACTCCGGAATCAACTCGGCGAGCATCGCGTGGTAGTCCGACGTCTTGAACGCATCGGCGCAGATCAGCCAGCGGCAGCCGGACAGTTTAAGCGCATGCTCCAGCTCGCTCAGACCGCAGGCCGGGTTGATGCTGACCAGGATGGCACCAATTTTCGCCGTAGCGAACTGGGCGATACACCATTCGGCGCAGCTCGGTGCCCAGATGCCGACCCGGTCGCCCGGCAGCAGGCCCAGGGTGAGCAGGCCGCACGCGCAGTCCTCGACCACCTCAGCCAGTTCGCCCCAGCTGTAGCGCAGGTTCTGATGGCGCACCACCAGCGCCTCGCGGCGGGCGTGCAGGCTGACTGTGGCATCGAAGGCTTCGCCTATGGTCATGGCCAGCAGGGGCTTGTCCTGCGCGCCGCAGGTGTAGCTGAGCGGAGTCATATCGGCACCCACTTGTTGGGCTTGTCATGGGAAATCCGCCAGGGCGGAAACCTCAAGAGCCACAACAGAAAGCATGCCAAGGGCGCGAATGCCGCAAGTTTCGGGCCTGCCGCACATTGCCCTGCTTCCGGCAGTCCGCGGCACCTGTCTCGTTTTGCGACAGCTGTATGGCTTCGATACAACCGGACCTGCCCCGCCGCCGCCGGCGCAAGCCCGCAGACGGCACCTGGCAAGGCCTTGCCGGTACTGGCACAGGCGTTGCTCAAGCCCTGGCACAAGACCACAACAAGAGGCTTCGCCCATGGCAACCCTGCCGCTACACCGCAAAACCCTCGATTTCCTTGCCAGACCGCAACGCATGCTGATCGGTGCCCAGTGGCTGGATGCCGCCAACGGCAACAGCCTGCAAGTGCGCAACCCGGCCACCGGCGAGCCGCTGGCCAGCGTACCCTCGGCCGGCGCCGTGGACGTGGATCAAGCCGTGCAGGCTGCCCGTCGCGCCTTCTACGACTCCTCCTGGAGCCGCACCCGCCCACGTGAGCGGCAGAACCTGCTGTGGCGCCTGGCTGAGCTGATCGAGCGCGACGCCGACGTGCTGGCCGAGCTGGAATGCCTGAACAACGGCAAGAGCGCCCAGGTCGCCCGCGCCATGGACGTGCAGCTGTGCATCGACTTCCTGCGCTACATGGCCGGCTGGGCCACCAAGATCGAAGGCAGCACGGTGGAGCCCTCCCTGCCATTGATGCCGAACGAGGATTTCCACGCCTACATCCGCCGCGAGGCGGTGGGCGTGGTGGGTGCCATAGTCGCCTGGAACTTCCCCCTGCTGCTGGCCTGCTGGAAGCTCGGCCCGGCGCTGGCCAGCGGCTGCACCCTGGTGCTCAAACCCGCCGATGAGACCCCGCTGAGCGCCTTGAAGCTGGCCGAGCTTGTTCTGGAGGCAGGCTACCCGGCCGGGGTGTTCAACGTGGTCACCGGCACCGGCCTGAACGCCGGCGCGGCGTTGGCCAGCCACCCGGGCGTGGACAAGCTGACCTTCACCGGCTCCACCGAGGTGGGCAAGCAGATCGGCAAGGCAGCCATGGACAACATGACCCGCGTCACCCTGGAACTGGGCGGCAAGTCGCCGACCATAGTGCTGGCCGACGCCGACCTGCAGCAGGCCGCCGCCGGAGCCGCCAGCGCCATCTTCTTCAACCAGGGCCAGGTGTGCTGCGCCGGCTCGCGCCTGTACGTGCAGCGCAAGCACTTCGACAACGTGGTGGCCGATATCGCCGCCATCGCCAACGACATGAAGCTGGGCAACGGCCTTGACCCCAGCGTACAGATGGGTCCGCTGATCTCCGCCAAGCAGCAGGACCGGGTCACCGGCTATATCAACCTGGGCCGCGAGCTGGGTGCCACCGTCGCCTGCGGCGGCGAGGGCTTCGGCCCCGGCTACTTCGTCCAGCCGACTGTGCTGGTGGATGTCGACCAGCGCCACCGCCTGGTCCAGGAAGAAATTTTCGGCCCGGTGCTGGTGGCCATGCCCTTCGACGATATCGACGAGGTGGTGCGCCTGGCCAACGACAACCCCTACGGCCTGGGTGCCAGCATCTGGTCCAACGACCTCGGTGCGGTGCACCGGATGATTCCGCGCATCCGCTCCGGCTCGGTGTGGGTCAACTGCCACAGCGCCCTCGACCCGGCCCTGCCGTTCGGCGGCCACAAGCTGTCCGGCATCGGCCGCGAGATGGGCGGTGCTGCCATCGAGCACTACACCGAACTGAAGACGGTAATGATCAAGCTCTGATCCCCGCCCCCAGCGTCACCCTTTTCAGGCAGGCACCGCTGCGAGCGGACCTGCCTGCTTTTTTTTAGGCGTCACCGTCCAGCGTCTTGAGTTTGCGGTACAGCGTCGCGCGGGCAATGCCCAGGTTGCGCGCGGCCGCCGACAGGTTGCCGCCGGCGGCCTCCACCGCGGCGCGAATGGCCCGCGCCTCGGCAACCTGCAGCGTATTCCCCGCCTCCGCTACCCGCCCTTCGGCCGCTGCTGCGGCAACCTGTTCGCCGCGGCATGCGCGCACCTCGTCCGGCAGGTGCTGCACACCGATCTCGCCGTCGTCCTCGGCCAGCGCCGCGGCCAGCCGCAGGCACTGGTAGAGCTGACGGATGTTGCCTGGCCAGCGGTAGTCCAGCAGCGCCTGCAGCGCCGCCGGGCTCAGCTGCAGCGACGGCTGCGCGGCGGTCTCGGCGCGCAGCAGATGCTGGATCAGCGCGCCCAGGTCGCGCCGCTCGCGCAGCGCCGGCAGACTCACGCGCAGGCCGTTGATGCGGTAGTAGAGGTCCTCGCGAAAGCCCTGCTCGATGCTGAGCTGCTGCAGGTCGCGGTGCGTGGCGCAGATCAGCGCGCAATCCACCTTGATCAGCTGGTTGCTGCCCAGGCGGCTCAGGCTGCGCTCCTGTAGCACACGCAAGAGACGGCCCTGCAGCTCCAGCGGCATGTCGCCGATCTCGTCGAGAAACAGCGTGCCCTTGTGCGCCTGCTCGATCTTGCCGATGGCACCGCCCTTGCGACTGCCGGTGAAGGCACCTTCGACGTGGCCGAACAGCTCCGACTCGATCAGGCTGGCCGGAATCGACGAGCAGTTGATCGCCACGAAGGCTTCGCCGGCACGGGCGCTGCCCTCGTGCAGCAGGCGGGCGAAGACCTCCTTGCCGGTGCCCGTCTCGCCATTGATCAGCACCGGGATATCGCGGGCGAAGGCCTTGCGCGCCCGCGCCAGGGCATCCTGCAGCGCCGGGTCCTGCAGGCAGGGGCCGCTCTGCGGGGCCGGCAGCGGCTCGGCGCTGCGCCGCGGGCGCGGCGTCTCGGCAAGCGCCGGTGCCGTCCGTTGGGGCGGGCCCTGGGTGATGCAGGCGTGCAGTTCGCCGCCGTGGTGACTGCGCAGGCGCAGCGGCGCGCTGAGGTCATGGCGGCGATAACAGGCGGCGTGGGCAAAGGGCATATCGAACAGTTCGGCGAAGTCCAGGCCGGCGCGCACCTCACCCAGATGCAGCAACTGACCAGCGATGCGGTTGGCGCAACGCAGTTTGCCCGCCGGGTCGAAGGCCAGCAGCCCCTCCAGCGGCGTGCCGAGGATGTCCAGGCGATGGTGCAGGTGCACCAGCAGTACCTCGCCGAGCTGGGCGAACAGGCGGTTCTCGATGGCGCGGGCGGCGAACACCAACGATTCCAGGGCGTAGACCGAGGGCGCGCCCTGCCGGCTGCTGGCGTCCAACACCCCGACTATACCGCCGTCCAGGCCGAAGATCGGCGTGGCCAGGCAGGAAAACTGGCGGGCCTCCTCCAGGTAGTGCTCCTCGCCGACGAAGAACACCGACTCGCGCTCGGCCAGGGCGCAGCCCGGTGCCGTGGTGCCGACGTTCTGCTCGGAAATCTGCGCACCGATGCGAAACACCTGGCTCAGCTCGCGGGTGCCGGCGCCGCGCCCACTCAGGCTGCTGAGTACCACGCCCTCCAGATCGATGCAGGCCAGCACCCAATCCTGCGGCACCAGCGCCGCGTGCAACTGCTGCATCTCGGGCATCGCGCACTCCAGCAGCAGGCGGTCGCGCTCGGCGATCTGCTTGCCGCTGGCCACCAGCGGCGCCTCGAACAGCAGCTTGTCGCGCTGGCACAGGCCGTAGTGCTGCGAGCGCTGCCAGGAACGAGCGACCACCTGAGAATCGACCAGATGCTTGCCCGAGGTGGGCGTTGCGGCGGGGTCGCTGGATCTGTGCATGGCATACGTCTCACGGCCAGGTGTCTCGAACTGGGCCAGCCCGGCCCCGAGCCACTGTCTCAGTTCGAGACAACGCTACGGCGAGACGGCAGCCACGGCCTGTTCAAGGACTCTTGTTGTTATATAAATCATTGATTTAGTTTGGTTTTTTCCGAGACTAAAAAGCTGGCATAGACTCTGCTCAATGACCTCGTAGCGTCCGGAGAAAAACCCGGCAGCGCTACGATCTTAAACAAAAACAATAAAGGTGACGTCATGAAAATGATCACAGATGCGGCTCGGCCCAAACTGGCCCGGCAGTGGCTGCATGCTTCCCTGTTCGGCCTGCTGACCGGCTTCTCCGCCGGTGCCTCGGCGGTCGACGTCGACGCCGGCGACTATACCGCCCTGCCCGCCGATACCAACTTGGGTCTGCTCTACTACCAGCACGCCGAACGCAACCGTCTCTACGCCAACGGCGACAAACTGCCGCTGGACGCCGGTCTGGACTCGGACATCGGTATCCTGCGCGGCGTGCACTTCATGGAACTGGGCGGCTACATCGTCGACCCGCAGTTCCTCCTGCCCTTCGGCAACGTGCGCGCCAAGGACGACCTCTCGGCCCTGGGCAGCGACAGCGGCACCGGCGACCTGATCCTGGCCGCCACCGTATGGCTGGTGAACCAGCCGGAGCAACGCCGCTACTTCGGCATCACCCCCTTCCTCTGGGTGCCCACCGGCAGCTACGACAACGACAGCGCCATCAACCTCGGCGAGAACCGCTGGAAGGGTGCGCTGCAGGCCGGCTACATCGAGGGCCTGGGCGACAAGTTCAGCCTCGACCTAGTGGGCGACGTGACCTTCTTCGGCGACAACGACGACTTCGGCCCCGCCGGCCAGACCCTCAAGCAGAAGCCGCTGTTCCAGGCCCAGGCATTCCTGCGCTACCACGTCAACGAGCGCTTCGACCTGCGCGCCGGCGTCTCGCGCCTGTGGGGCGGCGAGAGCGAGGTGGACGGCCTGGACATGGACGACAAACCCAACACCAGCAAGTTCAGCGTCGGCGCTAGCTGGTTCGTCACCCCGAGCGACCAGCTGATGGTCAACTTCGGCCGCGACCTCTCGGTGGACAACGGTTTCAAGGAGCAGGGACGCGTCAACCTGCGCCTGCTGCACATTTTCTAAGAACCGGCGCCTGCCTTCCCATTCCAACAACAACAGGAGTTTCGCGTGATGCCTAACCTCACCCAATCACGCCGTTTCGTCTGCCTGCTGGCCGCGCTGCTGGTCGCCGCAGGCGCCCAGGCCGCCAAGGTCGACGAGGCCGCCATCCGTGCCAGCGAGCAAGACGGCAGCGAATGGCTCAGTCATGGCCGTACTTACGCCGAGCAGCGCTTCAGCCCGCTCAAGCAGATCGACGCCGGCAACGTCGGCAAGCTGGGCCTGGCCTGGCACCTGGATCTGGAAAACAACCGTGGCCTGGAGGCCACCCCGCTGGTGTCCGACGGCGTGCTCTACGCCTCGCTGTCCTGGAGCCGGGTGATGGCCGTGGACCTGCGCAGCGGCAAGCGCCTGTGGCAATTCGATCCCCAGGTGGATCGCGGCCGCTCCCGCTACGCCTGCTGCGACGCGGTCAACCGCGGCGTCGCCCTATGGAACGGCAAGGTCTACGTCGGCGCCCTGGACGGTCGCCTGATCGCCCTTGACGCCAAGACCGGCCGCGAGGTCTGGAGCGAGCAGACCACCGATCCGGCCAAGTCCTACAGCATCACCGGCGCGCCGCGGGTGGTGAAAGGCAAGGTGATCATCGGCAACGGCGGCGCCGAGTACGGCGTGCGCGGCTTCTTCTCCGCCTACGATGCCGAGACCGGCAAGATGGCCTGGCGCTTCTACACGGTGCCGGGCGACCCGGCCCAGCCCTACGAGCACCCCGAATTGGCCGCAGCGGCCAAGACCTGGAAGGGCGACCAGTACTGGAAGCTCGGCGGCGGCGGCACGGTGTGGGACAGCATGGCCTACGACCCGGAGCTGGACCTGCTGTACATCGGCACCGGCAACGGCTCGCCGTGGAACCGCGAGATCCGCAGCCCGGGCGGCGGCGACAACCTGTACCTGTCGTCGATCTTAGCCCTGCGCCCGGACAGCGGCAAACTGCTCTGGCATTACCAGACCACGCCGGGCGAGACCTGGGACTTCACCGCCACCCAGCAGATCACCTTGGCCACCCTGGAACTGGACGGCAAGCCGCGCAAAGTGCTGATGCAGGCGCCGAAGAACGGCTTCTTCTATGTGCTCGATCGCGCCACCGGCGAACTGCTCTCGGCGGAAAAGTTCGGCAAGGTGACCTGGGCCGAGAAGGTAGACCTGGCCACCGGCCGTCCGGTAGAGGTACCCGGTGCGCGCTACGAGAAGGAGCAGGTGGTGATGTGGCCGAGCCCGTTCGGCGCGCACAACTGGCACTCCATGTCGTTCAACCCGCAGACCGGGCTGATGTATATCCCCTACCAGGAGATCCCCGGGGTCTACCGTAACGAGGGGGCCGCGTTCAAGAAGATCGACGGTTTCAACACCGGCACCGGCTTCAGTGACACCCACGAGATTCCCCGCGAGGCGGTGAGCGGCGCCCTGCTGGCCTGGGACCCGGTGCGTCAGCGCGAGGCCTGGAGCGTGCCGCATAGCTTCTACTGGAACGGCGGTACCCTGAGCACCGCAGGCAACCTGGTGTTCCAGGGCACCGCCGACGGCCAGCTGCACGCCTACTCGGCGGACAAGGGGCAACGCCTGTGGAGCTTCGCCGCGCAGACCGGGATAGTCGCTGCGCCCATCAGCTTCAGCCTGGACGGCGAACAGTACGTGGCGGTCATGGCCGGCTGGGGCGGTGTGGCTCCGCTGATCGGCGGCGACGCGGCACTGGCACCCGGGGTGCGTAACCTCAGCCGTCTGCTGGTGTTCAAGCTCGGCGGCCAGACCACCTTGCCGCCGCTGCCGCAGGCGACCGCCGCCGCCGTGCAGCGCACGCCGCAAGCGGCCCAAGCGAGTGCCGCGGACCTGGACGCCGGCAAGCTGTTGTACGGCAACTACTGCTCGATGTGTCACGGCGTCGGCGCGGTCAGCGGCGGCCTGATCCCCGACCTGCGCCATACGGATCAATGGCGTCGCGACAACTTCCAGCAGATCGTCCGGGACGGCATCCTCCGCCCGCTGGGCATGCCATCCTTCAAGAACTCGCTGAGCGCGGCCGAGGTGGAACAGATCAAGGCCTATGTGATGAGCCGCGAATACGACGACCATCTCAAGGCGCAGCAAGCCGCCAAACCCTGACCCCCACGGGCGGGTTCGGCCCGCCCGTGAATACCACCCCAACCACCGGAGGAACAGCAACATGTGGACTAAACCTACCTACACCGACCTGCGCATCGGCTTCGAAGTAACCATGTACTTCGCCAACCGTTGAGCCTACTGCGGCGTGCCCGGCGCGCCGCGTTTCCCGCCCCGGCTTGCCGGGGCCTGATTTTTGCCGCGTGAGGCACAAATGCATATCCGGATTCTCGGCTCCGCCGCCGGCGGCGGTTTCCCCCAGTGGAACTGCAACTGCCGCAACTGCCGCGGCGTGCGCGCCGGCACCTTGCGCGCGCAGCCGCGCACGCAATCGTCCATTGTCCTGTCGGACGACGACGGCGAGTGGATTCTGTGCAACGCCTCGCCGGATATCCGCGCGCAGCTCGAAGCCTTCCCGACCCTGCAGCCGGCGCGCCAGCTGCGCGACACGGCGATTGCCGGCATCGTCCTGCTCGACAGCCAGATCGATCACTGCACCGGCCTGCTGACCCTGCGCGAAGGTTGCCCGCACCAGGTCTGGTGTACCGAGATGGTCCATCAGGATCTGAGCAGCGGCTTTCCGCTATTCAACATGCTCAGCCACTGGAACGGTGGCCTCCTGCATCACCTGATCGAGCTGGACGCCGAGCCCTTCGTCATCCCGGCCTGCCCGGGACTTAGCATCACCGCCATCGCCCTGCGCAGCAGTGCGCCGCCGTACTCGCCGCATCGCGGCAACCCGCACCCCGGCGACAATATCGGCCTGTTCGTCGAGGATCGGCGCACGGGCGGCACGCTGTTCTATGCCCCCGGCCTGGGCCAGGTCGACGAGCACCTGCTGGCCTGGATGCGCCGCGCCGATTGCCTGCTGGTGGACGGCACGCTGTGGCGCGACGACGAGATGCTGCTGTGCGAGGTGGGCGACAAGCTCGGCAGCGAGATGGGCCATCTGCCGCAGAGCGGCCCGGGCGGCATGCTCGAGGTGCTGGAGGGGCTGCCGGCCAAGCGCAAGATCCTGATCCATATCAACAACACCAACCCGATTCTCGACCTGGATTCCCCCGAGCGCGCCGAACTGGACGCCCGCGGCATTGAGGTCGCGTTCGATGGCATGAGCATCCATTTGTAGGGTGCGCTATGCGCACCGGAGAACCGTGATGAGCCAGTCCGCCATGAGCCCTGCCGAATTCGAGCAGGCACTGCGCGCCAAGGGCGCGCTGTACCACATTCATCACCCCTTCCATCGGGCCATGTACGAGGGCCGCGCCACCCGCGAGCAGATCCAGGGCTGGGTGGCCAACCGCTTCTACTATCAGGTCAATATCCCGCTGAAGGATGCGGCGATCCTCGCCAACTGCCCGGATCGCGAGACCCGCCGCGAGTGGATTCAGCGCATCCTCGACCACGACGGTGCGCCCGGCGAGGAGGGCGGCATCGAGGCCTGGCTGCGTCTGGCCGAGTCGGTCGGCCTGGACCGGCAGCAGATACTGTCGCAGGAGCTGGTGCTGCCCGGCGTGCGTTTCGCCGTGGATGCCTACGTCAACTTCGCCCGTCGCGCCAGTTGGCAGGAGGCGGCCAGCAGCTCGCTGACTGAGCTGTTCGCTCCGCAGATTCATCAGTCGCGCCTGGCCGCCTGGCCGCAGCACTATCCGTGGATCGACGCCAGCGGCTACGACTACTTCCGCAAGCGTCTGAAAGAGGCGCGCCGCGATGTCGAGCACGGCCTGCGCATCACCCTCGAGCATTACCGCACCCGTGAAGCGCAGGAACGCATGCTGCAGATTCTGCAGTTCAAGCTGGATGTGCTGTGGAGCATGCTCGACGCCATGAGCATGGCCTACGAGCTGCGGCGCCCGCCGTACCACACGGTGACCGCCGAGCGTGTCTGGCACCGGGGGATCGTCCTGTGAGCGGCTTCGATCGTCGGCTGGTGCCGCGCCTGCGCCCCGGCTACCGCCTGCAATGGGAGCCGGCACAGCAGGCCCACGTGCTGCTCTACCCGGAGGGCATGGTCAAACTCAACGACAGTGCCGGCACCATCGCCAGCCTGATCGACGGGCGGCGTAGCGTCGCCGCCATCGTCGCCGAGCTGGAGGCACGCTATCCCGGCGTCGCGGAGCTGGGCGACGATGTGGAACAGTTTATGGAGGTGGCCCGTGACAAGTTCTGGCTGCAACTCGCCTGACACCCCGCTCGGTCCGCCGCTCTGGCTGCTGGCCGAACTGACCTACCGCTGCCCGCTGCAGTGCCCCTACTGCTCCAACCCGCTGGATTTCGCCCAGCAGGGCGCCGAGCTCTCCACCGCCGAATGGATCGAGGTGTTTCGCCAGGCCCGTGAACTGGGCGCGGTGCAACTGGGTTTCTCCGGCGGCGAGCCGCTGGTGCGCCAGGATCTGGCCGAGCTGATCGCGGCGGCGCGCGGCCTGGGCTACTACACCAACCTGATCACCTCCGGCATCGGCCTGACTGAAGCACGCATCGCCGAGTTCGCCGCGGCCGGGCTGGATCATATCCAGATCAGCTTCCAGGCCGCCGACGAGGAGGTGAACAACCTGTTGGCCGGCTCGCAGAAGGCCTTCGCCCAGAAGCTGGCGATGGCCCGCGCGGTCAAGGCCCACGGCTATCCGATGGTGCTCAACTTCGTCACCCACCGGCACAACATCGACAATATCGAACGCATCATCGAACTGTGCCTGGAGCTGGAGGCGGACTTCGTCGAGCTCGCCACTTGCCAGTTCTACGGCTGGGCGGAGCTCAACCGTGCAGGGCTGCTACCGACCCGCGCGCAGCTGGAGCGCGCCGAGCGCATCACCAATCAGTGGCGTGACAGGCTCGCGGCCGAGAACCACCCGTGCAAGCTGATCTTCGTCACTCCGGATTACTACGAGGAGCGGCCCAAGGCCTGCATGAACGGCTGGGGCAGCCTGTTCCTCGATATCACCCCGGACGGCACCGCGCTGCCCTGCCACAGCGCGCGGCAGCTACCGATAGAGTTCCCCAACGTGCGGCAGATGCCGCTGCGACAGATCTGGCACGACTCGCCGGGCTTCAACCATTTCCGCGGCGACGCCTGGATGCCCGAGCCCTGCCGCAGCTGCGACGAGAAGCACAAGGACTTCGGCGGCTGTCGCTGTCAGGCCTTCCTGCTCACCGGTGACGCCAGCAACGCCGACCCGGTGTGCAGCAAGTCGGCCCATCACGGCGTGATCCTTACCGCCCGCGATGAGGCCGAGCAGGCCGAGCAAGCCATCGCCGAGCTGACCTTCCGCAACGCCGCCACCTCGCGCCTGATCGCCAGGGCTCGCTGAATGCTCGCCCCTCGGGCGCAGCGCCTGGATCAGGCCCTGTTCGCGCTGGCACCACGCCCCTTAGAGACTCGGCAGGTAGGCCATCTCGGTCGACTCGCCGAGCAACAGATCACGGTTGAGCTCGGCGCAGGCGCGCAGGTATTCGGCCGCCAGAGTGACCCGCTTGAGCCTGCGCAAGTCCTCGCTGTAGGACAGCCAGAACTGGCGGATCACGTCCACCTCGCCCGGCAGCACCTCGCACAGACGCGGGTCCGGGCCGGCCAGGAAACTCGGCAGGATGGCCATCGCCCGGCCCTGCAGCGCGGCGTGATATTGGGCAATCACGCTGGTGCTGCGCAGGCGGCTGCTGGCCCCCGGTAGCAGGTCGTTGAGGTAGAGCAGTTTGGAACTGAAAGCTAGGTCATCGACATAGGTGACGAAGGGGTGGCCGGCCAGATCCTCGCGCGTGTGGATCGGCGCATGGCTGGCCAGGTACTCGGGGGTGGCATACAGTCGCAGGCGGTAATCGCACAGCTTGAAGCAGACATAGGGCCCGCGTTCCGGGCGTTCCAGGGTGATGGCGATATCCGCCTCGCGGCGCGACAGGCTGACGAAATGCGGCACCGGCATAATATCCAGGGAAATATGCGGGTAACGCTCGAGAAAGCCGCTCATCTGCGCACTGACAAAGCAGCAGCCGAAGGCTTCGGTGCTGGCGATGCGCAGATGCCCGGAGAGCCCCAGGCTGGTGCCTGAGACCTGCTCGCAGGCAGCCTGCAGGGTGCTTTCCAGCGTCTCGGCATGGCCCAGCAGGCGCTGGCCCTCGACGGTGAGGGCGAAGCCGGCGGCGCGCGATTTCTCGAACAGCAGCGCCCCCAGGCTCTGTTCCAGGGCGCGGATGCGCCGCGACACCGTGGTGTAGTCCACCCCCAGGCGGCGCGCGGCGGCGCTGGCCGTGCGGGTACGCGCCACCTCGAGGAAGAAACGCAGGTCGTCCCAGTTGAGTTTTTCGCCCATCGTGCCTTTTTGCATATCGGTCCGCGCTTTTGTGGTTATGCCTGACGCAATCCCGCATAGGTATACGCCAGGACCCGCGCCCTGACCAGCCTCCCGGGGCGAGCTTCGTGCTGACGCTAGCGAGCGCTTTGCGGCGCACCTGGCAACGCCGGCGGTCTTTGCGCAATAAGGACTTTTTTGCATATCCATTCGGATTTTTTGCACCTTCTTGTTACGCAAACGCCTATCTATACTCGAACCACAGTTTGATTGCGCCGTACCCCCACAACAACAAGACAGGGCCGGAACCATGAACAGCAACTGCCTCACCTTTCTCGCCGCCCGCGACTTCCTGCTGGCCCACCGCAACGACTACGCCACCGCGGTGCGCGACTTCCGCTGGCCGCAGTTCGATGAGTTCAACTGGGCGCTGGATTATTTCGACGCCATGGCCGCGGGCAACCAGACCCCGGCGCTGTGGATAGTCGAGGAAGACGGCAGCGAACAGCGCTACAGCTTTGCCGAACTGGCCGAACGCTCCAACCGCGTGGCCAACCACCTGCGCGAGCGTGGAGTGCGCCGCGGCGAGCGCATCCTGCTGATGCTCGGCAACCATATCGCCCTGTGGGAGACCATGCTGGCGGCCTTCAAACTGGGTGCCGTGGTGATCCCGGCCACCGCCCTGCTCACCGCCGACGACCTGCGCGACCGCCTCGAGCGCGGCGGCGTGCGTCACTTGGTGGTGGGCAGCGAGCATGCCGGCAAATTTGCCGGCCTGGCAGAAGGTTGCACACGTATCTGCGTCGGTGCGCCGGTCGCGGGCTGGATCGGTCATGACAGTGCCGCCGACTATCCCGCCGAGTTCCAGGTCGATGGCCCGACCCGCGCCAGCGATCCGCTGCTGCTGTATTTCACCTCCGGCACCACCAGCAAGCCGAAGATGGTCCTGCACAGTCATCAGAGCTACCCGGTTGGCCACCTCTCGACCCTGTACTGGATCGGCCTGCAGCCAGGCGACGTGCACCTGAACATCTCCTCGCCGGGCTGGGCCAAGCATGCCTGGAGCTGTTTCTTCGCCCCGTGGAACGCCGGTGCCTGCGTGTTTATCCATAACACCGCGCGCTTCAACGCCAAGGCCTTGCTCGGGGTGCTGGAGCAATACGGCGTCACCAGCCTGTGCGCGCCACCCACGGTGTGGCGCATGCTGATCCAGGAGGACCTGGCCGGCTGCCGCGAGCGTCTGCGCCTGCGTGAGCTGGTGGGTGCCGGCGAGCCGCTCAACCCGGAGATCATCGAACAGATCCAGGAGGCCTGGGGCCTGCCGCTGCGCGACGGCTTCGGCCAGTCGGAAACCACCGCGCTGGTTGGCAACACTCCCGGTCAGCCGCTCAAGCCCGGCTCCATGGGCCGTCCGCTGCCCGGCTACAGCGTGTGCATGCTCGACCCCGACGGCCTGCCGGCCAGCGAAGGCGAAGTCGCCCTGCCACTGGAACCGCAGCCGCTGGGGCTGATGCTCGGTTATGAAGACAGCCCGGAGAAGACCGCCGAGGTGATGCGTGACGGCTACTACCGCACCGGCGACACCGCGGCCATCGACGCAGACGGCTATATCACCTTCGTCGGCCGCGCCGACGACGTGTTCAAGGCCTCCGATTACCGCATCAGCCCCTTCGAACTGGAGAGCGCGCTGATCGAACACCCGGCGGTGATGGAAGTGGCCGTGGTGCCCAGCCCCGACCCGGTACGCCTGGCGGTGCCCAAGGCCTTCGTCATCCTCACCCAGGAACAGACCGGCGACGCCGTCCTGGCCGAGCAGATCTTCACCTTCGCCCGCGAGCACCTGGCCCCCTACAAGCGGGTGCGCCGCATCGAGTTCGTCCTGGAGCTGCCCAAGACCATCTCCGGCAAGATCCGCCGCGTCGAGCTGCGCCAGCTCGAAGTGCAACGCCGTCAGGGCGACGGCCGCGCCGCACTGGAGTTCTTCGAGGAAGACTTCCCCCAGCTCAAGGGTTGATCCGCAGACGCGGCAACCGCCACCGCCTCCCCTTACACGTCCCGCGCGGCCATGCTGCCGCGGGGCCCCGTTCGACTCACTAAAACCAGGCAGGAACCCCAGATGACCGCTCATTCCTCCATTCCCAACGTGAAACTGCTGATCGCTGGCGAACTCGTCGAATCCAAGACCACTCAATGGCGCGACGTGGTCAACCCGGCCACCCAGCAAGTGCTGGCCCGCGTGCCCTTCGCCACTGCCGAGGAAATGGACGCCGCGGTGGCCAGCGCCGCCGAGGCCTTCAAGACCTGGCGCAAGACCCCGATCGGTGCCCGCGCACGAATTTTCCTCAAGTACCAGCAACTGATCCGCGAAAACATGAAGGAGCTGGCCGCGCTGCTCACCGCCGAACAGGGCAAGACCCTGCCGGACGCCGAGGGCGACATCTTCCGCGGCCTGGAGGTGGTCGAGCACGCCGCCAATATCGGCAACCTGCAGATGGGCGAGCTGGCCAATAACGTCGCCGGTGGCGTCGACACCTTCACCCTGCACCAGCCGCTGGGCGTGTGCGCCGGTATCACCCCGTTCAACTTCCCGGCAATGATTCCGCTGTGGATGTTCCCGATGGCCATCGCCACCGGCAATACCTTCGTCCTCAAACCATCCGAGCAGGACCCGCTGGTGACCATGCGCCTGGCCGAACTGGCCATGGAAGCCGGTGTACCACCGGGTGTGCTCAACGTCATCCACGGCGGTGCCGAGGCGGTCAACCTGCTCTGCGATCACCCGGACATCAAGGCCGTGTCCTTCGTCGGCTCGACCAAGGTCGGCACCCATGTCTACAACCGCGCCACCGCCAACGGCAAGCGTGCGCAGTGCATGATGGGGGCGAAGAACCATGCCATCGTATTGCCCGACGCCAACCGCCAGCAGACCCTCAACAACCTGCTCGGCGCAGCCTTCGGTGCGGCTGGTCAGCGCTGCATGGCGCTCTCGGTGGTGATCCTGGTGGGCGAGGCGCAGCAATGGTTGCCCGAGCTGATCGAGAAGACCAAAACCCTGAAGATCAATGCCGGTGCCGAGCCGGGTACCGATATCGGCCCGGTGGTTTCCTGCGCCGCCCTGGACCGCGTCAGCGGCCTGATCGCCCGCGGAGTCGAGGAAGGGGCCGAGCTGCTGCTGGATGGCCGCAACCCGCAGGTGCCGGGCTACCAGGACGGTAACTTCGTCGGCCCGACCATCTTCGCCGGCGTCACCCCCGCCATGAGCATCTACCGCGAAGAGATCTTCGGCCCGGTGCTGTGCGTGATGCAGGCCAAGACCCTGGACGAGGCCATCGCCCTGATCAACGCCAACCCCAACGGCAACGGCACCGCCCTGTTCACCCGCTCCGGTGCCGCCGCCCGCCGCTTCCAGGAAGACATCGACGTCGGCCAGGTGGGCATCAACGTACCGATCCCGGTGCCGGTGCCGCTGTTCTCCTTCACCGGTTCGCGTGCCTCCAAGCTCGGCGACCTGGGCCCTTACGGCAAGCAAGTGGTGCAGTTCTACACCCAGACCAAGACCGTTACCCAGCGCTGGTTCGACGAAGACGAAGTCGGTGGCCCGGTCAACACCACCATCACCCTGAAATAAACCGCCAGGGCCGGGGCCTATGCACCCGGCCTGCTTCAGGAGAGCGCGACATGCAATTTGAAACCCTGCTGATCGAGGTACGCGAGCGCGTCGGCCTGATCACCCTCAACCGGCCGCAGGCGCTCAACGCGCTGAACAGCCAGCTGATCGGTGAGCTGAACCAGGCGCTCGATCGCCTGGAGGCCGATGCGGGCATCGGCTGCATCGTCATCACCGGTTCGGCCAAGGCCTTCGCCGCCGGTGCCGACATCAAGGAAATGCTCGAGCTGGGCTACCCGCAGATCTATCTGGACGACTTCTTCGCCGCCGCCGACCGCATCGGCACTCGGCGCAAGCCGCTGATCGCCGCGGTGGCCGGCTACGCCCTGGGCGGCGGCTGCGAGCTGGCGCTGATGTGCGACTTTATCTACGCCGCCGACAACGCCCGCTTCGGCCTGCCGGAGCTGGCCCTGGGGGTGACCCCCGGCATCGGCGGCACCCAGCGCCTGACTCATGCCCTGGGCAAGGCCAAGGCCATGGAGCTGTGCCTCACCGGCCGCCAACTGGACGCGGCAGAAGCCGAGCGCGCCGGTCTGGTGGCCCGCGTGTTCCCCGCCGCCGAGCTACTGGAGCAGACGTTGCAGGTGGCCCAGGCTATCGCCGCCAAATCGCTGCCGGCCAGCATGCTGGTCAAGGAGTGCGTGGGGCGTGCCTTCGAACTCGGCCTCAGTGAGGGGGTGCGCTTCGAACGCCGGGTGTTCCACTCGCTGTTCGCCAGTCACGACCAGAAGGAAGGCATGAGCGCCTTCGTGGAAAAACGCCAAGCGCAGTTTCAGCACCGCTGAGCTGCGCAAAAAATCACAGAGGGACTCACCATGCATATAGGTTTTCTTGGTCTCGGCAATATGGGCGGCCCAATGGCCCGCAACCTGCTCAAGGCCGGCCACTGCGTCACCGTCTTCGACCCCAGTGCCCAAGCTGTCGCCGCGCTCGTAGAAGCCGGTGCCACCAGTGCCAACTCCCCTGCGGCGGTGGCTCAGGCCCGTGTCGAGGCGATCGTCACCATGCTGCCGGCGGCGGCTCAGGTGAAGCAGGTTTATCAGGGCACCGATGGCCTGCTGGCGCATGTCGGCCAAGGCGTGTTGCTGATCGACTGCTCGACCATCGACCCGCTCAGCGCCCGCGAAGTGGCCACCCTGGCCCTCGCCCAAGGCAACCCCATGCTCGATGCGCCGGTTTCCGGCGGCACCGGCGGCGCGACTGCCGGCACCCTGACCTTTATGGTCGGCGGCCCGGCCAGTGCGTTCGACCAGGCCGGGCCCATTCTCTCTGCCATGGGCAAGAACCTCGTCCACTGTGGCAACAGCGGCAACGGTCAGGTGGCCAAGATTGCCAACAACATGCTGCTCGGCATCTCCATGGTCGGCGTCGCCGAAGCCATGGCCCTGGGCGTGGCTCTGGGCATGGATGCCAAGGTGCTGGCCGGCATCATCAACACCTCCAGCGGTCGCTGTTGGAGCTCGGAGATCAACAACCCCTTCCCC
Organism: uncultured Pseudomonas sp.; assembly: GCA_964578635.1. Taxonomy (GTDB): domain Bacteria; phylum Pseudomonadota; class Gammaproteobacteria; order Pseudomonadales; family Pseudomonadaceae; genus Aquipseudomonas. The sequence continues at coordinate 17,699 of CAZOEC010000021.1, forward strand.
GGCGTGCTGGAAAACGCCCCGGCCTCGCGTGGCTACAGCGGCGGTTTCGGCACCGACCTGATGCTCAAGGACCTCGGTCTGGCGACCGAAGCGGCCAAGCACGTGCGCCAGCCCGTGCTGCTCGGTGCCGCCGCCCAGCAGCTGTACCAGAGTTTCAGCCTGCAGGGCCATGGCGGTCTGGATTTCTCCGCCATCATCAAGCTGTACCGTCGGGACGCCGAGGCATGAGCAGCGGCGAAGCACCGGTCCTGGCCGAAGTGCGCAACCGCATCGGCCACCTGATCCTGAATCGTCCGAGCGGCCTCAACGCCCTGACCCTGCCCATGGTGCGTTTGCTCCTGCAGCAGTTGCATGCCTGGGAACAGGACCCGCAGATCCTCGCCGTGGTGTTGCGCGCCACCGGCGAGAAAGCCTTCTGCGCCGGCGGCGATATCCGCATGCTTTACGACAGCTACCAGTCGGGCAATAACCAGCACGAGATCTTCCTCGAAGAGGAATATGCCCTCGACGAATACATCCACGGCTACCCCAAGCCGATCATGGCATTGATGGACGGTTTCGTTCTCGGCGGCGGCATGGGCCTGGTGCAGGGTGCCACGCTGCGGGTGGTCACCGAACGCACGCGCATGGGCATGCCGGAAGTAGCTATCGGCTTCTACCCGGACGTCGCCGGCAGCTATTTTCTGCCGCGTCTGCCCGGCGAACTGGGTATCTATCTGGGCGTCACTGGCCTTCAGGTGCATGCCGCCGATGCGCTGTATGTGCGCCTCGCCGACTGGTGCCTGCCGAGCGCGCAGATCGCCGAACTGGATCGCGGCCTCGACAACATAAGCTGGACCGTTCCCGCGCAGGAAGCCCTGCGCTCCCTGCTCGCCACCCTCGCCGTGAGCAAACTGCCGGGTGCGGAGCTCAAGGCGTTGCGGCCGGCCATCGACGCCTACTTCGCCCTGCCCGACCTACCGTCGATACGCGCGGCGCTGCTGACAGAAACTCGCCCAGCGTTTCAGGACTGGGCCGAGGAGACCATCAAGGTACTCGACAGCCGCTCGCCGCTGGCCATGGCCGTGACCCTGGAGTTGCTGCGCCGCGGGCGCTACCTGCCGCTGGCCGACTGCTTCGCCCAGGAACTGCACCTGGACTACCAGTGGTTCGACAAGGGCGATCTGATGGAAGGCGTGCGCGCCCTGCTTATCGACAAGGACAAGAAGCCACGCTGGAACCCGGCCCGCCTGGAGGACCTCGACCCGGCACGGGTGCAGGCCTTCTTCGCCGGCTTCAAGCCTGCCGCCGGCAAAGCCCGGCGCACAGCGACCACCTGAGCCCCACAGCACAAGAGAGAGACCCGATGCACGACCTCGAACTGAGTGAAGAGCAACGCATGATCCGCGACATGGCCCGCGACTTCGCCCGTCGCGAGATCGCGCCCAAGGCTCAGGCCATGGAGAAGGCCGGCTGGATCGACGACGCCCTGGTGGCGCAGATGGGCGAGCTGGGCCTGCTCGGCATGGTGGTGCCCGAAGAATGGGGCGGCAGCTATATCGATTACGTCGCCTACGCCCTGGCCGTGGAGGAAATCTCCGCTGGCGACGGTGCCGTCGGCGCGCTGATGAGCATTCATAACTCGGTCGGTTGTGGCCCGCTGCTGAATTTCGGCAGCCAGGCGCAGAAGGATGTCTGGCTCGCGGACCTGGCCAGCGGCCAGGCAATAGGCTGCTTCTGCCTGACCGAGCCACAGGCCGGTTCCGAAGCGCACAACCTGCGCACCCGCGCCGAACTGCGCGATGGATACTGGGTGCTCAATGGTGCCAAACAGTTCGTCAGCAACGGCAAACGCGCCAAGCTGGCCATCGTCTTCGCCGTCACCGATCCGCAGCTGGGCAAGAAAGGCCTGTCGGCCTTCCTGGTGCCGACCGACACCCCGGGTTTCACCGTCGACCGCAGCGAGCACAAGATGGGCATCCGCGCCTCCGACACCTGCGCGGTGACCCTGAACGACTGCCGCATCCCCGCCGAGAACCTGCTCGGCGAGCGTGGCAAGGGGCTGGCCATCGCCCTGTCCAACCTGGAAGGCGGGCGCATTGGCATCGCCGCCCAGGCCCTCGGCATCGCCCGCGCGGCCTTCGACGCCGCCCTGGGCTATGCCCGCGAGCGCATCCAGTTCGGCAAACCGATCGCCGAGCATCAGAGCATCGCCAACCTGCTCGCCGATATGCACACCCAGCTCAATGCCGCACGCCTGCTGATCCTGCATGCTGCGCGCCTGAAGAGCGCCGGCCAGCCCTGTCTGTCGCAGGCCTCGCAGGCCAAGCTGTTCGCCTCGGAGATGGCCGAACGGGTGTGTTCCAAGGCGGTACAGATCCACGGCGGCTACGGCTACCTGGAGGACTACCCGGTGGAGCGCTACTACCGCGACGCACGCATCACCCAGATCTACGAGGGCTCCAGCGAAATCCAGCGCCTGCTGATCGCCCGCGAGCTGGCCCACTACCCGCTGTAAACGGCCATTGGCCAAAGCGCTCAGAGAGACCGGGCGCTGGCGACCTGGGTTTTCATCGCCCGGGGTGCCATGCTCGGCGCTCGCCCTTCAGGTGCCGAACACCGCCATGCCCGCCACCCAGTCCAGCCCCGATCCCTCGCGCTATCAGGCCACCCGCAACCAGGCCCTGAGACTGTTTGCCGAGCGCGGTTTCAGCCGGGTAAGCATGCGCGAATTGGCCGACTACCTGGGTATCCGGCCAGGTTCGATCTACAACCACATAGAGAGTAAAGAAGCGCTGCTGTTCGAGCTGATCGAAGAGCTCTACGAGCAGCTGCTGCACGGTGCCCGCCAGGTACAACGGCGCGCTGCCACGCCCGCCGAACGACTGCACGGCCTGTTCGAGGCGCACCTGCGGTTGCACGCCAGCATGGGCGCGCATTTTCGTCTTGCCGAATACGACAGTCACTGTCTGAGCAGCGAGCAGCAGGCGCAAATCCGCGAGCTTCGCGCTCGCTACGCACAGCATCTGGTGGAAAGCGTGGAGCACTTCACCGGCCAACCGGTTGGCAACAGTCGCCGCGCCGCATTGAGCGGTGTCATGGCCCTGCTCAATCAGTTACCGGCCTGGGTCGAGGCCCCCGAGATGCAGCCGATGGCACACCACGAATTGCTCCGCGATATGGCGCTGAGCGCGCTGCACAGTGCCTTGCGGGCCACCCAGGGCCAAGCTGCGCAGGCCGCCCCATCAATCGGTTTCGGCGATGCCCTGTAAAGCGGCGCGGCAACGCTCTTCGGCCGTGTCCAGTTCCAGCTGCATCTGCTGGATGTCCAGCAGCTGCTGTTCCAGCTGCAGACGCCGTTCGGCGATCTTGCCCAGCATGATATTGAGCTGGTGGCGGTTGTCGCCCTGCGGGTCGTACAGTTCGATCAGGGTCTTGCATTCGGCCAGCGAGAAGCCAATGCGTTTGCCGCGCAGAATCAGCTTTAGCGCAACCCTGTCCTTGGGCGTATAGATCCGCTCCTGGCCGCGACGGGTCGGTAACAGCATGCCCTGCTCTTCATAGAAACGAATGGTCCGGGTGGTCACATCCAACTCGCGCGCCAGTTCGGAAATGCTGTAGGTCTTGGCGGTCATGCTTGATCCTTGGGTATTGTCCATGAGCACTGCCGCGCAGTGGCCTCGCGACATGGGTTCATGGCTATGGGTCCTGGAACGCTAACAACTCATTACGTTAACGTCAACGCAGGACTTCCCGCCCCCCGCTGACAACGAAGGGGATTGGCCTGGATATAAAAGCGCGCGATAAAAAAACCGGGCCACCAGGGCCCGGAAAATTTCACACAGGGGAGCAATCGGATCGAGCGGGTATACGGCCTTACCAGAGCGGCAGGCTGTAGCTGACAATAAAGCGGTTCTCGTCCAGGTCGCTGCCGAAGTTGCTGCGGGTGGTGGCATTGCGCAGACGCAGGCCAAGGTTCTTCAGCGGCCCACCTTGCACCACATAGGCAATGTCGGTGTTGCGTTCCCAGGTCTTGCCCTCGCTCAGACCCGCGCCGCGATCGACGTTGTCGCCGGACAGGTAGCGGGTCATCAGGCTCAGGCCCGGGACACCCAGGGCGGCGAAGTCATAGTCATAGCGCAGTTGCCAGGAGTGTTCGTCCTGATTGCCGAAGTCGTTGATCTGCACCAGGTTGACCAGCGCGTTATCGGCACCGGCGACATAGGCGAAGCCGGTGTCGCCGGACAGCTGCTGGTAGGCGGCGCTGAAGCCATGCGCACCGAGGCGATAGTTGAACAGCGCGCCGAAGGCATCGTTGTCGACGTTGCTACCACCGTCATCCGTGGAGCGGGCGTAGCGGATATCCGTTTTGAAGCTCTGCCCCTCGCCCAGCGGCAGCTGGTGGACCAGGTTGACCAGGTGCTGCTTGTAGATACCGTCCAGGCCGCCGTAGTAGTAGCTGGTGGCGAGTTCCGGAGTCCACTGGTAACGGCCGCCGGCGAAGAGGAATTCGTCGCTGGTCTTGCTGCTGCCCAGCACGATATTGCGCTTGCCGCCGTTGAACACGCTCAGCTCCTGGTTATCCGAGGAATCGCGCTGGTTGACCCGGTCCACGCGGCCCAGGTCCAGGCTCAGGCCTTCCACCTCGCTGCTGCTCAGCCAGGCACCGCGAAAGGTCTGTGGCAACAGGCGGCTGTCGTTGCGCATCAGCGCCGGCAGTACCGGCTGCAGGGTGCCGAGCTTGAGCGTGCTGTTCGAGGCGCGCAGCTTGGCAGTCAGGCCGGCCTCGCCATATTCGTCCTGGGCGCGGTTAGGAGCCTCGCGGTCGCTCTTGAGGATACCGGTACCGACCCGGTCGGGGCTGGAGTCGAGTTTGATGCCGAGCAGGCCGATGGCGTCGAAACCGACCCCGACCGGGCCCTCGGTATAACCGGATTCGAAGCGCAGGATAAAGCCCTGGGCCCATTCCTCGGCCTTGCTCTGCGCCGCGCCGTCCTGGCGAAAATCGCGGTTCATATAGAAGTTACGCATATCCAGCACAGCCTTGCTGTCATCCACAAACGCGGCCGAGGCCGGTGCGCTAACACCGATGGCCGCGGCCAAGCCGGACAGCATCAATACCTGGGTAGGTCTAAGTACGTACATAGGTCTCTCTTCTTGTAGGTGGGTAGTGCACCAACCCCAAACAGCCCACTGCGGCGCAATACCCGGCGAAGGCCGGCACAACCGGCCAGTTCCCACAGGGTTTCCCCTGGGTGCTAGACACCCCTGCCGACGGCGCGGCAGGGCGAATTTGGCAAACAGCGGCCCGCGCCGCGGTCCGGGGACCGCGCCGTGAGCAACACAAGGACTGTGGCTAGAAGTTGCGCCGCGCCAGCTTGAGCACCCAGCCGACGATGCCAACCCGGAACAGCAACACACAGAGGACGAAGATCACCCCGAGAATCACGTGTACCCACTCGCCCAACGGGCCGTTGGACAGGTAGCTCTGCAGGGTGACCACCAAGGTGGCACCGACAAACGGACCGAGCACGGTGCCGACACCGCCGAGCAGGGTCATCAGGATCACCTCGCCGGACATATGCCAATGGGCGTCGGTCAGCGAGGCCAGCTGGAACACCACGGTCTTGGTCGAGCCGGCCAGGCCGGTCAGCGCCGCGGAGATGACGAAGGCCAGCAGCTTGTGCGCATCGACGTTGTAACCGAGGGAGATGGCCCGCGGCTCGTTCTCGCGGATCGCCTTGAGCACCTGCCCATAGGGCGAGTGGATGGTGCGCTGGATGATGGCGAAACCGAGCACGAACACCGCCAGAACGAAGTAGTACAGGGTCAGGTTGTTGTTCAGGTCGAACAGGCCGAACAACTGGCCACGGGGCACACCATGCAGCCCATCCTCGCCACCGGTGAACGGTGCCTGCATATAGATAAAGAACACCAGCTGGGCCAGCGCCAGGGTGATCATGGCGAAGTAGATGCCCTGACGCCGGATCGCCAGCAGGCCGAAGCCCAGCCCCAGCAGGGTCGAGGCCAGGGTACCGGCGAGAATCCCCAGTTCGGTGCCCAGACCACTGTACTCGCTGAGCAAGTAGCCGGTGATATAGCCGCCGGTGGCGAAAAAGGCGGCATGACCGAAGGACAGCAAACCGGCATAACCGAGCAACAGGTTGAAGGCGCAGGCGAACAGGGCGAAGCACAGCAGCTTCATCAGAAACACCGGATACACCGCCAACGGCGCGACCAGCGCCACACCGAACAGGGCCAGGTAGAACCAGCGCTTACGCCGTACAGCGGCCTGTTCGCGCTGCCGAACCACCTGCGTTTGCAGGACCCGGGGGCCCTGTTTGATTTCCAGACTGGTCATCTTTATGCCTCCTTACCGAAGAGTCCCGCGGGACGGACCAGCAGCACGATCACCATGACCAGAAACACCACGGTGTTGGCCGCCTCGGGGTAAAACACCTTGGTCAGCCCCTCGATCAGGCCCATGGCCAGGCCGGTGACGATGGCCCCCATGATCGACCCCATGCCGCCGATGACCACCACGGCGAACACCACGATCAGCAGGTTGGCACCCATGGTCGGCGTCACCGAGTAGATCGGTGCCGCCAGTACGCCGGCGAAGGCCGCCAGGGCCGCGCCGTAGCCATAGGTCAGGGTGATCAGCAATGGCACGTTGATGCCGAAAGCCTGCATCAGCTTGGGGTTTTCGGTGCCGGCGCGCAGGTAGGAGCCCAGGCGCGTGCGCTCGATCATGAACCAGGTGGCCAGGCACACCACCAGCGCGGCCACCACCACCCAGGCGCGGTAGGTGGGCAGGAACATAAAGCCGAGGTTGTAGCCGCCCTTGAGCTGGTCCGGCATCGGGTAGGACAAGCCCGACACACCGAATAGTTTGACGAAGCTGCCCTCGACGATCAGCGCCAGGCCGAAGGTCAGTAGCAGACCGTAGAGGTGATCCTCGCCGGCAATGCGCCGCAGCAGACCCCGCTCGATCAGCATGCCCAGGGCACCCACCAGTAACGGGGCCAGCACCAGCGCGGCCCAGTAGTTGACGCCCAGGTAGTTGAGGCCGAGCACCGCGGCGAAGGCCCCGAGCATGTACTGCGCGCCATGGGCGAAGTTGATGATCCGCAGCAGCCCGAAGATGATCGCCAGGCCCAGGCTGAGCAAGGCATAGAACGCCCCGTTGATCAGGCCCAGGAGCAACTGACCAAACAGCACGCTCAGGGGAATGCCAAATACCATAGTCATGATTTACCACCCGCTGAAAGTCCGTGACACCCGGCCGTGTGCGGCCGGGTGAATAGCTGGGGTTGATTGCCGATCAGTTCTGCGACAGCAGCGAACACTGGCTCTCGGCCAGCGGGCGGAAGGCCTCATCGCCGGGGATGGTGCGCACGATCTTGTACAGGTCCCACTCCCCTTTCGACTCGGCCGGAGTCTTGACCTGGGCCAGGTACATGTCGTGAACCATGCGCCCGTCGGCGCGGATGCTGCCGTTCTTGGCGAACATGTCGTTGACCGGGGTGGCCATCATCTGCGCGCGCACGGTCTGCGCATCATCGCTGCCGCTGGCCTTGATCGCGTTGAGGTAGTGCAGGGTGGCCGAGTAGATGCCCGCCGGCACCATGCCCGGCATCTTGCCGAAGCGCGCGTGGTAGCGCTGGGCCCAGGCGCGGCTGTCTTCGTTCATGTCCCAGTACCAGCCGGTGGTGAGCATCAGCCCCTGAGTCACGTCCAGGCCCATGGCGTGGATGTCGTTGAGGAACACCACCATGCCGGCCAGCTTCTGTCCGGACTGGGCGACGCCGAACTGGCTGGCGGTCATCAGCGAGTTGACCGTGTCGGCACCGGCATTGGCCAGGGCAACCACATCGGCACCGGAACCCTGGGCCTGGAGGATGTAGGAAGAGAAGTCGCTGCTGGGGAACGGGTGGCGGACCTTGCTGACTACGCTGCCACCACCAGCCTCGACCACCTTGGTGATGTCGGTTTCCATCGCATGGCCGAAGGCATAGTCGGCGGTGAGGATAAACCAGCTCTTGCCGCCATTGGCCAGCACCGCCTTGGCCGTGCCGTTGGCCAGGGCGTAGGAGTCGTAGGTCCAGTGGATATGATTGGGCGAGCAGTATTCGTTGGTCAGGCTGGAGGCCGCCGCGCCGGAAATCAGCGCCAGCTTGCCGGCCTGCTCCACCACCTTGCTCGCCGCCAGCACCACCGAGGAGGCGACCATGCCGGTGACCATGTCGACGTTGCGCTCATCGACCCACTGCCGCACGGTATTGGCACCGACATCCGGCTTGTTCAGGTCGTCGGCGCTGAAGATGACGATTTTCTTGCCATCGACCTGGCCACCGAAGTCCTCGACGGCCATTTTCAGCGCCTCCAGGCCACCCGGACCGGAAAGGTCGCGGTAAGTGCCGGACATGTCGGCCAGGTAGCCGATACGGATTTCATCGTCGCTGAACTGCGCCTGGGCGGCGCTGGCAATCAGGCTGGTGGCAAAGATGGTGCTAGCAGTCTTCTGGAACAGATTCATCTCGTTACCTTCCACAGTTATTGTTGTTGTACCGGGCAAAGCAACCCCGACACGGCGGGCCTGGACCACGCCGTACTGCATGTTTCGAGGGGTGAAAGCGGGTTTAGACGCCCAGGCAGCGGTGCAGCAGTTCCTGCTTGGAATCCAGCTCGGCAGCGCCGATTTCCTCGACAATCTGCCCGTGATCCATCAGGTAATGCCGATCGGCCAAGGGTGCGGCGAAGCGGAAGTTCTGTTCCACCAACACAATGGTCAGGCCCTTGTTCTTGAGCTTGATCAGCACCTCGGCGAGCTTCTGCACGATCACCGGGGCCAGGCCCTCGGTGATCTCGTCGAGCAGCAACAGGTTGGCGCCGGTGCGCAGAATGCGCGCCATGGCCAGCATCTGCTGTTCGCCGCCGGACAAGCGTGTGCCCTGGCTGAAACGCCGCTCGTAGAGGTTGGGGAACATCTCGTAGATTTCATCGAGGCTCATACCGCCGCTGCGCACCATCGGCGGCAGCAGCAGGTTTTCCTCGACGTTGAGGCTGGCGAAGATACCGCGCTCTTCCGGGCAGAAGCCGACGCCCAGGCGCGGAATCAAATGGGCGGCGATACCCAGGGTCTCGTTGCCATTGATCACGATCGAGCCGGTACGCCGGCCGACCATATTCATGATGGCGCGCAGGGTGGTGGAGCGGCCCGAGCCATTGCGCCCGAGCAGGGTCACCAGTTCGCCGCGGCGCACCAGCAGGTCGATGCCGTGCAGGATGTGCGACTCGCCGTAGAAGGCATGCAGGTCGCTGACCCGCAGCTGTTCGTAATCCGGGGTGTGCAGACTGGTCATGCGTGGCCCTCCTCGAGTACGGCCGCTTCGCTGCCCAGATAGGCCTCGCGCACCAGGGGGTTGGCGGACACGCTGGCGTAGTCGCCTTCGGCGAGAATCGCGCCACGGGCCAGCACGGTGATGCGATCGCACAGCTGGCTGACCACACCGAGGTTGTGTTCGACCATCAGCACGGTGCGCCCCACCGCAGCGCGGCGTACCAGGCCGATAACCATCTCCACGTCCTCGCCGCCCATGCCCTGGGTCGGTTCGTCGAGCAGCAAGACACTCGGGTCCAGCGCCAGGGTGGTGGCCAGTTCCAGGGCGCGTTTGCGTCCGTAGGGCAGTTCGATGGTCAGGGTGTCGGCGAACTCGAGCAGCCCCACCTCGTCGAGCATCTGCAGGGCGCGCTCGTTGAGGGCGTCGAGGCTGCGCTCGGACTTCCAGAAGTGAAAGGAGTTGCCCAGCTTGCGCTGCAGCGCCACGCGCACGTTCTCCATCACACTCATATGGCCGAACACGGCGGAAATCTGGAAGGAACGCACCAGACCGAGTCGGGCGATCTGGTTCGGCTGCAGGCCGGTGATCACCTGGCCCTGATAGAGAATCTCGCCGCTGCTGGGTGCGAGGAACTTGCTGAGCAGGTTGAATACCGTGGTCTTGCCTGCCCCGTTGGGCCCGATCAAGGCATGGATATGGCCTTTCTGCACGCGAAGATCGACCGAATCCACCGCGGTAAAGCCGCGAAATTCCTTGGTCAGGCCGCGTGTTTCCAACACGAACTCTGGTGACATGTGAAGCCCTCTAACCTTGATTGTTGTTATCGGTTATGGCGCTACTGACACTATTACCTTTACGTAAACGAAAACACTATACAAAAGTCTAATAGAGACTCATCGGTCTATATATGACTAGGTGAAGCGGACTACGGATAGCGATTGACGGCAGAGACTGCGGTGTTTATCCGCCCTGCCCTTGCTTTCCATGCCTGGTCCAGGGCATGAAGCGCCCTGGGTAAACCGGGTGAAATCGAGTATACGCAGGCGCAAATGAAATAATACCCTGTAAAAAATCAGGTACGTTGTGCAAAAAAGTCATATCTATAGGGGCGAAACGAACACCTGCCGACCGCCTCCGCGGCTGTCTCGGCTCGGCCAGCCTCTGCCGCGCCGGTGTCTCGGCGAGACCCAGGCGCTGCGCTTTACCCAGCGCTGTCAGCGTGCGCTTCTGGGTACCCGCCCCATCAGGTAGAACTCGGGATTGGGCGGCGTGCCTGCCAGCGATACCAGACGATTGGACAGGCTGAAGAACGCGCTGATGGCACCTATGTCCCAGATATCGTCGAGGCTGAAGCCGACTGCCTGCAGACGCGCCTGCCAATCGCCATCCAGCCCGCCACGCTCCAGCCCGACGTGGAAGGCGAAGTCGAGCATCAGGCGCTGGCGCTCCTCGAGCGGGGCCGTGCGATGATTGATCGCCACCTGATCCGCCAACAACGGGTCCTTGCTGTAGATACGCAAGACTGCACCATGGGCAATCACGCAGTACAGACAGCCATGGCGGGCGCTGGTGGCGACCACGATCATCTCTTTCTCCGTCGGCGTCAGGCTGTCTGACTCACGCGCCATCAGGGCATCGTGATAGGCGAAGAAGGCGCGGAACTCGTCCGGGCGATGGGTCAGCATCAGGAACACGTTGGGCACGAAGCCGGCCTTTTCCTGTACCGCGAGTATCCGCTCGCGCAGGTCGTCCGGCAGTTGTTCGAGTGTGTCAGGCAGCGGAAAGTGGCTAATGGCGGAGCACATGGCAAAGTCCTTGTTCGAACGTCCGTAGAAAAAATCCCGAATCAGTGTCTTGCGCACAGGGGCAGTCGGGAATGGTTTGCCCCGTCTCGCCGCCGCAAGCGGGCGGCAGGCTGACCGTTATAGGCTGTGCTTTCGCCCCGAGGCCTGCTCGCCTCGGGGCGCGTCCTACTACTTCGGACCGATCCCCAGGCGCGCAACCGTGAGCTCGCGCATGCGGAACTTCTGCACCTTGCCGGTTACCGTCATCGGAAAATCGTCGACGAACAGGAAATGACGCGGCACCTTGAAGTGGGCGATACGCCCCTTGCAGAACTCGCGCAACTGCTCGTCGCTGGCCTCGTGTCCCGGGTGGCATTTGACCCAGGCAACGATTTCCTCGCCGTACTTGTCGTCGGGAATACCCACCACCTGCACATCGGCCACCGCCGAATGGCCGAACAGGAACTCCTCGATCTCGCGCGGATAGACGTTCTCGCCGCCGCGAATGATCATGTCCTTGTTGCGCCCGACGATGCTCAGATAACCCGCCTCGTCCATCACCGCCAGGTCGCCGGTATGCATCCAGCGCGCGCCGTCGATCGCCTCGGCGGTGGCCTCGGGGTTGTTCCAGTAGCCCAGCATCACGCTGTAGCCGCGGGTGCACAACTCGCCGATCTGCCCGCGCGGGACGATACGCCCCTGCTCGTCGACCACCTTGCTCTCCAGATGCGGCTGGGTGCGGCCCACGCTGCTGACCCGCTTTTCCAGGTCATCGTCCGCCGCGGTCTGGGTCGACACCGGGCTGGTCTCGGTCATGCCGTAGGCGATCTGCACCTCGGCCATGTGCATCTCCTTGATCACCCGCTTCATCACCTCGATCGGGCAGGTCGCACCGGCCATGATCCCGGTACGCAGGCTGGAGAGGTCGAATTCACCGCGCCGCGGATGATCCAGCTCAGCAATAAACATGGTCGGCACGCCGTAGAGCGCGGTGGCCTTCTCCTCGGCCACGGCCGCCAGAGTAGCCAGCGGGTCAAAAGAGGCATCGGGATAGATCATGGTCGAGCCGTGCGTCAGGCAGCCCAGATTACCCATGACCATGCCAAAGCAGTGATACAGCGGCACCGGAATCACCAGGCGGTCATATTCGGTCAACCCCTGGCTCTCACCGACCATATAGCCGTTGTTAAGAATGTTGTAATGACTGAGCGTGGCCCCCTTGGGGAAGCCTGTGGTACCGGAGGTGTACTGGATATTGATCGGATCGTCGAACTGCAACTGGGCGCTGCAGGCGCGCAACTGCTCCGGCTCGACCTGCTCGGCCAGCGCCTGGAACGCCTGCCAGCCGAGCATGCCACCCGCCGGCTGCCGGCCGAGGCTGATCACCCCACGCAGCTCCGGCAGCACCTGGCTGTGCAAGGCCCCGATGGAGCAGTCGGCCAGCTCCGGCAGCAGTTCGCCGAGCATCGCATGGTAGTCGGATGTCTTGAACGCATCGGCGCAGATCAGCCAGCGGCAGCCGGAATGCTTGAGCGCATATTCCAGCTCGCTGAGGCGGTAGGCCGGGTTGATATTGACCAGAATCACCCCGGCCTTGGCGCTGGCGAACTGGGCGATGCACCACTCGGCGCAATTCGGAGCCCAGATGCCCAGGCGCTCGCCGGGCTGCATGCCGAGGGCCAGCAAGGCTCGGGCGCAGCGCTCCACCTGCTCGGCCAGCTGCGCCCAGCTATAACGTAGCTGTTGGTGACGCACCACCAGCGCCTCGCGCTCGGCAAAACGCGCAACGGTCTGATCGAACGCAGCGCCAATGGTCATGGCTAACAAGGGCTTGTCCTGCAAGCCGCGGGTATAGCTTGGTGAAGTCATACAGTCCTCGGTTTTGTGCTTGTTCTGAGGCGAGCGTTCGAGCTTCAACTTAAATACAGGAGTTGACAGCTTACGCGGTCATCTTTACGTTAACGTAAAGGTCGGCAACCTGACAACCTATACCAAATGCCGAGCCAGATAACGACAATCAAGGTGAATCCATGAGCTATCCGTCCCTCAACTTCGCCCTCGGCGAAACCATCGACATGCTGCGCGAGCAGGTGCAGTCCTTCGTCGCCGCCGAGCTGGCCCCCCGCGCCGCCGCCATCGACAGCGACAATCTGTTCCCCGCCGATATGTGGAAGAAGTTCGGCGATATGGGCCTGCTCGGCATCACCGTGGAAGAGGAATATGGCGGCTCCGGCCTGGGCTACCTGGCCCACGTGATCGCCATGGAAGAGATCAGCCGTGGCTCGGCCTCGGTTGCCCTGTCCTACGGCGCGCACTCCAATCTCTGCGTCAACCAGATCAAGCGCAACGGCACCGCCGAGCAGAAGGCCAAGTACCTGCCCAAGCTGGTTTCCGGCGAACATATCGGTGCCCTGGCCATGAGCGAGCCAAATGCCGGTTCCGACGTGGTCAGCATGAAGCTGCGCGCCGACAAGCAAGGCGACCGCTATGTGCTCAACGGCAGCAAGACCTGGATCACCAACGGCCCGGATGCCAACACCTACGTGATCTACGCCAAGACCGACCTGGACAAGGGTGCCCACGGCATCAGCGCCTTTATTGTCGAGCGCGACTGGAAGGGTTTCAGCCGCGGCAGCAAGTTCGACAAGCTCGGCATGCGCGGCTCCAACACCTGCGAGCTGTTCTTCGATGACGTCGAAGTGCCGCAAGAGAACGTACTGGGTCAGCTCAACGGCGGCGTGCGCGTGCTGATGAGCGGCCTGGATTACGAGCGAGTGGTGCTCTCCGGCGGCCCGGTGGGCATCATGCAGGCGGCCATGGACGTGATCGTGCCCTATATCCACGACCGCAAGCAGTTCGGCCAGAGCATCGGCGAGTTCCAGCTGATCCAGGGTAAGGTGGCCGACATGTACACCCAGCTCAACGCCAGCCGCGCCTACCTGTATGCCGTGGCCCAAGCCTGCGACCGCGGCGAGACCACGCGCAAGGACGCCGCCGGGGTAATCCTCTACACCGCCGAGCGCGCCACCCAGATGGCCCTGGATGCGATCCAGATCCTCGGCGGCAACGGCTATATCAACGAATACCCCACCGGCCGTCTGCTGCGCGACGCCAAGCTCTACGAGATCGGTGCAGGCACCAGCGAAATCCGCCGCATGCTGATCGGCCGCGAGCTGTTTAACGAAACGCGCTGAATATTCCTTCTCCCTCCGGGAGAAGGTGCCCGAAGGGCGGATGAGGGAAGCCAGGCTCGGACTCCCTCACCCCGGCCCTCTCCCACAGGGAGAGGGGGAACAGCATAACGAGGCATCCATGACCATCCTGCACACCCAGATCAACACCCGTTCACCGGAGTTCGCCGCCAATAGCGCGGCGATGCTCGCCCAGGTCAACGAGTTGCGCGCCCTGCTCGCCCGCGTTCACGAAGGCGGCGGCGAGAAGGCCCAGCATCGCCACACCTCTCGCGGCAAGCTGCTGCCGCGCGAACGCATCAACCGCCTGCTGGACAGCGGCTCGCCCTTTCTCGAGATCGGCCAGCTGGCCGCCCATGAGGTGTATGGCGAAGAGGTCCCGGCGGCCGGCGTGGTGGCCGGTATCGGCCGGGTCGAGGGCGTGGAATGCATGATCGTGGCCAACGACGCCACGGTCAAAGGCGGCAGCTACTACCCGCTGACCGTGAAAAAGCACCTGCGCGCCCAGGCCATCGCCCAGCAGAACCGCCTGCCGTGCATCTACCTGGTGGACTCCGGCGGGGCCAACCTGCCGCGCCAGGATGAGGTGTTCCCCGACCGCGAGCACTTCGGTCGAATCTTCTTCAACCAGGCCAATATGAGCGCCATGGGCATCCCGCAGATTGCCGTGGTCATGGGCTCCTGCACCGCCGGCGGGGCCTATGTGCCGGCGATGGCGGATGAAGCGATTATGGTGCGCAACCAGGCCACCATCTTCCTCGCCGGCCCGCCGCTGGTCAAAGCCGCCACCGGTGAGGTGGTCAGCGCCGAAGACCTCGGCGGTGCCGATGTGCACTGCAAGACCAGCGGCGTGGCCGACCACTACGCCGACAACGACGAACACGCCCTGGCTCTGGCAAGGCGCAGCATCGCCAATCTGAACTGGCGCAAGCTCGGCGTACTGAACACCCGTGCACCGATCAACCCGCTGTACAGCGGCGAAGAGCTGTACGGGGTGATTCCGGCAGACGCCAAGCAGCCTTTCGATGTGCGTGAAGTAATCGCCCGCACCGTCGATGGCAGCGTATTCGATGAGTTCAAGGCGTTGTTCGGCGCAACTCTGGTCTGCGGCTTTGCGCATATCCACGGCTATCCGGTGGCGATCCTCGCCAATAACGGCATTTTGTTTGCCGAATCGGCGCAGAAAGGCGCGCACTTTATCGAACTGGCCTGCCAGCGCGGCATTCCGCTGTTGTTCCTGCAGAACATCACCGGCTTTATGGTCGGGCAGAAATACGAAGCCGGAGGCATCGCCAAGCACGGGGCCAAGCTGGTCAACGCGGTGGCCTGCGCCAAGGTACCGAAATTTACCGTGATCATCGGCGGCAGCTTCGGGGCCGGCAACTACGGCATGTGCGGCCGCGCCTACGACCCACGCTTCCTGTGGATGTGGCCGAACGCGCGGATCGGCGTGATGGGTGCCGAACAGGCCGCAGGCGTACTGGTGCAGGTCAAACACGAGCAGGCCGCTCGCGCCGGGCAGAGTTTCTCCGCCGAAGATGAAGCAAAGCTCAAGCAGCCGATCCTCGAACAGTACGAACGTCAGGGTCACCCCTACTACTCCAGCGCCCGGCTGTGGGATGACGGTGTGATCGACCCGGCGCAGACCCGCGACATACTGGGCCTGGCGCTGTCCGCCAGCCTTAACGCGCCGATCGAGCCGACCACCTTTGGTGTGTTCAGAATGTAATCAGGACGAACCGTAGGATGGGTGCAACCCATCGATAGCGATTGATGGGTTAGCACCCATCCTACAGGTGCAACGTACGCGCCCCAGTGAGTGACCATGACCGACTTCAACACCCTCGAACTGCAAACAGACCCACGCGGTTTTGCCACTCTCTGGCTCAACCGTGCGGACAAGAACAACGCCTTTAACGCCGAGATGATCCGCGAGCTGATTCTCGCCCTCGACGCGGTGATGGCCGACAAGTCCCTGCGCTTTCTGCTGCTGCGCGGCCGCGGCAAGCACTTCTCCGCCGGCGCGGACCTGGCCTGGATGCAGCACGCCGCAACCCTGGACTACAACGCCAACCTGGCCGACTCGCGCGAGCTGGCCGAGCTGATGCACAACCTGTATCAGCTGAAGATCCCGACCCTGGCCGTGGTGCAAGGGGCGGCCTTTGGCGGTGCCCTGGGGCTGATCAGCTGCTGCGATATGGCCATCGGCACCCATGACGCCCAACTGTGCCTGTCCGAGGTACGTATAGGCCTGGCACCGGCGGTGATCAGCCCCTTTGTCGTACAGGCCATCGGCGAACGTGCCGCGCGGCGCTATGCCCTGACCGCCGAGCGCTTTAGCGGTGAGCGTGCCCGGGAACTGGGACTGTTTGCCGAATGCTATGCCGTCGAGGCCCTGGAGCAGGCGGTGGTCGAGTGGGTCGACACGCTGCTGCTCAATAGCCCGCAAGCGATGCTGGCCAGCAAGGACCTGCTGCGCGAAGTCGGCAGCGGCGTGCTAACCCCGGCGCTGCGCCGCTATACCGAGAACGCCATCGCCCGCATCCGCGTCAGCCCCGAAGGTCAGGAGGGCCTGCGCGCCTTTCTGGATAAACGCAAACCCGCCTGGCAGGAGCAATAAGCATGAATGTCCCTCGCAATAGCCGGCTGGATAAACGTCCATACCTCCGGCAGGAGCCACAAGCATGAGCCTTAAACCTATCGACACCCTGCTGGTGGCCAACCGTGGCGAGATCGCCTGCCGGGTAATGCGCACGGCCAAGGCCATGGGCATCCAGACCGTGGCGGTGCACAGCGCCATCGACGCCAATGCCCGCCATGTACGCGAAGCCGACCTGGCGGTAAACCTCGGTGGTGCCAAGCCGGCCGACAGCTACCTGCGCATCGACGCGCTGATCGCCGCAGCCAAGGCCAGCGGTGCCCAGGCGATTCACCCCGGTTATGGCTTTCTTTCGGAAAACGCCGGCTTTGCCCGCGCCATCGAAGCCGCTGGCTTGCTGTTTCTCGGCCCGCCCGCCTCGGCCATCGACGCCATGGGCAGCAAGTCGGCCGCCAAGGCGCTGATGGACGCAGCAGGCGTGCCGCTGGTGCCGGGCTATCACGGCGAAGCACAGGATATCGAGACCTTCCGCGCCGCCGCCGAGGTGATCGGCTACCCGGTGCTGCTCAAGGCCGCGGCCGGCGGCGGCGGCAAGGGCATGAAGGTGGTCGAACGCGAGAGCGAGCTGGCCGAGGCCCTGGCCAGCGCCCAGCGCGAGGCGCAGTCGTCGTTCGGCGATTCACGCATGCTGGTGGAAAAATACGTGCTCAAGCCGCGTCACGTGGAGATTCAGGTATTTGCCGACCAGCACGGCCACTGCCTGTACCTCAATGAGCGCGACTGCTCGATCCAGCGTCGCCACCAGAAGGTTGTCGAGGAGGCACCCGCCCCCGGCCTCTCAGCCGAACTGCGCCGCGCCATGGGCGAAGCTGCGGTCAAGGCGGCTCAGGCCATCGGCTATGTCGGCGCCGGCACCGTGGAGTTTCTGCTGGATGAGCGCGGCGACTTCTTCTTTATGGAGATGAACACCCGCCTGCAGGTCGAACACCCGGTCACCGAGCTGATTACCGGCCTGGATCTGGTCGCCTGGCAGATTCGCGTGGCCCGTGGCGAGGCGCTGCCGATCACCCAGGAGCAGGTGCCGCTGATCGGCCACGCCATCGAGGTGCGCCTGTACGCCGAAGACCCGGATAACGACTTCCTCCCCGCCACCGGCACCCTGACGCTGTACCGCGAAGCCAATGCGGGCCCAGGCCGTCGGGTGGACAGCGGGGTCAGCGAAGGCGATGAAGTCTCGCCCTTCTATGACCCCATGCTCGGCAAGCTGATCGCCTGGGGTGAAAACCGCGAGGAAGCGCGCCTGCGCCTGCTGGCCATGCTCAAGGAAACCTGTGTAGGCGGGGTTAGAACCAACCTGGCCTTTCTCACCCGCGTGCTGGCCCACCCGGCCTTCGCCAATGCCGAGCTGGATACCGGCTTTATTCCACGTCATGAAGCGCAACTGCTGCCACCAGTGAGCGAACTGCCGAGCGAATTCTGGCAACTGGCCGCCGAGGCCTTTGTGCAGAGCGAAACGCCGCACCAGCGCCACGACGACTATCACTCACCCTGGTCGCGCAATAACGGCCTGCGCCTGGGTTTACCGGCGGAAATCGACCTACACCTGAGCTGCCAGAACGAGCGCCAGGTGGTACGCCTGCGCCATGCATCGGCTTCCACCGTACAGTTGCAAGGCGAGCTCCTGCAGGTGGCGCGCGACGGTCTGCGCCGGCAACACCTGGCCATTCGTCGTGGCGAGAGCCTCTATCTGCACTATGCCGGCGAGCTGCGCAGCATTCAGTGCGTCGACCCGATTGCCGAAGTGGAAGCCAGCCATCAACATCACGGCGGCCTGACGGCCCCCATGAATGGCAGTATCGTGCGGCTACTGGTGGAAGCCGGCCAGCAGGTCGAAGCCGGCACGGCTTTGGTGGTACTGGAAGCGATGAAAATGGAACACAGCATCCGCGCGCCCCAGGCCGGTACCGTCAAGGCGCTGTATTGCAGCGAGGGCGAGATGGTCAGCGAGGGTGCGGTGCTGGTGGAGCTGGAAGAAGTATAAGCAGGGTATTCGGTGCGCACGGCGCACCATTGACCCCAAAGGAGACGCCAAATGAATCTACCCAAACAGGTGCGCCTGGTCGAAGTCGGCCCGCGCGACGGTTTGCAGAACGAGAAACAGCCGATCAGCGTGGCCGACAAGGTGCGCCTGGTCGATGAGCTGTCTGCCGCAGGCCTCGGCTATATCGAGGTGGGCAGCTTTGTCTCGCCCAAGTGGGTGCCGCAGATGGCCGGCAGCAGCGAGGTTTTTGCGCAGATCCAGCAACTGCCAGGTATTACCTACGCGGCGCTGGCCCCCAACCTGAAGGGTTTCGAAGACGCGCTGGCGGCCGGGGTCAAGGAAGTTGCGGTATTTGCCGCCGCAAGCGAATCGTTCTCGCAGAAAAACATCAACTGCTCGATCGGCGAGAGCCTCGAGCGCTTTGTGCCGCTGATGGACGCCGCCAAACAGCAGGGTATTCGCGTGCGCGGCTATGTGTCCTGCGTGCTTGGCTGCCCCTATGAAGGCGAGGTAGCCCCGGCGCAAGTGGCCAGCGTGGCCAAGGCGCTCTACTCCATGGGCTGTTACGAAGTCTCCCTGGGCGACACCATCGGTACCGGCACCCCGGGCAAGACCCGTCATCTGTTCAACGTGGTAGGCCGTGATATCCCGCGCCATCTGCTGGCTGGGCACTTTCACGACACCTACGGCCAGGCCCTGGCCAATATCTACGCCAGCCTCTTGGAAGGCATCAGCGTGTTCGACAGCTCGGTTGCGGGCCTCGGCGGCTGTCCTTACGCCAAAGGTGCCACTGGCAATGTCGCCACCGAAGATGTGCTCTACCTGCTTGAGGGCCTGGGTATTGAAACCGGCATCGATATGGACAGGCTGATCGCCGCCGGCCAGCGTATTTGTTCTGTACTGGACAAGCCCAACGGCTCGCGGGTGGCGCGGGCGCGACTGGCCAGCGCCTAGGGTCTGTTGCCGTTTCGTTCGCGGCCGCGCCGGAGCCTGTTTTAGCGCGAGGCAAGGCACGAGACACGAAGTTTGGTTGTTCCAAATGAGTGTCGAGAAACGCTGTATCGCGCTAAAACAGGCCCGGCCCTACGGGTTGCGCGCAAAATCTCGCCATGCGGTGTTGGAGGACTTGGCAAGGGAACAACCATTACCTGCGTCCTCCGCCTAGCCTGGCGAGATTTTTCGCGGCAACGCGGCTCGCGACGAAACGGCAACAGACCCTAGGGGAACATGCCGCAGGTTTGTCCACCATTTGGATTCCGTGGTGGACAAGGCGCTAAGCTTGCAGAAGTTAACCGGGCCAACGGCCGGTATAGGATCCGACATGCAAAAGCCCTTGTGGACACCCTCCAAGAAACGCATCGCCGCCACCCGGATGGATGCCTTCCGCCGCTTCGTCAATCAGCGCCACAGCCTGCAACTGACTGACTATCCAGCCCTGCACGCCTGGAGCGTGGCGCAGCGCGAGGTGTTCTGGCAGGCCATAGTCGAGTTCTTCGAGATCCGCTTTAGCACCGAGCCCGAGGCCGTGCTGCAGGAAGGCAGCACCATGCCCAGCGCCCACTGGTTTCCCGGCGCAACCCTGAACTTTGCCGAACACCTGCTGCGCCGCCGCGATAACCACCCTGCCCTGGTTGCCATTGGCGAGGACGGCAGCCGCGAACAACTGAGCTATGTCGAGCTGGCCGCCCATGTCGCCGGGCTGCAAAAGAGCCTGCGCAAAGCCGGCGTGGGCAGCGGCGACCGGGTCGCGGCCTTTATGCCCAACACCTGGCAAACCCTGGTCGGCATGCTCGCCGCCAGCAGCCTGGGTGCAACCTGGTCGAGCTGCTCGCCGGACTTCGGCACCCAGGGCGTGATCGACCGTTTCGGCCAGATCGAACCCAAGGTGCTGATCGCCGCCGCCGGCTACCGCTACGCCAGCAAGAATCTGGACCTGACCGCCAAGCTCAACGAGATCCTCGAACGCCTGCCCTCGCTCGAACAGCTGATTGTGGTGCCCTACTCCAACGCCCAGGCCAAAGCCGCCGATTTCCACTCGGCGGCCAAGGTCGCGCTGTGGCAGGACTTCTACCAGGCCGGTGGCGAGCCCGAATTCACCCAGGTAGCCTTCGACCACCCGCTGTATATCCTCTACTCCAGCGGCACCACCGGGGTGCCCAAGTGCATCGTTCATGGCAGCGGTGGCACCCTGCTGCAGCACGTCAAGGAACTCGGCCTGCACACCGACCTGCATGCCGACGACTGCCTGTTCTACTACAGCACCTGCGGCTGGATGATGTGGAACTGGCTGGTCTCGGGCCTGGCCCTGGGTGCGACCCTGGTGCTGTTTGACGGCTCACCCTTCCATCCGAGTGCCGAGCGTCTGATCGACCTGATCGACGCGGAGAACATCAGCATCTTCGGCACCAGCGCCAAATACCTGGCCGCCCTGGAGAAGGCCGGAGCCAGGCCGGGCCAAACCCA
The DNA here is from genome assembly GCA_964578635.1 of uncultured Pseudomonas sp. GTDB lineage: Bacteria > Pseudomonadota > Gammaproteobacteria > Pseudomonadales > Pseudomonadaceae > Aquipseudomonas. Next base: position 39,100 of record CAZOEC010000021.1, read on the forward strand.
CAGGCTGCAACGGCTCAAGGCGATTCTGTCGACCGGCTCGCCGCTGTCCCACGAGAGCTTCGAGTACGTCTACCGCGAGATCAAAGCCGATATCTGCCTGTCGTCGATCTCCGGCGGCACCGATATCGTCTCCTGCTTCGCCCTCGGCAACCCGCTGCTGCCGGTCTGGCGCGGTGAACTTCAATGCAAGGGCTTAGGGATGGACGTGCAGGTGTGGAACGATGCCGGCAAACCTGTGACGGGCGAAAAAGGCGAACTGGTCTGCGCCCAGCATTTCCCCAGCATGCCGGTGGGCTTCTGGAAGGATGACGACGGCAGTAAGTTCCAGGCCGCCTACTTCGAGACCTTCCCCGGTATTTGGGCCCACGGCGACTACGCGGAAATCACCGAGCACGGTGGCCTGGTGATTCATGGTCGCAGTGACGCGGTGCTGAATCCCGGCGGCGTACGCATCGGCACCGCCGAGATCTATCGCCAGGTGGAAAAGGTCGAAGAAGTGCTGGAATCCATCGCCATCGGCCAGGAGTGGGACGACGACGTGCGCGTAGTGTTGTTTGTACGGCTGCGCGAGGGCGTCAAACTGACCGACGCGCTGCAAACGCAGATTCGCCAGGTGATCCGCGCCAACACCACGCCGCGCCATGTGCCGGCCAAGATCATCGCAGTGGCCGATATCCCGCGCACCATCAGCGGCAAGATAGTCGAACTGGCGGTGCGCAACGTGGTGCACGGCAAGCCGGTGAAAAACACCGACGCCCTGGCCAACCCCCAGGCCCTGGAGCTGTACCGCGATTTGCCGCAGCTGCGCGATTAAGCACGGAACGGCAGCCCTTCTGGACTGTCGTCAGCTATTGCACAGGCTCGACCATGGCGAGCTAGAATGCCCGCCCCTCGCCACTGAAAAGGAACTTCCCATGGCCGGCCATTACCCTGACAAGATCAAATCCCTGCCCCTGTACGATGGCCGTTTCGACGCCTACAAGCTGGCGGCCACCGGCAGCGACGTGCTGTTCGCCTCCTACCCGGCCGGCACATCGATCCCACCCCATGTGCATGACACCGACAACTACGGGGTGATCACCCGAGGTGCCCTGCAACTGAGCATAAATGGCGTTACCACCACCTATCGCACCGGAGACTGGTACCAGGTCCCGGCCGGCGTGCTGCATGCGGCCGAGTTTGCCGAGGAAACCGACGAAATCGAGTTCTGGTTCAAGGCCGAAGGCCAATAAACCGGTAGCCGACTCCATCCAGAAGGGTCTACCGGCCCATTGGCGAACGCCTGGCACAGCACCGAACGCTGCGGCCGAACTGCCGGTTCAGGCCCCCGGACGGCCCGGATCCTCGGTGGAGTCCGCTTCGATTTCTTCGAGTTTCAACTCCAGGGCCCAGTCGCCGCTGCTGGCGGGCTTGGCCGCTGGAGCCGGGCTGGGTGCCGCCGCCGGGGCCGGCTGCGCCTCGGCATTGGCCGGGTTCTCCCGATACAGCTTGAGCTTGAGACGGACATTGTTGGCCGAATCGGCGTTCTTCACCGCCTCGTCCTCGTCGATATCCCCGGCATGCACCAGGTCGATCAGCGCCTGATCGAAGGTCTGCATGCCGATGTTCTTCGACTTCTCCATGATTTCCTTGATATCGCCGAAATCGCTGCGCTTGATCAGATCGCGAATGGTCGGCGTGCCGAGCAATACTTCCACCGCGGCGCGGCGCTTGCCGTCAACGGTCTTGACCAGGCGCTGGGAGACGAAGGCCTTGAGGTTGTTGCCCAGGTCGTTGAGCAGCTGCGGGCGGCGTTCTTCGGGGAAGAAGTTGATAATGCGGTCCAGCGCCTGGTTGGCGTTGTTGGCGTGCAGGGTGGAGATCGCCAGGTGGCCGGTATCGGCGAAGGCCAGGGCGTGCTCCATGGTTTCGCGGTCGCGAATCTCGCCGATCAGGATCACGTCCGGGGCCTGGCGCAGGGTGTTCTTCAGCGCGGCGTGAAAGCTGCGGGTGTCCACCCCGACTTCGCGCTGGTTGATGATCGACTTCTTGTGCTTGTGCACGTACTCAACCGGGTCTTCGATGGTGATGATATGGCCGCCGCTGTTACGGTTGCGGTAGTCGATCAGCGCCGCCAGGGAAGTGGACTTGCCCGAACCGGTACCGCCGACAAACAGCACCAGGCCACGCTTCTCCATAATGGTCTTGAGCAGCACTTCGGGCAGTTTCAGGTCCTCGAACTTGGGGATTTCCATCTTGATATTGCGCGCGACAATGGACACCTCGTTGCGCTGCTTGAAGATATTGATGCGAAAACGCCCCACGCCGGCGATGGAAATGGCCAGATTCATCTCCAGCTCGCGCTCGAATTCCTCGCGCTGCGCGTTATCCATCACCGCATCGGCGATCGCGGCCACCTCGCCCGCCTTCAGCGGCTCGGCGCTCAGGGCCTTGAGCACGCCATTGAACTTGGCGCAGGGCGGCGCACCGGTGGACAGATAAAGATCGGAACCGTCCTGGCTGGACAGTATTTTCAGCATTGCGGAGAGGTCCATGGCGAGCAGATCCGTCGAGGTGAAGTTAATACGTTAGGCCAAGATCGACCCCGGAGCCGCGCGATGATGCGGCAGATAAGTGGCGTCATTCTGACGGCACGACAAATGCTGGCACAATAGCAGCCCGGTAAATTTGAGGAGCCCATCATGGCCAAGGCAATGTGCCGCCATATTCTGGTAAAGACCGAGGCCGAAGCCGCGGCCTTGAAAAAACGTATCGCCGCCGGTGAGGCCTTCGACGTGCTGGCGCGCAAATACTCCACCTGCCCCTCCGGCAAAAAAGGCGGCGATCTGGGTGAGGTGCGCCCGGGACAGATGGTCCGCGCCATCGATCAGGTGATCTTCAAAAAGCCGCTGCGTGAAGTTCACGGCCCGGTGAAAAGCCAGTTTGGCTATCATCTGGTGCAAGTTTTCTATCGCGAGTGAGCCCGCCATGACCCCGCAGCAAGTTGCCGAATTTTGCCTGAGCCTGCCCGGTGCCCGCGAGGACATCAAATGGGGCGGCGTGCGGGTATTTTCGGTGGCCGAGAGCAAGATGTTCGCCCTCTTCCACCTGGGCAGCCACGACGGCCTGGCGTTCAAGGTCGATGCCGACCTGTTCCTCGGTTATTGCGACCGCCCCGGCATCCGCCCCGCCCCTTACCTGGCACGCGCCCGCTGGATCAGCATGGCCGCGCCCTACCCGCTGAGCGACAGCGAACTCAAAGAATTGCTGATCCGCTCCCATCAACTGGTGGTCGGCAAGCTGCCCAAGCGGCTGAAACTCGGCCTCGTGCTCTAAATAGCCTGCTGTGTGAAGCCTAACGGCTGTGCCGCGGCCCACCGATCAGCCAAGCGGGCCGCCCAGCAATCCGATAAAGGCACTGATCGTCAGAAACGACAGCACTGTGGCACCCAGAAGCGCCGCCGCACAGCGCCCAGCCAGGCCGAAGCGCTGCCCGACTATGGGGTAGATGCTCATCATCGGCGCACAGGCGAACAGCACTCCGGCAATACGTAGTGCCGGGTCCTGCACGGGGAACCAGGTGAACATCAGCAGCACGGCCAGCGGATGCAGGATCAGCTTACCGATACTGACCTGCAGCACGTCGCCCAGCAGGCCGCCGGCCTTAAGCCCGACCAGGCTGCCGCCGATGACGAACAGGGCCACAGGTGCCGCAGCCTGCGCCAGCATCTCCACGACCTGCTGGGCGATTGCCGGTAGGCGCACGTCCAGCAGCGCCAGGAACAGGCCGATGCTGATGGCGATAATGATCGGGTTGCCGAGCAGGCGCTCGCATGTACCCAGCAACGCCGCCCTCAACCCCACGCCCAGCTGCTGACCGGCCTCGGCGAGCATCAGGCCGAGGGGAAGCATCAGCAGGTTTTCTACCAGCATCCCCAGGGCCAGAGCCACGGCGGCTTTCTCACCGACGACCAGGGCGACTATCGGGTAGCCGATAAAACCACTGTTGGACATCGACATGCCCAAGGCGGTGATGGCACTGCCGCTGATATTGTCGCGGCGCAGCAGGCGGGCGAAGAAAAAGCCGAGAAAGAACAGGGCCAGCGAACCGAGACCATAGGCCAGCAGATAATTGCGATCGAACACCTCGTCCAGCGGGCGATTGATCAAGGCCTTGATCACCAGTGCCGGCAAGGCCAGGGTGACGACGAAGCGGCCCATGCCGACAATCTGCTCATGACTGACCAGGCTGCTGCGCGTGGCCAGAAAGCCGATACCAATCAAGATGAAGATAGGTGCGGTAATGCCGAGTATCTGCAACATCAGGGGCCTCTCAGGTCGCGCCGGCAGCGCTCAACGACAGCGCCTGCAACTGCTGCAGGCGACTATGGGTGCGCGATAGATCGCCATGCGAGCCACTGCGGCACAGCTCGTCGAGGTCGGCAACGCAACCGAGCAGCAGCTGAATGCCGCTGTCGTAAGCGATGTCGATAAAGTTGAGAAAGCGTTGCTGCACCTCGCTGCCTTCGCCAGCCAGACACGGCACTCCGCCAACCGCCAGCTCGCGAAATTCGCCGCACAACCAGAGGTAGTCGGCACTGGAGCGCGGGCGGCGAAACAGCTCGGTGAAATCCAGCCAGGCCCGCGCACCGTCACGGCCGCGCAGGCGCAGCGGATGCCGATTGACCAACAGGGTCGTGCCACACCTGGCCGCTTGGCTCAGGCCCAACTGGCTACCCAGCCAGCTGCACTCCTCAGATACAGGCCAGTACAGGCTGCCCCACACCTGGGACGAGTTCTTCCGGTAGTCGTAGCCCCCGTCCAGTTGCAGCACCTCGAAACGCTGCTCCAGCAATGCAATAACAGGTTGGAAGCGCTCGCGGTAGAGCGGATTGGGACACAGCCCGGCCGGCGCATAGTTGGAGGTACAGATCAGACCAACCCCCTCCTTCACCAGCACCTTGAGCAGGCGGCCAAGAAGCATGGCGTCGCCGATGTCATGGACATGGAACTCGTCGAAACACAGCAGCCGCGTCTGCCTGGCGATTTCGCCGGCAACCCTGGCCAGCGGATCGGCCTGACCGGCGTAGGCCTCCATGCGTTGTTGCAGCTCCTGGAGAAAGGCATGGAAATGCACCCGGCGTTTCTCCGCCAGGGGCGCGGCAGCAAACACGGCATCCAGCACCAGACTCTTGCCGCGACCTACACCGCCATGCAGATAGACCCCAGCCGCACGACGGCGCGGCCAGCTCGGGCGGGCACACAGAAACGCCGACAGCCAGCGACCAAGATGATCAATGGCCGCTTGCTGTGCGCCGTCGGCCCGATAGTCTCGCGCCTTCAGCACAGCGGCAAAGTGGCGGCGAACCAGCAGGTCCGGCTGCGCGTCGGACATGTCGGTCTTCTCTTGCAGGAATGGCTGAAACGTTCTGATGGCTCAGGCAGGGCCACAGTCTCCAGCAGCGCGCCAGGCCTGAAAATTGAAAAGATCACCCCCATCCATAACTACTTGGTTATGGATCAAACCCGGCGCGGGAGCCGGCTTCCGCCTTGCGTCGAGCCTAGCCCACCCCACCGCCAACGGCCGCGCTGCCATGGGTTTGCTCCTGGTGACAACAATAGATGGCGCACACGCCTGGCCAGGGCGGTAAAGCATAAATCGGGCGTTAATCGCACAGCCTTTTCCACCCGCCACCGAGCCTTATCGACAGCCTCAAAGGCCGGTGCGGCAAGGCCTGGCAGGCAAATCTGCGACTTCAGCCGCGTCCTCATGAACAGATCGAGGTGCCTCCTTGCCGAGATCGCGGCATAAGGTCGATTGACCAAACTAACCATTTAGTACATTTTGATCTCAACAGAACCCGCGCTCTGCGGCGAACGCACAATAACAAGCGGAGGTCATCGCAATGAATCACAGCCTGCTGGTGCTCAACGGCCCGAACCTCAACCTGCTCGGGACCCGTGAGCCCGCGACCTACGGCCATGAAACCCTCGCCGACATCAGCCAGCTGTGCCAGCACACCGCCAGCCAGCACGAACTGCAACTGGAGTTCCGCCAGACCAACCACGAAGGCGAACTGATCGACTGGATTCACCAGGCGCGCGGCCAGCATGCCGGCATCGTGATCAATCCCGGAGCCTGGACCCACACCTCGGTGGCGATCCGCGATGCACTGGTGGCCAGTGAATTGCCGGTTATCGAAGTGCACCTGTCCAACGTGCACAAGCGCGAAGCCTTTCGCCACCACTCCTTTGTCTCCGGCATTGCGCTCGCCGTGCTGTGCGGTTTCGGCAGCAACGGCTATCGCCTGGCCATCGACCATTTCGCCCATCAGCTGAAAGCCTGACGCCATGACCCAAAACTCCCAGCCATCCGTACTCGCCGGCCTGATCGGGGCCGGCATCCAGGCTTCGCGCACCCCTGCCCTGCACGAGCACGAAGGCGATGCCTTGGGCATCCGCTACCTGTATCGCCTGATCGACCTGGACGCTCTCAAGCTGGATATCCATGCCCTGCCCGAACTGCTCAGGGGGGCCGAGCAGATGAGCTTCACCGGCCTCAATATCACCTTCCCCTGCAAGCAGGCGATCATCCCGCTGCTCGATGAGCTGTCGGACGAAGCGCGCGGTATCGGCGCGGTCAACACCGTGGTACTCAAGGACGGCAAGCGTGTCGGCCACAATACCGACTGCCTGGGTTTTGCCGAAGGCCTGCGCCGCGGCCTGCCGGGCGTGGCGCTGCGGCGCGTGGTGCAGATGGGTGCCGGCGGTGCCGGTGCCGCAGTGGCGCACGCCCTGCTCAGTGAAGGGGTCGAACAACTGAGCATTTTCGAAGTTGATCCGAGTCGCGCCCAGGCCTTGGTCGACAATCTCAACAGCCACTTCAGCAGCGGCCGTGCGCTGGTCGGCAGTGATCTGGCCAGCGAGGTTAGCGCCGCCGATGGTCTGGTCAACACCACCCCGGTGGGCATGGCCAAGCTGCCTGGCATGCCGCTGCCTGCGCAATATCTGCACGCAGGCCTGTGGGTGGCGGAAATAGTCTACTTCCCACTGGAAACCGAACTGCTCAAAGAAGCCCGCGCCCTTGGCTGTCGCACCCTAGACGGCGGCACCATGGCGGTGTTTCAGGCAGTCAAGGCGTTCGAGCTGTTCAGCGGCGTAGCAGCCGATGCCGCCCGCATGCAGGCGCACTTCCACAGCATGAATGGCTAATCGCTGCGGCCATGGCGTTATCCGCCGTGGCCGCATGAGCGCGCAGGTCAGGCCTGCAGGTAGCGCAGCACCGATTCACAGATCACCTGCTTGTGGTGCGCCTTGAGCGCCGCATCATCGGCCAGGTCGATCTGGAAGATATGGCTAAAAGTGTGCCGATTGGACACCCGGTAGAAACAGAACGAGCTCATCAGCAGGTGCACATCCAGCGCCTGCAGCCCCTGGCGAAACACGCCGCTGGCCTCGCCACGGCGCAGGGTTTCATCGAGCAGGTGCAGCACGTTATGGCTCATCGAGCGGATCGCGCTGGATTGCTTGACGTTCTCGCCATTGTGGATGTTCTCGATGCAGACGATGCGCACGAAATCGACGTTGCGATCATGGTGATCGA
>CAZOEC010000022.1:0-45799 GCA_964578635.1 uncultured Pseudomonas sp.
CGCAGCGGCTACGACGTGGTGGTGGCCAGCAACTTCAGCCTGCCGACCCTGATCAAGGCCGGCGTGCTCGAACCCCTGGACCCGGCCAAGCTGCCGAATTACCCGCATATGGATCCGGAACTACTGGCCAAGCTGGCCAGCAACGACCCGGGCAATCGCTATGCCGTGCCCTATATGTGGGGCACCAACGGTATCGGCTACAACGTCGAGCAGGTGCGTGCGGTGCTTGGCGAACAGGCCCCGGTGGACTCCTGGGACCTGCTGTTCAAGGAAGAGAACCTGGCCAAGCTCAGCCAGTGCGGTGTGGCCCTGCTCGACTCGCCCTCCGAGATCCTGCCCGTCGTGCTGCACTACCTGGGCTTGCCGCCCAATAGCCAGGACCCGGCCCATTACCAGCAGGCCCAGGCACTGTTGCTCAAGCTGCGCCCGCATATCGCCTACTTCAACTCGTCCAAGTTCATCACCGACCTGGCCAACGGCGATATCTGCGTGGCCCTGGGCTGGGCCGGCGGCATGCTGGACGCCAAGGCCAGCGCCGAGCAGGCCGGCAATGGCGTGAAAATCGAATACAGCCTGCCGAAGGAAGGCGCGCCGGTGTGGTTCGACACCCTGGTGCTGCTCAAGGATGCGCCCCATCCCGAGCAGGGCCTGGCCTTTATCGACTACCTGATGCGCCCGGAAGTCATCGCGCCTATTACCGACTATCTGCGCTACCCCAACGGCAACCTCGGCGCGACCGCCCTGCTTGCCGCCGAGACCCGCAACAACCCGGCCGTCTACCCGCCGGCCGAGACCCTGGCCAGGTTGTACACCCTGGAGCCGCTGCCGAAGAAGATCGAGCGCATCCGCACCCGCGTGTGGAGCAAGGTCAAGAGCGGCCAGTAAATCCCCCTGAGTTTGTCCTGCAACACCCCCGCTATTGAGAAAGAGCAGTGAGAACGACCATGAGAGAGACGATGAAACCACGTGCCCGCGACCTGAAGATTCAATTCGGCCAACTGCAACCCGGCCCGCTCAACGCCATCACCGACGTGCCCGGCGTGCGCGTCGGCCACAGCGATGTGCGCGGGCGTACGGCGGGCGGCCGCGACATCAACACCGGGGTCACCCTGATCGAGCCACGCGCCGGTTCCACTACCGAGCAGCCGTGCTTCGCCGGCGTGCATATCCTCAACGGCAACGGCGATGCCACGGGTCTGGAGTGGATTCGCGAGGCCGGCCTGCTGACCAGCCCGATCGCCTTTACCAACACCCACAGCGTGGGCGTGGTGCGCGACGCGCTGATCGCCCTGGAGCGGCAGAACCAGCCCGCCGATGGCCGCCTGTACTGGAATATGCCGGTGGTGCTGGAAACCTTCGACGGCCTGCTCAACGACATCAACGGCTTCCATGTGCGCCCCGAGCATGTGGCCGAGGCCCTGGACCGCGCCAGGAGCGGCCCGGTGGAAGAGGGCGCGGTGGGCGGCGGCAGCGGCATGATCTGTCACGAGTACAAGGGCGGCATCGGCACCGCCTCGCGCCGCCTGAGCGCGGCCCAGGGCGGCTGGACCGTGGGGGCCATCGTCCAGGCCAACCATGGCACGCGTCGCGAGCTGCGGGTCGATGGCTACCCAGTGGGGCGCTATATGGAAAAGGCCACCTCGCCCTTCCTGCGTGCCGACCTGCCCCATCCCGGCATGGGCTCGATCGTGGTTTGCCTGGCCACCGATGCGCCGCTGCTACCGCACCAGTGCACCCGCCTGGCCCAGCGCGCCAGCATCGGCATCGCCCGCACCGGCGGCGGCAACGAGGACTGCAGTGGCGATATCTTCGTCGCCTTCTCCACCGGCAACCCGCAACTGGAGGCCACCGCTTACGAACGCAAGGGGGCCTTTACCTGCGACGGCCTGCGTATGGTCAACAACGACCATATCGGCGACCTGTTTCTCGCCGCTTCGGAGGCCGTGGAGGAAGCCATTATCAATGCCCTGCTGGCGGCCAATACCCTCGAGGGCAATGGTCACCGGGTCCAGGGGCTGGACCGCGAAACCCTGCTGGCGGCCCTGGGCAAGGCGGGTTGGCCGGGGGCTGAGCAGTCGGCGTAGTTAAACCGCCATAGTCCGTATAGCTCTAACGCGCGGCCTTGCTGGCTCCCGGTCGCGCGCCGTTCAGCTGGGGCGTATGGGGAAGCCGGTGCGAGGGTCATCGGTAACGCCATGGCGAATCCGCCAGAGGAGCAATCGAGCGCCTGGCACCTTCGTTCTGAAGCGCCGGCGCACTCAGTCGGGTGCCCTTGCCAGCGGCGGGCTGGCCCTGTGCTGCGCCGCAGAGGCCAGGTAGGCGGCCAGCATCTCGGTCAGGCTATCGATCAATTCCTCTTCGCTCAGGGGCGGATTCTCCAGTGCCAGGTAACGGACCAGGGTCATCAGGGTGCCGTTGATGATCACGAACAGTACCGGGATGGGGTTTTCGATGGGGTACTCGCGGACATGGCGCAGCAGGTAGCGTCGGCACACCTCGGACAGGTGCTGTTCCAGTCGGTCGACCACTTGCAGGGTCTGCAGCTGCTGCCAGTGCCGCACCACCTCCAGGTAGCGGCCATCGCCGCCGCGGATAAATGCGAGCATTTCGCCCAACAACATCTTCACCGCCGTTCTGACATCGGCTGCCAGCAGCTGCGTCATGCGCGCATCGATCAGGCGCGTCATATCCAGCGCCATGCGTTCGAGCAGCCCCTCCAGCAGTTCCTGCTTGTTGGCAAAGTACTGGTACAGCGAGCCGATGCTCACGCCAGCCTCGTCGGCCACCCTGTTGGTGGTCAGGCTGGCCAGCCCCTGGCGGGCGATCACCCGGCCACTGGCCTCCAGGAGGATATCCACCATCTGTTGCGAGCGTTGCTGGCCGGGGCGCTTGCGCATGACTGCTCCATTGCGAATTTAATGCGAGCAGATACTCGCATTAACATCGGTGGCACACAATCGCATGGGAGCGACCGAGCATGCAGGCCACCTGTTCCATTCCAACCGAGCAGCAGCTACAACCCCTGGGGCCGGAGTCGCTGACGTGGCGATGTTTCGGTGATCTGCGCGGGCTGCTGTTGATCAGCCGCGTCGGCCTGTTGCAGAACCTGCACCCGAGCCTCGCCGCTGGCGTGCAGGACCATTCCGACCTGTTCCTCAATCCCTGGAACCGCCTGTTTCGTTCCATTCCGCCGATTCTCGCGGTGGTCTATGGAGGCAAGCAGGCGACGGCGACCGGTCAGCAGATCCGCGACTGGCACCGCCAGATCAAGGGTGTGAACGCCCATGGTCAGCGCTATCACGCCCTCAGCCCGGAACTCTTCTACTGGGCCCATGCCACCTTCTTCGAAGGACAGATCGCCATGCAGGCCATCTTCGGCACGCCTCTGGATCAGGCCACGCAGGAGCGTCTCTATCAGGAGTCGATCCAGTGGTACGCCCTCTACGGGCTGCCGATGGCGACGGTGCCGACCGATTACGCGGCGTTCAAGGTCTATTGGCAAGGCATGCTCGATAACCGCCTGGAAATGACCGACGTGGCCCGCTGGTTTCTCGCCGGCAACCCGAATCTACCGCCACCCTATCCCTGGATGCGCGGCCCGCTGTGGTGGGTACTGCGGCCCCTGTTCGACCGTGGCGCGCGCTGGCTGGCGGTGGGTACTCTGCCTGTGGACCTGCGTCAGCGCCTGGAGCTGCCGTGGACCGCGAAAGACCAGCGCCGTCTGAATGGCCTGGCCTTGGTGGTCAGGAACCTGTGGAAGGTGCTGCCACAGCGCTGGCGCTATTTCCCCCAGGCCCACGCCGCGATGCGCAGGGCTCAAGGGCTGGGTTGAGGAGCAACGCCAACCTACGACTTCACGCCTCGCAACACCTGTCTGAAAACTACTCCAGCAGGCTCTCGCGGCTCCAGTGTTCCAGCGCCTGGCTCAGCGGCAGCACCTCGCCGGGGCGGCTCAGGGCGTAGCCGGGCAACTGGCCGATGCGTGCCTGGAATTCCGGGTGTTGCAGCACCTCGAGCAGTGCGCCCATGGCCGGCAGCGCCAGGCTGTCCTGATGGCAGAGCAGGCAGTAGTGCTCGCGGGCCATGGGGATAAACGCCAGGCCGAACATGCGCGCCGCCGCCTCCACGCCGAAACCGACATCGGCCATGCCGCTGGCGACGTAGGCGGCCACCGCGGCGTGGGTGTATTCCTCGTTATGGAAGCCGTCGATCCTGGCGCTGTCTATCTGCGCCTGCTGCAGCAGACTTTCCAGCAGCATGCGCGTGCCCGAACCCTGCTCGCGGTTGACCAGGCGCAGGCCGCTGCGTTGCAGGTCGGCCAGGCCGGTGATGCCCAGCGGGTTGCCGGGGGCGAGGATCAGCCCCTGGGTACGCACGACGAAGGTGATCACCCGGTGCTCGGCGCGCAGCCAGGGCTGGATGCGCGCCATGCTCAGGCTGCCCAGCGGCCCGGCCGGCACGTGCAGGCCGGCCAGGTCGCAGTCGCGGCGTTGCAGCGAGAGCATCGCCTCGACCCCGCTGCGAAACTGCAGCTCCCACTGCCAGCGGTTGTCCTGTTCCAGCCATTCGCGCAGCGCCGCCACGGCGAAGCCATGGCTGGCGTGGATGCGCAGGCCGGGGCGGGTTTCCTGTAGCGCGCGGTTGAGTTCGACCTCCAGCTCGCCGGCCAGATTGTCCAGTTGCGGTGCCAGGCGCGCACGAATGCGTTGGTCGGCGCGCAGCAGTTTTTCCCCGAGGCTGGTGAGCTGCGCACCCTTGCCGCGCTGCAGCTCGATCAGCGGGCTGCCGAAGAAGGCTTCCCATTTGCCCAGCAGGTTCCAGGCATGCCGGTAGGAATAGCCGCTGCGGGCGGCGGCCTCGGTCAGCTTGCCGCAGTCGTGAACGTTCTGCAGCAGGCTCATGCCCTGGGGGTCGAGACTGCTGCCGTCGATCTGGTGAAAGCGCCAGCGCGGTTGGATTTCGATGCGGATCATATGCTCTCTGCTTCATATTTGATCGGGCGTAACCGCATGTTAGCTTGGTTGTCCGTGGTTTTCATGACCTGCAAATAAGAACTTAATTTCATATGTTGTGCGCCTGATAGGTCGCTCAATCGCTCGCCGGATAGATTCGGCGGTTATTGGTCGCCAGCCAGCACAACGGCCGGAGCCTCGAACATGGCCAAGCTTGCCCCGCATGCCGACTTACCCCAGTACCAGGCCGTCACCCGCGAGGTGTTGGCGGCGCATCGCGACGAACCGGGTGCGCTACTGCCCATTCTTCACGACATTCAGGATCGTCTCGGCGCGGTGCCGCCCGAGGTGCTGGCGCTGATCGCCGAAGACCTCTGTCTGTCGCGCGCCGAAGTGCATGGGGTGGTCAGCTTCTACCATGACTTCCGTGCCAGCCCGCCGGGGCGTGTGCACCTCAAGCTGTGCCAGGCCGAGGCCTGCCAGTCGATGGGGGCCAAGGCGCTGACCAATGAGCTGCAGGCAAAACTCGGTTTGCAGCTGGGCGAGACCCGTGAAGACGGCAGCCTGACCCTGGAGGCGGTGTACTGCCTGGGCAACTGCGCCTGTGCGCCGAACGCCATGCTCAACGGCGAGTTGTACGGCCGGGTCGATGTCGAGGATCTGCTGGATCTGGTTGAAGAACAGGAGGCGCGGCTATGAGTTCGCCAATCACCGTTTACGTGCCACGCGACGCCAGCGCCCTGAGCCTGGGTGCCGACAAGGTGGCCCGGGCCATAGTCGCCGAGGCCGCTGCACGCAATATCGAGGTGCGCCTGGTGCGCAACGGTTCGCGTGGGCTGTTCTGGCTGGAGCCGCTGGTCGAGGTCGCCACCCCGGCCGGGCGCGTGGCCTATGGTCCGGTCAAGGCCCGCGACGTCGGCGGAATGTTCGATGCCGGCTTTCTCGACGGCGGCGAGCATTCGCTGGCGCTCGGCCTGACCGAGGAAATCGACTACCTCAAGCGTCAGCAGCGCCTGACCTTCGCCCGCGCCGGGATCACCGATCCGCTGTCGCTGGCCGACTATATCGAGCATGACGGATACCGCGGCCTCAGGCGCGCGCTGGAAATCGGCTCCGAGGCGATCATCGCCGAAGTGCTCGACTCCGGCCTGCGCGGGCGCGGCGGCGCAGCCTTTCCCACCGGCATCAAGTGGCGCACCGTGGCCGGCTGCGAGGCGGCGCAGAAATACATCGTCTGCAACGCCGACGAAGGCGACTCGGGCACCTTCTCCGACCGCATGGTGATGGAGGACGACCCCTTCGTGTTGATCGAGGGCATGACCATTGCCGCCCTGGCGGTTGGCGCGACCGAAGGCTATATCTACCTGCGCTCGGAATACCCGCATGCCGAGGCGGCGCTCAAGGCGACCATCACCACGGCCTATGCCGAGGGCTACCTGGGCGACGACATTCTCGGCAGCGGTCAGCGCTTCCATCTGCACCTGCGCCGTGGTGCCGGTGCCTATGTCTGCGGTGAGGAAACCTCGCTGCTGGAAAGCCTCGAAGGCAAGCGCGGCGAAGTGCGGCCCAAGCCGCCGCTGCCGGCGATCGAGGGCCTGTTCGGTCAGCCGACTGTGATCAACAACGTGATCTCGCTGGCCTCGGTGCCGATCATTCTCGACAAGGGCGGTGCCTACTACCGAGACTTCGGTATGGGCCGCTCGCTCGGCACCTTGCCGATCCAGCTGACCGGCAATATCGCCCGTGGCGGCCTGATCGAACTGGCCTTCGGCATTACCCTACGCGAACTGCTCTACGACTACGGCGGCGGTTCGGCCAGCGGCCGGCCGATCCGCGCGGTGCAGGTCGGCGGTCCGCTGGGTGCCTACCTGCCGGAAGCGCAATTCGACACGCCGCTGGATTACGAGGCCTTCGCCGCCCTTGGCGCGGTGCTCGGTCACGGCGGCATCGTGGTGTTCGACGACAGCGTCGACATGGCCGACATGGCGCGCTACGCCATGGAGTTCTGCGCCATCGAATCCTGCGGCAAGTGCACGCCCTGTCGGATCGGCTCGACCCGCGGCGAAGAACTGCTCGAGCAGATCATAGTCGCCCGTTCCGAAGGCCCGCAGCCGGGGCGTATCGAACTGCTCAAGAGCCTGTGCGACACCATGCTCGGTGCCTCGCTCTGCGCCCTCGGCGGCATGACCCCCTATCCGGTGCTGAGCGCCCTCAATCACTTTCCCGAAGACTTCGGTGTGTCGCAAGACGCAGCCGAAGCCCGCTGAACCGGAGACATCGACATGGCCCTGTATCGTGAACTCGACTATGGCACCCCGGCTCGCAGCGGTGCTCCGGTAACGGTGGAAATCGACGGCAGCTCCATCACAGTGCCGGCCGGCACCTCACTGATGCGCGCCGCGCAAGAAGCCGGCATCGCCGTGCCCAAGCTGTGCGCCAGCGACAGCCTGGAACCCTTCGGCTCGTGCCGCCTGTGCATGGTGGAGATCGAAGGCCGCCGCGGTTTCCCGGCCTCCTGCACCACTCCGGTAGAGCCGGGCATGAAGGTGCGCACGCAGAGCCCGAAACTCGCCGAGCTGCGCCGCGGCACCATGGAGCTGTACATCTCCGACCACCCGCTGGACTGCCTGACCTGTTCGGCCAACGGCAACTGCGAGCTACAGGACATGGCCGGCGTGGTCGGCCTGCGCGAAGTGCGCTACGACCCGGTGAAGACCCACCTGGCCGAGCCCAAGGACGAATCCAACCCCTATTTCAGCTTCGACCCGGCCAAGTGCATCGTCTGCAACCGCTGCGTGCGCGCCTGTGAAGAAGTGCAGGGCACCTTCGCCCTGACCATCAGCGGCCGTGGCTTCGATTCGCAGGTCAGTGCCGGGCAGAACGAGACCTTCCTCGACTCCGAGTGCGTGTCCTGCGGTGCCTGTGTCAACGCCTGCCCGACCGCCACCCTGATGGAAAAGTCGGTGATCGAGAAGGGCCAGGCCGAACGCAGCGTCACCACCACCTGCGCCTATTGCGGCGTCGGTTGTTCGTTCAAGGCCGAGATCAAAGGCAACGAAGTGGTGCGCATGGTGCCGAACAAGGACGGCCACGCCAACCACGGCCACGCCTGCGTCAAGGGCCGTTTCGCCTGGGGCTACGCCACCCACCCGGATCGCATCGCCGCGCCTATGATTCGCGAAAGCATCCATGACGCCTGGCGCACGGTGAGCTGGGACGAGGCGATCGCCTATACCGCCCAGCGCTTCAAGGACATCCAGGCGCAATACGGCCGCAACTCGGTCGGCGGCCTGACCTCCTCGCGCTGCACCAACGAAGAGGCCTACCTGGTGCAGAAGCTGGTGCGCGCCGCCTTCGGCAACAACAACGTCGACACCTGCGCGCGGGTCTGCCATTCGCCGACCGGCTACGGCCTCAAGGTCACCCTCGGCGAATCCGCCGGCACCCAGGACTTCGACTCGGTGCTGGCCGCCGACGTGGTGCTGGTGATCGGTGCCAACCCCACCGACGGCCACCCGGTATTCGGCTCGCAGCTCAAGCGGCGTCTGCGCGAGGGTGCCAAACTGATCGTCGCCGACCCGCGCGGCATCGACCTGGTGCGCGGCCCGCACGTCAAGGCCGACCATCATCTGCAACTGCGTCCCGGCAGCAACGTCGCCCTGCTCAACAGCCTGGCCCACGTCATCGTCACTGAAAATCTGGTCAACGAGGCCTTCGTCGCCGAGCGTTGCGAGACTGAGGCCTTCGAGCAATGGCGCACCTTCGTCGCCGACCCACGGCACAGCCCCGAGGCCATGCAAGAGCTGACCGGCGTGCCCGCAGCCAGCGTGCGCGCCGCTGCCCGTCTCTACGCCACCGGCGGCAACGCGGCGATCTACTACGGCCTGGGCGTGACCGAGCATAGCCAGGGTTCCTCGACCGTGATGGCCATCGCCAACCTGGCCATGGCCACCGGCAATATCGGCCGCGCCGGCGTCGGCGTTAACCCGCTGCGCGGGCAGAACAACGTGCAGGGCTCCTGCGACATGGGTTCCTTCCCCCATGAGCTGCCCGGCTACCGGCATGTTTCCGATCCGCTGGCGCGGGCACAGTTCGAACAATCCTGGGGCGTCAGCCTGCTCGACGAGCCGGGCCTGCGCATTCCCAATATGTTGGCGGCGGCCCATGCCGGCACCTTCAAGGGCATCTACATCCAGGGCGAAGACCCGGCGCAGTCCGACCCGGACACCCAGCATGTCACCGACGCGCTCAAGGCCATGGAGTGCGTGGTGGTGCAGGACCTGTTCCTCAACGAAACCGCCAAGTTCGCCCATGTGTTCCTGCCCGGTGCCTCCTTCCTGGAGAAGAACGGCACCTTCACCAACGCCGAACGGCGCATCTCGCCGGTGCGCAAGGTGATGCCGGCGCTGGCCGGCAAGGAAGACTGGGAGGTAACGGTGGCGTTGTCCAACGCCCTCGGCTACCCGATGAACTACACGCACCCGTCGCAGATCATGGACGAGATCGCCAGCCTGACCCCGACCTTCACCGGGGTCAGCTATGCCAAGCTCGATCGCCTGGGCAGCATCCAGTGGCCGTGCAACGACGCCGCGCCGGAAGGTACGCCGATCATGCACGAGGACGCCTTCGTGCGCGGCAAGGGCCGCTTTATGATCACCGAGTACATCGCCACCGAGGAGCGCACCTCGCGCAAGCGCCCGCTGATCCTCACCACCGGGCGCATCCTCTCGCAGTACAACGTCGGCGCGCAGACCCGGCGCACCGCCAACGGTGCCTGGCATGCCGAGGACCGTCTGGAAATCCACCCGGTGGATGCCGAGGACCGCGGGATCAACGACGGCGACTGGGTATCGATCAACAGCCGCGCCGGCGAGACGGCGATGCGCGCGATCATTACCGAGCGGGTGCAACCGGGGATTGTCTACACCACCTTCCACCACCCGGAATCCGGTGCCAACGTGATCACCACCGACAACTCGGACTGGGCCACCAACTGCCCGGAGTACAAGGTCACCGCCGTGCAGATCAGCAAGGTCGAAGCGCCGTCGCAGTGGCAGAATGAGTTCCAGGCCTTCACCCACGAGCAGCTCGATCTGCTGCCGCAGATCAAGGTGGTGCAGCTATGAGGCCGCTCGCAATCATTCACCGGCTCGTAGGGTGCGCCGTGCGCACCAGCCGTTCTCTTGCCACCGATCGCGGCCCGACCCATCCTACGGAAGGAGCACGTCCATGGGTATGAATGCCACGCAACTGATCAAGATGGCCAACCAGATCGGTGCCTTCTTCGCCTCCCAGCCCAACCCGCAGCAGGCGCAGGACGACTTCGCCCAGCACCTCAAGCGCCAGTGGGACCCGCAGATGCGCACTGCGCTCTGTGCCCATCTCGACGCCACCGAGGGTGAAGGTCTGAGCGCCTTTGTGCTCGAAGCGATGCAGACGCACCGCGAACAGCTCGAACCGCTGGCCCGGCCGGCTTAAGCCCATTCCATGGCCAGGGAGTCTTCGAGCATGCCGCCCAGCGCAGCCATCGCCGTTACCGACGCAGCCGAGGCACAGGACGCCTATGCCTATGTCGAACTGGATCCGGCGGCGCAGGGCGGCAGCGCCATGCTCGCCGAGGAATGCGCCCTGGCGATTGCCTATAACGGCATCAGTTATGCGGTGATGATGGTTTCGCCCTCGGCTATCGAGGACTTCGTGGTCGGCTTTAGCCTGAGTAGCGCGGTGGTCGATAGCGTCGAGGAGATCTACGACGTGAGGGTGACCCGCAGCGGTGACGCCCTCAACGCCGAGGTGCAGATCAGCAATCGGGCTTTCTGGGCGCTCAAGCAGCAACGTCGTCAGTTGGCCGGCACCAGCGGTTGCGGCCTGTGTGGCGTGGCGGCGCTGGAGCAGGCGCTGCCGCAACTCACAGCGCTGCCAGCCAGCCCATTGCCGCCGGCCGCACACCTGCGTGAGCTGCGCGCACGCATCGCCAGCGTGCAGAGCCTGGCGCGTCATAGCGGTGCCCTGCATGCCGCGCTATTCGTCGACCGGGATGGTGAAATCGGCCTGTGCCGCGAGGATATCGGCCGGCACAACGCCCTGGACAAGCTGATCGGGGCCTTGCGCCTGCAAGGCCTCAGTGCGCGCGAGGGCTTTGTGGTGATCACCAGCCGCTGCAGCCTGGAGCTGATTCACAAGGCGGTGCGCGGCGAATTCGCTACCCTGGTCAGCCTCTCGGCCCCGACCAACCTCAGCGTGCGCTGGGCGCGCGAGCATCGACTCAACCTGATCCACCTGCCGCACCACAGTGCGCCACGGGTTTACAGCCCGGTGCCGGGCGCAGAGTAGACCTGGGCGCGCCTACGAAAGCCTTGCTGCGCAACCTGCGTCGAAATAGAGGTTCTACGGACTCGTATTGTTGCGGCTGGCGCTGGTGCGCGCGGCGCACCCTACGGGGGCGTAGGCTTCGGACAGGGGTGGCTAGTGCTGCCCGTGGCGGTTGCGGCTGGCCTGGACGATGCGCTGCGCCGGCACCCGCAACTGGGTCAGCAGGTACTCGGCAAAATCAGGCGCATAGGGCTGTAGGGCAATGGCCTGGGCCATGCAGCTGAGCCAGAGTTCGCCAAGGCGCTCGTCTATCGGCCACTGCGCATGGAAGGCGGGGATGGCGATGCTGCCGTACTTTTCCTGAAACAGCTTGGGCCCGCCGAGCCAGCCGCTGAGAAAGCAGGCTAGCTTGTCGGCGGCCAGTTCCAGGCTGTCGCCGTGCAGGCGGCGCAGCGCGGCGGCTTGCGGCAGTTGATCCATCAACTGATAGAAATCGGCGACCAGACGCTGCAGGCCGTCGATGCCGCCGGCGGCCTGGTAAGAGGCATCGCCGACGCCGTAGGTAGGGGCAGGGTTCATGGCAGGCATCCCAGGAAAAGACGCCATTGTAAGGGCCTGGCGCTACATGGGAATGTCCTCTGCCCATGGCTGCAGGCATTGCCTGTAGGCACCCGTTTGCTGCGGTCGACCTCTCGGCGCTCTTTGTAGGCAAAAACCACAGTTTTCACACGAAAAATCGCCCCACTTAGGTGCGGGACTGACTTCATATTGTGCGAAAAATACATAGCTAAGAGTTATGCATAACATAATAAATATACATTTGATAAATGCGAGGTGCGGGCGGATTCTTGGATCGCGGCGGTGACCTGTTGGTCATCCAGTGTCAGGTGAAGCGGGCTTGCGGGTGATGGCCGGCTTCACAGCGAACCCCGATTTCACAGCGAAATCCGCTTCCAGAGGAAAACAAGATGAATAAGACTCTCCGCTCCCTGCTGCTCTGCGCCAGCCTCGGTGCTCTGCCGTTCTCAGCCGCCCAGGCCGCCGAAGGCCCGA
Source organism: uncultured Pseudomonas sp. (assembly GCA_964578635.1). Taxonomy (GTDB): domain Bacteria; phylum Pseudomonadota; class Gammaproteobacteria; order Pseudomonadales; family Pseudomonadaceae; genus Aquipseudomonas. The sequence continues at coordinate 12,318 of CAZOEC010000022.1, forward strand.
CCCTGCGCCTGGCCACCGAGGGTGCCTACCCGCCGTTCAACTACTACACCGCCGACGGCCAGCTGGCCGGCTTCGATATCGAGATCGGCAAGGCCCTGTGCGAGCGCATGCAGGCCAAGTGCAGCCTGGTGGCCCAGGACTGGGACGGCATTATCCCGGCGCTGCTGGGGCGCAAATACGATGTGATCATCGCCTCCATGTTTATCACCGAGGAGCGCCGGCAGAAGGTCGCCTTCAGCGATCCCTACCAGAAATCGGCGATGACCTTTGTGGTGCCCAAGGATTCCGAACTCAGCGATTTCAGCCCGGCCGCCATGGCCGGCAAGACCATCGGTGCCCAGGGCGCGACCACCCAGGCCGATTACCTGATGGCGATGTTCCCCGACTCCGATGTGCGTCTGTATCCGACCCAGGATGCGGTGAATCTGGACCTGGTATCCGGACGCCTGGATGCCCAGGTCGGCGACATGATCCCGATGCTCGAATGGACCCAGAAATCCGCCGATGGCAGTTGCTGTCGTATGGCCGGCGCGCCGATCAGCGACCCGAAATATGTCGGCGAGGGCGTCGGCATGGCGCTGCGCAAGGAGGACGAGGCGCTGCGTCAGCAACTCAATGAGGCGCTGGCCTCGATCATCGCCGACGGCACCTACCAGGCCATCAACGACAAGTTCTTCTCGGTCAATCTGCTGACCCTGGAGCAGTGAGCCAATAAGGCCCATCTGCTCAACGAGAAGAGGATCTGTTATGGACTGGCTCACCTACCTGAGCTTCGGTGACGCCGGCTGGGGCGACGAGTTGCTGCAGGGCCTCGGGGTCACCCTGGCTCTGGCACTCACCACTCTGCCGGTCGGCCTGCTGCTGGGGTTGCTGGTGGCGGCGCTGGCGCTGTTCGGCGCGCGTCCGGCCCGCGCCCTGGCCCTGGCTTTCAGCACCACATTGCGCGGCCTGCCCGAGCTGCTCACCCTGTTTATCATTTACCACGGCGTGGGCATGGGCCTGAACGCCCTGCTGCGCTGGTACAACCCGGCGGCCGGCTATCTGGAACTGAGCCCCTTTATCGCCGGGGTGCTGGCCCTGGGCCTGGTCTTCGCCGCCTATTCCAGCGAAGTCTGGCGCGGTGCCTGGCAGGCCCTGGACGGCGGCCAGCGCGAGGCGGGACAGGCCATGGGCCTGCGCCGGCTGACCATCTTCCGGGTGATCGAGCTGCCGCAACTGCTGCGCCTGGCCCTGCCGGGGCTGGGCAACCTGTGGATCAACCTGCTCAAGGACACCGCCCTGGTCTCGGTGATCGCCTTGAGCGACTTGATGCGCATGGCCAATATCGCCGTGGGCACCACCAAGAAGCCCTTTCTGTTCTTCCTCGTGGTGTGCCTGGCCTACTGGCTGGTGTGCCTGCTCTGCGAGTGCCTGCTGACACGGATGGAGCGTCGCGCCAACCGCGGTTACCGTACGGGAGGGACCGCAGCATGATGGAACTCCTTACGCGCTTCTCCGGGCAGTTGCTGGCCGGTGCCGGCCTGACCCTGCAGCTCACCGTGATCGCCGCGCTGCTGGCCTGCGCCCTGGCGCTGCCCCTGGCCATCGCCCGTTGCAGCGAGCGCAGTCTGCTGCGCTGGCCGATTCGTCTGTTCGTCTCGTTCTTTCGCGGCACGCCGCTGCTGGCCCAGCTGTTTCTGGTCTATTACGGCTCGGGGCAGTTCCGCGCCGAGTTGAGCCAGCTGGGGCTCTGGTGGTTCTTCCGTGATCCCTACTACTGCGCGCTGCTGACCTTTGTCCTCAACTCCACGGCCTATCAGATCGAGATCCTGCGTGGCGGCCTACGTGCCGTGCCTTACGGGCAGATCGAGGCGGGCGTGGCCATGGGTCTGTCGCGCTTCAACCAGTACCGCAAGATCATCCTGCCCAATGCCTACCGCATCGCCTTTGCGTCCCTGGGCAACGAAATCATCCTGCTGCTCAAGGGCAGTGCGGTGGTCAGCGTGATCACCCTGTTCGATGTAATGGGCCAGACCCGGCGCATCTTCTCGCAAACCTTCGACCTGTCCGTGTACCTCTGGGCGGCGCTGCTCTACCTGCTGATGACCAGCGCCTTCGTCTGGCTCTGGCGCTGCCTGGAGCGCTGCCTGACCCGCCATCAACGGGTACGCCAAGCCCCCACCACCGCCACTGCGCCCGCCGCAAAGCGGGTTTCCGCCGGAGTGTCGCCATGACTGCCAGCATCCCCCAGACCGCCGCCCTGCAGGTGGAGAACCTGTACAAATCCTTTGCCGGCATCGAGGTGCTCAAGGGCGTCTCGCTGACCGCCGAGAAGCACGATGTGATCAGCATCATCGGCTCCAGCGGCTCGGGCAAGAGCACCCTGCTGCGTTGCATGAACCTGCTGGAGTTCCCCGACAGTGGCTGCCTGCGCGTGCACGGCGAGGAGCTGGAACTGGGCACCAACCGCCGGGGCGTGCGTTCGCGGCGCTTCCAGCGGCAGATCGAACGGGTGCGCGCACGCCTGGCCATGGTCTTCCAGTCGTTCAACCTGTGGTCGCATATGACCGTGCTGGAGAACGTGATGCTCGGTCCCTGCCTGGTGCATAAGCGCAACCGTACAGATGTGGAGGCCCAGGCGAAGAAGCTGCTGGCCCGGGTCGGCATGCTGGAGAAGTGCCAGATGTACCCCGACTGCCTGTCCGGCGGGCAGAAGCAGCGGGTGGCCATCGCCCGCGCCCTGGCCATGGACCCGGAAGTGATGCTGTTCGACGAACCCACCTCGGCCTTGGACCCGGAGCTGGTGGGCGAGGTGCTGCTGGTGATCCGCGAGCTGGCCGAGGAAGGCCGCACCATGATCATGGTCACCCACGAAATGCGCTTCGCCCGCGAGGTGTCGTCCAAGGTGGTGTACCTGCACCAGGGCCGGATCGAGGAGCAGGGCAGCCCGGAACAGCTGTTCAACGCCCCGCAATCGGACAATCTGCGCCGACTGCTGGCGAGCCAATATTGATTTTGTAGGGTGCGCTGTGCGCACCGCTGATACCCCAATAACGCGATGGTGCGCACAGCGCACCCTACCTGAGTGAGCCATACCCATGAGCCAAGTTGTCTCCCTGTACCCCTGGAAACGCGCGCAGCATCTGGAAAGCGCCCATAACCAGCTGCTGATCGACGGGGTTAACGCCCTCGAACTGGTCGAGCGTTATGGCTCGCCGCTGTTCGTCTATTCGGAAAGCCAGCTGCGGGAAAACGCCAGGGATATCCTGGACAACTTCCGCCGCGTGCACGGCAAGACTCGGGTCTGCTTTGCCAGCAAGGCCTGCGCCAACCTGGCGGTGCTCAAGGTGTTCAAGGACTGCGGCCTGGATCTGGAGGTCAACTCCGGCGGCGAGTTCTACAAGGCGCAGATCGCCGGCTTCGCCCCAGGGCAGATGGTGTTCAACGGCGTGGCCAAGCAAGTGGGCGAGTTGCGCGAGGTGATTGGTGCCGGGATCAAGGCGATCAATGTCGACTCGTTGTCGGAGCTTTCACGCATTCTCGCGGTGGCCAGCGAGCTGGGTCAGCAGGCGCGGGTCAGCCTGCGCATTATCCCGGAGATCCAGGGCGGTGCCGCCGCCGGCTGGCAGACCGGCACCTCGACCTCCAAGTTCGGCATGACCGCCGCCGAGCAGAGTGAGGCCATCGAGCTGATCCTGGCCCATCCCACCGCGCTCAAGCTGGTGGGGGTGCATGCCCATATCGGCACCCAGATCACCGATATCGCCGTGTACCAGGCCGAGGCCAATTTCCTCATCGACTATGTGCGTCAGGTCAGCGAGCGCCTGCCTTATCCGCTGGAGCATCTGAACCTGGGCGGCGGCTTCCCGAAGAACTACAGCAGCGCCGAGGCCAACTTCGATTCGGTGGCGCCGCACTACCGCGCCAATTACCGCACCACGGTGGACTTCGCTCTGCTTGCCGAGCACCTGATCAAGCCGGTGTCCCAGGCCCTGGGTGAGCAGATCGAACTGATCGTCGAACCGGGGCGCAGCATGGTCAGCGACACGGCCATCCTGCTGACCCGTATCGAGGCCCACAAGCAGCGCCAGGGCCGCCCGGTGTTCTACCTGGACGCTGGCTACAGCGTGCTGTTCGACCTGTATAACGGCTGGTACTTCCATATGCTCAACGCCTCCCGCGCCGATGATCGGGACACCCAGCACTGCCGCATGGCCGGGCCGCTGTGCGACAGCAGCGACACCTACTACGACATCGAAGGCGAGGGTGCGGTGGCGGATCTGATTGCCGAGGAGCCGGCCCTGGCCCAGCATCGCGCGGTGCTGGAGCAGGTGCTGGTGCATCAGCCGAATCTGCGCGAGCTGCCGACGGCCACCGCCATGGGCGATGTGATCGCCCTGCTGGACGTGGGTGCCTACGCCCTGGAGATGATGAGCCAATACTGCGGCCGCCAGTCCGCCGCCGCGGTGCTGGTGGACCTGCAGCAGGGCAGTCGGCTGATCCGCCGCCGTGGCGAATACCGCGATCTGCTGGCCCATGATCTGGACTGATCGGCAGCTAGGGTTCGCCGTGCGCACCAGCCGCTCGCGGACGCCTGGTGCGCACGGCGCACCCTACGCAAGCCTTGCGCTAGGGGCCGCGGGCGGTGCACTGTTGCCCGACTGGCCGATATGACGGCCTGCCTGGGAGAACCACCTATCATGCTGTCGCCCCGCGAGCGCCTGCTGCGCAACCTGGACTGGAACCTGCTGTACACCTTTCTGGTGATAGTCGAGGAAAGCAGCATCACCGGTGCGGCGCGCAAGCTGTCGCTGAGCCAGCCCAGCGTCAGCAATGCCTTGAAACGCCTGGAAGAACACCTGGGCATGCGCCTGATCCAGCGCAAGAAGGGCATGTTCTCCCTCACCGAGCAGGGCTTGCGGGTCTACGAATATATTTCCTCGGCCGGCAGCATCATCGACAAGATGGCCGAGCAGTACGCCGGCGAGGCCGGTGCGGTGCTTGGCGAGCTGCATATCCAGGTCGCCAGCCATGTCAGCTGCCAACCCTTCGACGACAGCCTGACGCAGTTCCACAGCCTTTATCCCAATGTGCTGATCAGCCTCAGCTCCCAGCCCAGCGCCGACATCGTCGACGCGGTGGCCAGAGGCAGCCTGCATATCGGCATCAGCAACAAGAAAACCGCCCAGACCGGCCTGCACTTCGACCTGATCGGCTACGAGCAGATGGCCTTCTACTGCGGCCCGCGCCACCCGCTGTTCGGCCGCGACAAGCTGACCGCCGCGGACCTGCGCGGCCTGGCCTATGTCTCCTTCGAGAGCGACCAGCCCGGCGAGGGCCTGAGCGCGGTCAACTCGGTGCGCACCCAGCAGCAGTTCTGGGGCCGTCTGGTAGCGGTGTCGCCCAACGAGGAGGAAGTGCGCCGGCTGATCCTCGCTGGCCTCGGCTTCGGTGCCCTCACCGTCGAGGGGGCCAAGCCCTTTGTGGCGCAGAAGCTGCTGTTCCAGCTGCCGCCCTACGACGAGCTGCCGGTCAACGAGGTGTATCTGGTCACCCCGGAAAACCAGCTGCTAACGGATGTGGAGCAGCTGTTTATCGGCCTGCTGCGCGAGGCTACGGTGGCGGCGGTGCGGGCGCGCTACTTCAAGTAGGCAGCACTGCACACAGCGGTAAAACACAAGGTGCCCCAGTTTGATAGAACAAGGCCGACTGGCCACTGCGTTAGCGGCTGGCTGGCTTGGCTCGCTGCCCGGTCAGGATCACCAGGGCGATGCCGCCAAGTATGGCCAGGCTGGCCAGCAGCAGGCGCAGGCTGAGGGGCTCGGCGAGCAGCACCACGCCGCCCAGCGCGGCGATCACCGGTACGCTGAGTTGCACGCTGGCGGCGGTGCTGGCTTTCAAGGCTGGCAAGGCGCTGTACCAGACGGCATAACCCAGCCCGGAAGCCAGCGCACCCGAGGCGATGGCGTAGCCCACCCCCGCGGAATGTTGCAGAGAGATATCACCGAGCATTGCGGTGCTGAGGATCAACGCAATGGGCACCGCCCGGAGGAAATTGCCGGCGGTGACCTGCAGCGGATCGCCTGCGCCTTTGCCGCGCAGCGAGTAGATGCCCCAGGCCATTCCCGCGCCCAGCATCAGCGCCGAGGCCAGTGGCGGCGGGGCGGATAGGCCCGGCAATAGCAGGCCGACCAGTCCGCCAATTGCCAGCAACAAGCCGCCGAGCTGGGGCACTCGCAGGCGTTCGCCACGGTACAGGCCGTATCCGATCATGCTGCTTTGCACCGCGCCAAACAGCAGCAGGGCACCGGTTGCCGTCGACAGTTCGAGGTAGGCGAAGGAAAACCCGGCGGCGTAGGCAAACAGGGCCAGCGCCGATAGCCAGTTACCCTTGCCAACCGCGTTGCCGGCGCGCAGGCGCACGATCAGCCAGAGCACCGCGGCTCCGGCGATCAGGCGAATGCTGGTAAAGCTGGCGGCATCGATGCTGCCGTCGGCCAGCGCTGCCCGGCACAGCAGCGAGTTGGCGGCAAAGGCGATCAAGGCGAGCGCCGTCATGCAGACAAGGCGGGGGTATGACATGGGGTTTCCTTCGCCGATTCCCGGTGGCTATTGAGGTTACCTTGCACTCGACAGGCGTGGGTGTCTTCCCGCCTCCCTCTTTAGTCGCGTGTACCGCAGCCCCTCGCGCTCGGTATCTCTACTGTTTGTCCTTGCCCAGCGAGCGATAGCTTGGCCACTGGCGCAGCAAGGTATCGACGAATTGTTCGGCGGCTGGCGACAAGGATGAACCGTGGCGGCGCACCAGTCCCAGGGTTCTACTGATAACCGGGTCTACCAGGGGGCGCTGAACCAGTATCGGGTGGTCTTCGGCAGGCATCGCCAGGCTGGGCAGGGCCGCCACTCCCAGCCCGGCTTCGACCATACCCAGCGAAGTGGACAGATGCTGCACCTCGTAGAACCAGCTGGGCCGCCAATCCAGGTGGGCCAGGCCGTGGTCGAGCAGCACCCGGTTGCCGCTCAGGCGACCAACGCCGATCAGGCGGTAATCACTGAGTTCGCGCCAGGCCACCTGAGGCTGTGCGGCCAGAGGATGGTCGCGGCGGCAAGCGAGCACGAAAGGCTCCTCGACCAGTGGGGTGAAGTCGATCTCCGCGCTCTGCCCGCTGAGCATATTGATGCCGAAATCGGCCTCACCGCGCAGTACCGCCTCCAACCCTTCGTGGGCACTGAGGTCGAGGATGCGGATGCGGATCTTCGGATACTGCAGGTTGAATTCGCGGATCACCGTCGGCAGGAAGTAGAACGCCGCCGTGGGGATGCAGGCCAGGGTCACCTGGCCGGACTGGCGTTCGGCCAGTTCGCGAATGCCGAGGATTGAACGCTCGAAATCGTCCAGCAAACGCCTGGCCTTGGGCAGAAAGTCCCGGCCCACCGCGGTCAGGCTGACGCGCCGCGTGGTTCGGTCAAGCAACTGGGTGCCCAGCCCCTCCTCAAGCTTCTGCATGCGTCGGGTCAATGCCGGCTGTGACAGGTGGATCGCGTTGGCGGCCTGGTGAAAATTACCGAACTCGGCAATTTTTACGAAGGCCCTGAGGTCCTGCAGCTCGTAATTCATGCGTTTCACCTATTAATCGGCGTAATTCTTACCTGTAGCAAATCGAGTCTAGCCGGCAAATCCCCTGACTCGCTGTTGTGACCCTTGTGAGGCGGGTTGTGCTGCCTGCATTAATGCGTGAAAGGTATTAATAGAGCAAATATATGCATTTTACAGATCAAACAAGGTCGCTCAATAATTCTTCAACGCAACAATAAACATATTTATTGCACCGGAGACATCATGCAGGCAATACCTTGTGTCCTTATGCGCGGCGGCACGTCCCGAGGCCCGGTTTTCCTGGCCAACCACCTGCCCAGCAATCCGGCTCTGCGCGACGAGTTGCTGCTCAAGCTCATGGGCTCGGGACATGAGCTGGAAATCGATGGCATCGGCGGCGGCAGCCCGCAGACCAGCAAGGTGGCGATTGTCAGCGCTTCCAGTCATCCGGACGCCGATGTCGATTACCTGTTCGTGCAGGTGATGGTGGCGCAGCGCCGGGTCGACACGGCCCCCAACTGCGGCAATATGCTCTGCGCCATCGGGCCTTTCGCCATCGAGCATGGCCTGGTCAACGCCGCTGCACCGGTCACCCGGGTGCGCATTCGCAACGTCAACACCAATACCCTGATCGACTCCGAGGTGCTCACCCCCAACGGCCGCGTGCGCTATGAAGGCGATACCAGCATCGATGGGGTGCCCGGCACTGCCGCACCGATCAAGCTGACCTTTCTCGATGCCGCCGGTGCCAAGACCGGCCGCTTGCTGCCCACCGGCCAGGTGCGCGACCAGTTCGACGGCGTTGAGGTCACCTGCATCGATATGGCCATGCCGATGGTGCTGATGCATGCCGAAGCCCTCGGCAAGACCGGTTATGAAAGCGCTGCCGAACTAGATGCCGATACGGCCTTGCTTGAGCGTCTGGAAAGCATCCGTCTGCAGGCCGGTCGTGCCATGGGCCTGGGCGACGTCTCGCAGATGGTCATTCCCAAGCCTGTATTGCTCGCGCCAGCCCGGCAGGGCGGCACCCTCAGTACCCGCTATTTCATGCCGCACAACTGCCATCGCTCCCTGGCGGCCACCGGTGCCATCGGCCTGGCCAGCGCCTGCGCGTTGCCCGGCAGCGTGGCCCACGACCTGGCACCCATCAGCGGCGCGGCCCTGGTCAGCCTGGAGCATCCGGGCGGGCAGATTGCCGTTTCCCTCGAGCCTGGTGACGCCGAGAACCCGGAAAAGATTCGCGCCTCGCTGATTCGTACCGCCCGCCGCCTGTTCGCCGGCGATGTGTACGTGGCCAGCCCGCGGCGTAGCGCGGCTGAGCACTGATTTACCCGCAACCCACCGACAGAGACTCACACAATGATAAGAAATACCCCTCTGCAAAATGGCCTGCGTCTTGGCGCGTTGTGCCTGCTGCCCATGTCGTTGCCGGCGGCGCATGCCGCAGGCTTTATCGAAGACAGCAAAGCCAGCCTGGAACTGCGCAACTTCTACCTCAACCGTGACCTGCACGACGGTGCCGGGCAGAACAAGCGCGAGGAATGGGCGCAGGGCTTTATCCTGAATATCGAGTCCGGCTACACCCAGGGCACCGTTGGTTTTGGCCTGGATGCCCTGGGTATGCTGGGCGTGAAGCTCGATTCCTCGCCGGATCGCAGCGGCACCGACCTGCTGCCGCGCGACAGTGATAACCGCGCCGAAGACGACTACAGCAAGCTGGGCCTGACCGCCAAGGCGCGTTTTGCCGAGAGCCAGCTCAAGGTCGGTACCCTGTTGCCGAAGATGCCGTATCTGCAGTACAGCAACAGCCGCCTGCTGCCGCAGACGTTCGAGGGCTGGCAGCTGCAGAGCAAGGATATCGACCAGCTGACGGCAACCTTCGGCGAGGTCTCCCGCGTCGTGCAGCGCAGCGTGTCCGGCTCCGAGAAATTGCGTCTGAACAACAAGAACGGTCGCTTCGGGGCCAGTCCGGAAAGCGATGAGCTGCGTTTCGCCGGTATGGATTTCGCGCTGAGCGCGCAGACCCTGGCCAGCTACCACTATGCCGAGCTCAGCGATGTTTATCGTCAGCACTTCGTGGGGCTGCAGCACACCACCGCGCTGGGTGCCGGCAAGCTGAAAAGCGATCTACGTTATTTCAACAATAGCGAGGCGGGGCAGGAGCGCGTCGGGGCGATCGACAATCAGGCGTACAACGCCATGTTCACCTATAGCCTCTCGGGCCACGCCCTGGGCGTGGCCTATCAGAAGATGAGCGGCGACGAGGCGTTCACCTATGTCGACGGCGCGACGCCCTACCTGACCAACTTCCTGCAGATCAACGATTTTGCCGGCCCCAATGAACGTTCCTGGCAACTGCGTTACGACTACGATTTCGCCAATCTGGGAATTCCGGGCCTGACCTTTATGACTCGCTATGTGAGTGGCGATCAGATCGAGCGCAGCAATGGCCAACAGGGCGATGAATGGGAGCGCAATACCGACCTGGCATACACCTTCAGCCAGGGCAGCTTGAAGAACCTCAAGGTGACCTGGCGCAATGCGACCTACCGCTCCAACTTCAGCCGAGGGCTGGATGAAAACCGTTTGATCCTGAGCTACGTGCAGCCACTTTGGTAAGCAGTGCCTAGCCAGAGCCGACAAATCTAATAAGAGGACAACATCATGCGTAACGCCAAACTCAGCAAAATCCTGCCCCTCACCTGTGCCTTGCTGCTGGGCAGTTTCAACGCGGCCGCCGGCGAACCGGCACGCCCCGAATGCATTGCACCGACCAAGCCCGGCGGTGGTTTCGACCTGACCTGCAAACTGGCCCAGGCCGGCCTCAAGGACGAAGAACTGCTCAAGGCCCCGATGCGCGTTACCTATATGCCTGGCGGTATTGGCGCGGTGGCCTACAACTCCATCGCGGCCAATCGGCGTGCCGAGGCGGGCACCATAGTCGCCTTCTCCGGAGCCTCGCTGCTCAATCTGGCCCTGGGCAAATATGGCCGTTATGACGAAGACGCGGTGCAGTGGCTGACCACCATAGGTACCGACTACGGCACCCTGGCCGTCAGCGAAGATTCGCCCTACAAGACCCTCGACGATGTGGTCGCGGCCCTGAAGAAAGACCCGAAAAGCATCTCGGTCGGCGGTGGCGGCAGTATCGGCGGTCAGGGCTGGGTGAAGATCGCCCTGCTGGCCAAGGCGGCGGGCGTCAACCCGCGTGACCTGCGTTACGCCGCCTTCGAGGGTGGGGCCGAGCACTATATGGCGCTGATGGGCAAGCACGTGGATCTGGTCACCGGCAGTGCCAGCGAAATCCGTGCGCAGAAGGCCAACAAGATCCGCACCCTGGCGATCTTCAGCGAAGAGCGCCTGCCGGGCGAACTGGCCGAGATCCCCACCGCCCGCGAGCAGGGTTACGACATTCAGTGGCCATTGATCCGTGGCTACTTTGTCGGCCCCGATGTCAGCCCCGAGGCCGTGAACTGGTGGCGTGAAACCTTCGCCACGTTGCAGGCCTCGCCAGAGTTCCAGCAATACCTGAGCGATCGCGACGTGCTGCCGTTGAGTGTCTCCGGCGCTGAGCTGAATGCTCTGGTCAAGCAGCAAGTGGCGCAATACCGCGAGCTGGGTCGCGAGTTCGGCCTGGTCGAGTAACCCCACCTGGGCTGAGCCGCGCCATGTTGGCTCAGCCATGGAGCACCCTTATGCACGATCGAATTTTTGCCGGTTCCAACCTGCTGCTTTGCCTGCTACTGGCAGTCCTGGCCTGGGCCTACCAGGCACCGTTCGCCTACGAGCCGGTGGGCCCGCGCGCCTTCCCGCTGCTGCTGTTGCTACTGATCACTGCGGCCCTGCTGTACCTGCTGTGCAAACCCTTGTCGCGGCAAAAGGTTCAGGAAGAGCCTGCACTGGACCGCCATGTGAGTCGCAAGATCGTCCTGTGCGTCGCTGCGCTGCTGGTCTACTCGGCGCTGTTTGAAGTCATGGGTTTTATCCTCAGCAGTGTCTTGTTCGCCGTCGCCATGGCCCGTCTGTATGGGGCCTCCTGGCTGCAAAGTGGCATCGGCGGCGGCTTGATCGCCGTGGGCCTTTACCTGTTATTCGACTACGGCCTCGATGTGCCTCTGCCCTTGGGCATGCTCGCCGCACTGGGGAACTGACTTATGGATACGCTCTATTACCTGGGCATCGGCTTCGGCGTTGCCCTGACCCCTTACAACCTGCTGACGGCGTTCTGCGGCACGCTGATTGGCACCATCGTCGGTCTGCTGCCCGGCCTCGGCCCGGTGAACGGTGTGGCCCTGCTGATCCCGATCGCCTTCGCCCTCGGCCTGCCGCCGGAAACCGCCTTGATTCTGCTCGCCGCGGTGTACCTGGGCTGCGAATACGGCGGGCGGATCTCCTCGATCCTGCTGAACATTCCCGGCGAAGCCTCGGCGGTGATGACCACCCTCGACGGCTATCCCCTGGCGCGCCAGGGCAAGGCGGGTGTGGCGCTGTCGATCTCGGCCTGGAGTTCATTTATCGGCGGCACCATCGCCACCGTCGGCGTGGTGCTGTTCGCCCCGTTGTTGGCCAAATGGGCGGTGGCCTTCGGCCCGGCCGAGTATTTCGTGCTGATGGTCTTCGCCATCACCTGCCTGGCCGGCATGGCGGACAACAAACCGTTGAAGACCGCAGTGGCGGCGCTGATCGGCCTGTTCCTGTCCTGCGTCGGCATCGATGCCAACAGCGGCGTCTACCGTTTTACCTTCGGCAGCCTGGGCCTGGCCGATGGTATCCAGTTCGTGGTGCTGGTACTGGGTCTGTTCAGCGTCAGTGAAATTCTCGTCCTGCTCGAACGCACCCACCACGGACAGAAGGCGGTGAAGGCCTCCGGACGCATGCTGTTCAATATGAAGGAAGGTGCCTCGGTATTCGCCACCAATATGCGCAGCGGCGTGGTCGGCTTCGTCCTCGGCGTACTGCCGGGTGCCGGCGCGACCCTGGCCAGCGCTGTGGCCTATATGTCGGAGAAGCGTCTGGCGACCAAGGACAACCAGTTCGGCAAGGGCGACCTACGGGGCCTGGCCGCACCGGAAACCGCCAACAGCGCTGCAGCCTGCGGCTCCATGGTGCCGATGCTGACCCTCGGCGTACCCGGCTCGGGTACCACCGCGGTGATGCTCGGCGCACTGACGCTGTACAACATCACCCCCGGGCCGATGCTGTTCCAGAATCAGCCGGACATCGTCTGGGGCCTGATCGCTTCGCTGTTCGTGGCCAACGTCATGCTGCTGATCATGAACGTGCCGATGGTACGGGTGTTCACCCGCATCCTCGCGGTGCCGACCTGGGCGCTGGTGCCGGCGATTGCCATCATCACCTCGATCGGCGTGTACGCGGTGCACTCGACCACCTTTGATCTGTTCCTGATGATCGGCATCGGCGTGTGCGGCTATATCCTGCGCAAACTCGACTATTCGCTGTCGGCGGTGCTGCTCGGTTTTATCCTCGGCGGCATGATGGAAGAGAACCTGCGCCGGGCGCTGTCGTTGTCCAGCGGCGAGCTGGGAATCCTCTGGGGTAGCCCGATTACCATCGCCGTCTGGGCGCTGGTGGCGATGATGGTGGCCCTGCCGATATGGCGTGCCTGGCGCGGGCGCAAACCGGCAGCCGTTGCGCTTGCCGAGTGATAGAACAGCATCAGGGCGTGGGAGGTGTGGCATGCATATCGTGATTCCCGATGACTACCAGCATGCCATTCGCTCGCTCGACTGCTTCGCGCAGTTGAGCGGGCACCAGGTCAGCCTGTATCACGATATGCAGAAGGACCCCAGGGTACTGGCGCAACGCTTCGCCGATGCCGACGCGCTGGTACTGACCCGCGAGCGCTGCGTGATCGACGAAGCCCTGCTGGCGCAGTTGCCCCGGCTCAAGTTGATCAGCCAGACCGGCAGGGTCGGCCCTCATCTGGACCTGGACGCCTGTAGTCGCCATGGCGTGGCGGTGATGGAGGGGCGCGGCTCGCCGATTGCCGCCGCCGAACTGACCTGGGCCCTGATGCTCAATGCCCGCCGGCAACTGCGTGCGGCGATCGATGGGCTCTACGCCGGGCACTGGCAGGTCAATCTTGGCGAGCGTCTATGCGGGCAGACGCTGGGCATCTGGGGCTATGGCAAGATCGGTCAGCGCCTGGCGCGCTATGCCCGGGCTTTCGAAATGCCGGTGCTGGTGTGGGGCAGCGAGGCTTCACGCCTGGCGGCGCAGCGTGATGGCCATCGTGCGGCCGAATCGCGCCAGGCATTGTTCCGCGACGCCGATGTGCTCAGCCTGCATCTGCGCCTGGTCGACAGCACGCGTCACGCGGTAACCCTGGACGATCTGCTGTGGATGAAACCCGGTGCCTTGCTGGTCAATACCAGCCGCGCCGAGCTGATTGCCCCAGGCGCGCTGCTGACGGCCATAAGCCAGGGCCGGCCAGGCTTTGCCGCCCTCGATGTATTCGAGGACGAGCCGCTGCTGGACCCGGCACACCCGTTGCTGAACCACCCCAGAATTCTCTGCACCCCGCACCTCGGCTATGTCGAGCGGCAGAGCTACGAGCTGTATTTCGGCGATGCCTTCGCCAACCTGCTGGCGTACTTCAAGGGTGACAAGTGCACCTTGGTCAACTCTGTGTAGTGCGGATTCGTGGGTTGCACCCCATCACCTGCGGATGGGGCTATGACGGCGCTGGGTGCAGAGGTCACGCCACTCGGCAATAAGGTCAGTGACGGCGCTTGCCAAAACCCTTGGCGAGAAACAGCCAGGCCATCAGCGGATAACAAAAATAATGCAGCCCAAAGATCGCCAACCCCATCGGGCTGGGATCATCCTTCCATGCCATCATGGCCAGTAACCCCAGGTAGAGCAGCGCCAGAATGCCGCCATACAACGCGAGCAGACGGCGGCGTTCGCCTTGCAGGGGCGCGCGGCGGTTGCGCCAGGATAACCACAGGGTCATGCCGGCGGCCACCAGGGCGGCAATCAGCACCGTGGTCAGTAGCCCGCCGAGTTTGACGAAGGTGTCGGACATGCAGCTGATCCATCAGGACGAAGTGCTTACCCTGAAGTTCGACTGCAAACCCTGCGAGATGCATATCATCGGCAAGATGAAGGGCCTTATCCTTCATCAGCCGCAACCCGGCAGTGCCCAGAGCAAGGGCGGCGCGGTGGGCTATATCACCCCGGACGATCTGCTGAAGACCATTAAGCGGTAGTGCTGAGCGGCACTCGTAGGATGGGTTGAGCGCAGCGATACCCATCAGGCTCCATCAAGGCTGCTGGCTGTATTGAACTCGCGATTATCGATGGGTATCGCGAAGCTCAACCCATCCTACGGACTTAAGAGACTTTAGGTTCCCGCGCTTGCTCTAGGCGGTAAGTCCACATTCGATCTACACCCGGTGGTAAATCTGAAGTGCTAACTAACCTGACTGCGACATCCATCGCCTCACTGAGGATTCGCATTGTTTCTCCCACAATTTCTGGATCATGAGTGCCTTCACAGACAGCACCCCCGGGAGATATATCTGCGATAACGCTTTGTAATAATTGGTAGAACTGGACAACCTGTGAGGCTTCTCTGGGAGCCAGCACGCCGAGGCGTTGGCAGTTCTGTCGATAAATTAAGTTGTAGTCCTTTGGGATTGGAACGTGAAGTGAAGCTGCTTCCACCTCTTCCCCCGGCATGGCTGCTTGAAGTCGGCTTTCAAGGTTGGCTTGCTCACACCAAAGATCATGTTCATACCCGCGACGCTCAATAATGTCTGCAAGTGAGCTGATTTCTGCCAGGATTGCAGCCCGCACACTCTCGCGTTCTCGACGTCCGCCAGAGTAATGCATGATGAGTGGTGCAGTTGCACCGGCGGCAGCACCGATTAAGGCAGTCAATACAGCAGTCCAATTCATGTCTGCCATGAGTTACATCTCCTTAGTTTGGTGTTGCGAAAGAACGAGCCAGGCCATCAGCGGATAACAAAAGTAATGCATGCCAAAGATCAGCAACCCCATGGGGCTGGGATTGTCCTGCAGCGCCATCATTGCCAGTAAAGCCAGATAGAGCAGGGCCAGAACGCCGCCGTAGAGCGCGAGCAGACGGCGGCGTTCGCCTTGCAGGGGCGCGCGGCGGTTGCGCCAGGAGAACCACAGGGTCATGCCGGCGGCCACCAGGGTGGCAATCAGCACCGTGGTCAGCAGCCCGCCGAGTTTGACGAAGGTGCGCAGCAGCAGGTTGAGCACGATAACCGCCACCACGCCGCCAAGGGCCAGGCGGGTAACCGGGACGCTATTGGGGGCGATGGGCTCGCTCATTAAGGTCTCCTACAGACTGCGATCAAGACCGAAGCGTCTTTTCAGCACCTTCTCCAGCAACGCCTTGGGCACCAGGGCGGCCATTAGCGGCATGCTGCGGCTGCCATTGCCCAGGCGCACCAGGTTGGGCCGGGGTTTGCTTTGCACGGCGGCGAGCAGGTTGCGGGCAAAGTGGCTGGTGGGGGTGGGGTTGTCCTGGGAGGCGTTGGCGCGGGCGCGGATGCCGTCGCGGATCGGCCACCAGGGCGAGGCTTCATCGATCAGCTGTTCGGCCTGCTGGCTGGCATTGGCCCCGAAGCTGGAGGCAATCGCCCCGGGCTGCACTTCCATCACCTCGATAGAGAAGGGTGCCAGCTCCAGGCGCAGGGCATCGGTCAGCGCATGCACGGCGGCCTTGGAGGCGCAGTAGGCACCGGCGAAGGGGGTCACCAGTACGCCGGAGACGCTGCCGATATTCACCACCAACCCTTTGTTCTGCCGCAGCAGGGGGAACAGCGCGCGGGTCACGCCGATCAGCGAGAACACGTTGGTTTCAAACTGTTTGCGCATGGCCTCGACGCCGCCATCGAGCAGCGGGCCCATGGCCCCGTAGCCGGCGTTGTTGATCAGCACGTCGAGGCCGCCGATTTCAGTCTTCAGGCGTTCGGCCAGCTGACCCAGGGCCAGGCCATCGTTGACGTCCAGCTCTACGGCGCGAAAGCCGGCGGCGCTCAGGGCGGCCAGGTCTTCGGCTTTGCGCGCAGTGGCCCAGACCTGATAACCGGCCTGCTGGAATACCTCGGCCAAGGCGCGACCAATGCCGCTGGAACATCCGGTGATCAGTGCGACGGGCTGGATCATGCAGGCATCCTTGTTCTGTTGTGGGATTTGAATATCAGCGACTGAAGCTACCGTGCAGCCGCTCGGCGCGAAATTCCAGGGTACTGGCGCGGTAGCCGCTGCGCAGGGTTGGCAGGGGCAGACAGCTTTGCCACTCGGCACCGGGCAGCAGCTCGCCGGGGCCGCTGTAGCGCGGGGTTTCATACAGGCGCTCGGCCAGGTTGACGCTGTCGCCAGGGCGGTAGGCGGCGATCTGCCAATGCAGCTCCAGCAGGGCGGCTTCACTGCCGTTCTTCAGATTCAGGGCCAGCGGGCGGTCCGCCGGGCAGCGCTCCGGGGCGTAGGTCAGGCGTAATTCGAGGTGGGCCAGGTGGCGGGTCTCGCGGCTTTCCTGCCAGAGCACCCAGCTGGCGACCAGGCCCAGACCGATCAGGGCCGCCAGGGACACCGGCATGGCTTTGCTCGGGTAGCGGATCAACAGGATCAGCCAGCTCAGGACCAGTATTGCGCCAATCAGCATGGTGGAAGCCTTGGTAGACGAACAGAGCCTTATCCTACACAAGGTTGCCGCGACATGCGCCCGCCCGGAAACAGCAACGCCGGCCCCTGCAGTGGCAGGGGCCGGCGTCTGTTTACCGCGGGTTGAACGGCGACCTAGCGGGCGACCACGCTCAGTGCTGTGGCCTTGCTGCGGCCGTAGACATCCTCGAGACGTTCGATGTCGTCTTCACCGAGGTAGCTGCCGGACTGCACTTCGATGATCTCCAGAGGGATCTTGCCGGGGTTGCTCAGGCGGTGCACCGAGGTCATGGGGATGTAGGTGGACTGGTTTTCGGTGAGCAGAAACACCTTGTCGTCGCAGGTCACCTCGGCGGTGCCGGAGACCACGATCCAGTGTTCGGCGCGGTGGTGGTGCATCTGCAGGGACAGGGTAGCCCCGGGTTTGACCGAGATATGCTTGACCTGAAAACGTCCGCCCATGTCCACCGAGTCGTAGGAACCCCAGGGCCGGTAGACCTCGCAGTGGTTCTGGGTTTCGCTGCGGCCCTGGGCATCCAGCTGTTTGACCACGGTCTTGACGTCCTGCACGTGGTCGCGGTGGGCGATCATCATGGCGTCCTTGGTTTCCACCACCACGATGTCGTCCAGGCCGATCACCGAGACCAGCTTGCCGTTGCCGTGTACCAGGCAGTTGCGGCTGTTGTGCACCATGACATCGCCCTTGGTGACGTTGCCGTTGCTGTCCTTGGCATGCACGTCCCAGATCGACGACCAGCTGCCGACATCGTTCCAGCCGGCATTGAGCGGTACCAGGCAGGCGCTGCTGGTCTTTTCCATCACGGCATAGTCGATGGAGTTATCCGGGCAGCACTCGAAGGTGGCTGCATCGATCAGCACCACGTCGTCTTCGATCGTGCTGCGCTCCAGGGCCAGCAGGCAGGTGTCGTAGATATCCGGGTCGTGCTGCTTGAGCTCTTCCAGGTAGCGGCTGGCGCGGAACAGGAACATGCCGCTGTTCCAGAAGTAATCGCCGGATTCGACGAAGGCGCGGGCGCGCTCCTCATCGGGCTTCTCGACGAAGCTCTGCACCCGTACCACGCCCCGCGGCAGGCTGTCGTCGGCCATGGAACGGATATAGCCGTAGCCGGTTTCCGGACGGCTGGCGGGAATGCCGAACAGCACCATCTCGCCGTTCTCGGCGGCCTTCTGGGCCACTTGCAGGGCGGCCTCGAAGGCCGCCTGGTCTTCCAGTACATGGTCGGCGGGGAGGATCAGCAGCAGCTCGTCACGGCCTTCGGCGAGCAGCTTCATGGCGGCGATGGCCACGGCTGGTGCGGTGTTGCGGCCGAAGGGTTCGAGCAGGGTCGCCTGGGTTTCCAGCTTCTGCTCCTTGAGCTGCTCCTGGACGATAAAGCGGTGTTCCTGGTTGCACACCAGCAGTGGCGGTTGCATGCCGGGCAGGCGCAGGCGCTTGATGGTCTGCTGAAACAGGGTGTCGTCGCCGGTGAGGGCGAGGAACTGCTTGGGGAACTGCTTGCGCGACAGCGGCCAGAGGCGCGAGCCGCTGCCACCGGAAAGAATTACTGGAATCATCTCTGTTACTCCTAAGCATCTATGCATTGGGTTGGGCCTGCCCCGCACGCTTGTGCGGCGGCCCGCTTGCCCAGGCTGAAAACAGCGCTGGGGGACCACTCCAGAGCGCCTTCTCGCTGCGGAAGGCGCTATTTACCTATCGGTCTATTGCCGATCTTTAGTCTTGTCTGTGGGTGTTATTCGTTGCGGGCCGGGCGCTTGACCCAGACCGGGGAAAGCTTCCCTTCGGTGCCGGTGATGTACAGGCAGACCACTTCGCCGCGGGCCAGGGTGACGGGCTTGAGATCGCTGATCTTCTTGTCGCCGTCGTACAGCGCCAGGCTGACCTTGACCGGATTGACCTCGCGCTGGCCGTTATCGTTCGGGCCGACCGCCTCGACCACCGCGGCCTTGCCGTCGGCGGTTTTCAGGCTGAGGGCGCGGTCGCTCAGGTTCTGCACCCGCAGCAGGGCCTTCTGCTTGTTGTTGAAGGGGGCTTCTTCCACCAGCTTGGGCGCGCTGCCCGGCTGGTTGACCAGGGTGTAGAAGCGATTGGCGTCCAGTTTCACCGGCAGGGCGCTGCTGCCGACCTGGGCGCTGTAGCTGCCCGGCGGCATGTAGCTGAAGTCGCTGGAGCCCAGGGGGGCGATATCGCGCAGGTCGGTGTTGCCCACGCTGACGCTGACTTCGCTATTGCTGGCGTTATAGGCGCGCACGAAGGATGAGCCCTTGGGCGCGCTGGGGGCGTAGAGCGCGCCATCGCCGGCCTGGGCCTGGAGGCTGCCGAAGCCCAGGGCGAGGGCGCAGGCGTAGAGGGTCCAGCTGTATTTGGTGGGTCTGTTCATAAGTAGAGCTCCATATGATTGAACAAAATGATCGGTCGATCGGGTGTGCGTTTAAGCCGCCTCAGGGCAGGCCGATTCAGTGACTGCGGCTGCTGGCCAGACGTTGTTTGTTGCTGCTTTTCAGCGTGGCGATCCAGGCCGGGTCGAAGCCTTCCAGGTCATTGGCCATCGGCAGATAGCGCTCGGGGAATTCCCAGATCACCAGCTGCGGCGGGCTGTTCTTGAATTCCTCGCTCTGCAGGTACTTGAGCATCGGCACGATCGGCCCCAGGCCGTCCTCGGCGTGGTTGCTCAGGTCCCGTTGCAGGTGCTGGCGCAGCGCGCCGGCGAAGTTCCAGGCCGGGTTGGCGCTGTAGCTGGTGCCGACCAGGGCCACCGGCAGCTCGACATCGCCGAGCAGCCCGGCGGCGTCGTCCTGCGGCTGGGCGGCGTGGGTCTCCCGTTGCTGCAACTGGTCGGCGGTAGGCAGCAGCTGGCTGAACAGCGGGTCGAGGGGCAGGAAGCTGCTCAGGTCGCCCTGGTAGGCCGCCTGGCCGGTGGCTTCGGTAACGAAGACCTGCGGTTCGCCATCCAGCTTCACGGCCGCCTGCACGCCCTGGCTCAGATGCTGGGCGGCAATCTCGGCCCCCAGCGGGGTCCAGTGGGTGTCGGTGCGCAGGAACAGCTGGCCGCGCTCCTTCCCGGCCTGCAGCGGCTGCAGCAGGTCGGGCGCGGCGATATCGGCGCGGCGCAGCGCGCGGTGGAAGCGCTGGTAGAGGTCCTGACGCAGCGGGCTGATCGAGTGCTCGCCAATATTTTCCGGATACAGGCGCGCCTTGGCCGGCACCACGGCCAGCACCAGCAGCACGTCGCGTTGCGCCAGGTGCGCCTGCACGCCGCGAATCAGCGCCAGGTTGTCGCGCAGCTGCTGCTGGCCGTCGGCCACCGGCTTGAACTCTTCATCGGAGTACAGCCAGTCGCGCTCGCCGATCAGCACGCCGGGGCGGCCGGCGTTGAACAGCAGGTAGTCCAGCGCGGCCCAGACATTGGTGCCGACCGTCTTGAGCGGGAAGTGCTTGTCGTAATGACTCTCGAAGGTCTTCGCCAGGCCGCCGTCGAGCAGGCTGAACTGCTTGGGCAACTGGTAGCTCAGCACCCCGGCCAGGGAGCCGAGCGAGAGCAGGCCCAGCACGCCGATAAACAGGGCGACGTAGAGTTTGCGTAAGGGACGCGTCATGCTCGGCCTCATTCAGAATTGGAAATAAAGAAAGGGTGAGTAGCTCTGCGCCGAGAGCTTCATCAGCGAAGCGCAGAACAGCAGCAGCAGCGCAGCCCGTACCAGGTAGCGCGGCAGGGCGGCGTTCCAGGTGGCGCGTTGCACCACTACACCGCCGCTGCCAACCACCAGCCCCTGGTCGTCACCCGGCACGGCCTTGACCATGCGCGACAGATCGGTCGCCGGCCCATCGGCGCGGGCATCCAGCGCCTTGTGGCGGTAGAACTGGCGCAGGCCACAGAAGGCCATGACCGCATAGGCCAGGATCAGGGTGGCAATCTGCAGGTCGCTGATGCTGGCGCTGTTGAGTTCGCTGAGCTGCCAGCCCTGGCTGCTGAAGATCGCCGGGCTGAACATGGCGCTGTACATGCGCCAGGCGATGTCCAGGTTCTCGGCGCGGAAGATCACCCAGCCGAGCATCACCAGCAGGAAGGTGAACAGCCACTTCAGCGGATTGATCACCTTGGGCGCGGCGTTCACCCCACAGGCGCGTTCGATGGCCAGCCAGGTGCCGTGCCATGCGCCCCAGATCAGGAAGGTCCAGTTGGCCCCGTGCCACAGGCCGCCCAGCAGCATGGTCAGAAACAGGTTGCGGTAGGTGTTGAAGGTGCCGCCGCGGTTACCGCCCAGGGGCACATACAGATAGTCGCGCAGCCAGGTGGACAGGCTGATATGCCAGCGCCGCCAGAACTCGGTGATCGACTGGCTGATATAGGGCTGGTTGAAGTTCTCCATAAAGCGGAAACCCATCATCAGGCCCAGGCCGATGGCCATGTCGCTGTAACCGGAGAAGTCGAAATACAGCTGCGCGGTGTAGGCGATCATGCCCAGCCAGGCGTCGCCGGTGCTGGGGTCCTGCAGGGCGAAGATGTGGTCGACCAGGGGTGCCAGGCTGTCGGCGATAAACACCTTTTTGACGAAGCCCTGCATAAAGCGCGTCGCCCCTTCGCTGAACTTGTCGAGGCTGTGGGTACGGTCGGTGAACTGGTCGGCCAGGTCCTTGTAGCGCAGCACGGGCCCGGCAATCAGCTGCGGGAACAGGGCGATAAAGGCGGCGAAGTTGATCAGGTTTTCCGTGGGCTTGGTGTCGCCGCGGTACACGTCGATCAGGTAGCTGAGCGACTGGAAGATATAGAAGGAAATACCGATCGGCAGGATCACATGGGTCAGCAGGAAGGGCTCGAAGCCCGCACCCTCGAGCACCTTGTTGATGTTCTCCACACCGAAGTTGGCGTACTTGAAGTAGCCCAGGGTCGCCAGGTTGCCGACCACGCCCCACAGCACCCAGCGCTGCGCCGCCTTGCTGCGTACGCCGGCGCGATAGATGCGCAGGCCGAAGCCGTAGTTCCACAGGGTGACGGCGACAAACAGGAGGAGAAAGTCCACCCGCCACCAGGCGTAGAAGGCGTAGCTACCGATCAGGATCAGCAGGTTGCGATAGCGATTGCTGCTCAGGTAGTACAGGCCGAGAAAGATCGGCAGGAACAAGAACAGGAATACGTTGGATGAAAACACCATCCGTAGATCTCCGGTGAGTAGCAACTCTTTCGGGGCTCATAAGCCCCCCCTTTCCCCCCCGCGAGCGGGGAGGGTCTTGCAGTGTTCGTGGGCTGGATTTGCAGGCACCCGCAAGCGGGCGCGCCGAGCAGCCGGTCTCAGCTATCGCCGTCCTTCAGCGGGTCGAATACCCGGGTCACGTCGCCGCCCAGGCGGAAGGTCTTGAACGGGCCCATCTGCTGCCTGAGTTCCTCGGTGTCGGCCGAGCAGGCATAAAGCGTGCAGTAGGGGGCCAGCCAGGAGTATTTGTTGTCCTTTTTCAGGTCTTCCATGTCCTGTTTTTCGCCGGCTCTGCTGACGAAATCGTCCGGGTCATTCACCCCGTCCAGTACCCGTTCGGCCAGGCGCTTGAGCGCACCCTGGTTTTCCGCGCGCAGATCGACGGCGTTGGCCTGGGCGAAGCTGGCGATCATCACCAGCGGCGGCAGGGCGTAGTTGTGGTAGGCCAGGGCGCGCTGCTTGCGCTTGATTTCGTTGGGCAGAAAGCCCTGCTCATCGACCTGGTTGGCGGCCACGCGGAACTGCTCGACGGACCAGTCGAACAGGTCGCGGCGGTCGATGGCCACGGCGGCGGCCATCACCGACCAGGCGGTCCAGTAGGAGTGGTTGTTGATCTTTTTCAGCGGCAGGTCGCTCCAGTCCTTCACCGCCTGGTCGGCCAGTTTGGCGAACCAGGATTCGATCACCTGGACTTGCTGCGGGTAGGCGGCCAACGGCTTGGATTCGGAGAATTTCAGCTGCAGGTAGGCACCGGCCAGGCTGCCCAGCGCCCATTTGCGCATCGACTTGCCGGTATGGTTGTAGTCACTGGAGAGCAGGGCATCGGCCTCGGCCCAGCTGTTCAGCCAGCCCATGGCGCAGGCCAGCTGTTCTGGCTGGCCGTCGCGCAGGTAGTGCATGACCTGCTTGTTGAAGTCCTTCTCCAGGCGGGTGATGCCGGCGGTCTGCTGGCGAAAGGTTTTCTCCGCCTTGCGGTTCAGCGTCGCGCGGGCCTTGTCGGAGCCCTCGTATTTGCTGGTGAATTGCAGCGTGCCGGTATAGGGCGTGGGTGCGCCGGGGCAGGCCTCTGGCGCGCCCTTGCGGGTTTCCACCGGCGCGTAGTAACCCTGCGGGGGGCGCAGGGCAGCCTGGCTGGCGGAGGCCAGCAGCGTGGCCCCAAGCAGGCAGGACAGGGTCAGAGTGCGCATCGGCAGGCTCCTCATGAGTCGGTTGCGGCGAGCTTGGCCGGGGCGGAAAAATCGTTGCGGCGGCACACCCGCGTCTCCACCTCGAGCGGTTCGCCGCTAGCCTCGGGGCCGACGATTTCCAGGGCGAAGAAGTTCAGATCGGCCCAGTCACCCTCGTCGCGCATTTCAAAGGCGAAGCGGCCGTTGGTGTCGGAAGTATTGGGCTTGTCGAACTTGACCTTTTCGCGGCGCCCGCTGAGGTACCAGAGGGTTGCCTTGAGGCTTTTCACCGAGGGGTCGTTGAAGCGGATGTCCACCTGGTGGTGCTTGCTCGACAGGTCCAGCAGTTGCCCCTTGCCGTTGACCAGCACCTCGTTGGCCCCGGGGCGCAGGGTGGTTTTGCTCGAGAGCAGGGCTTTCTTGCCCTCACAGCCGTTGTCCAGCATGGCCATCATCTGCCGGTGGATCTTGGCCGAGGCCAGGTCGTAGAGCGGCGAGAATTCCCAGATCAGGATTTTCGGTGGGTTGTTCTGGAACTCCTCGCTGCCCAGGTATTCCAGCATCGAGCCTTCCAGGCCGCTGCCGGGAAAGGCGACGTTGAGTACATCAGCACCGATATGCTCTTCGAGGAAGCCGCCGAAGTTGTAGTTGGGGCCGCTGTGGCTGGTGCCCACCAGGGTGATCTGCGGTTGCGCGCTGTCGCCGAACAGCTCGTCGCTGCCGCTCTCGGCCTTGGGCTCGGTGGCGAACTGGTCGATGTACTGCGGCGCATAGGTGGTGCCGCAGAGCTGGCTGGCGACCTTCTGCATGGTGCCGGTCTTGCCCATCAGGCCGATGCGCTGACTGATGAATTCCTTCTTCTCGATGGTCTCGAACGCCGGGATGCGCTTGACCGTCTCGGCCACCAGGCGTGCCGTGCGCTCGGCCCCGTAGGGCGTCCAGTGCTGGTCGCGGCGGAAGTAGAAGGGTTGCTCTTCCTGCTCGTCAGTCAGCGGCGAGAGATCGGGCACCCTGAGGCCGACCTTCTCGAAGCTGGCCAGGGCCTGGCGGTAGTTGCGCAGCGCCAGGTCGTAGTTGAAGCGATTCTGGTCTTCAGGCTTGAGCTTGCTGCGGTTGACCAGGCCCCGGGTCGGTTGATAGACCACCACCAGTTCCACGCCGCGGCTCTTGAAGGCGTCGCGCAGCTGCTTGAGCATGCGGTAACCCTCGGCGCTGGTGCCGAACTCGGTGCGCAGGTCTTCCTCGGTGCGGAACAGCCAGGCGTCCTGGGCATCGATCAGGGTGGTGAAATTCTTCATGTAGTTGGTGGTGTAGCGGCTGGCGTCATGGGCCGCCGGGCACAGGGAGCAGCAGTCCTCCACCTGATACTGCGGAGCCTTGCTCCGCTCTTCGGCTTGCAGCCCTGCGGCGGCCAGGCAGGTGGCCAGCGCCAGAGGGCTGAGGCCAATCCATTTGTTATCACGAACTTTCATAGAAACAGCCTCGTTAACGTCAAAGTCGCGCAGCGACGCCTTCCTTTCGTTCCTTCGCCCAGCGGGAGAAGGTGGCGCACAGCGCCGGATGAGGGAGGCGGGCATGCCCGTCACTTGTGCAGGTCGACCTGGTTTTCGACCGGGTCGATCAGTACGGCCAGCTTGCGTCGCACCATCAGGTCGAGGATTTCCTCCTGCTTTTCGCCGAGGATCCCGGTGAAGCTGATGCCGCTGCTTTTGCTCGGCGCGAGTATCTCCACGCGGTACAGCTCAACCGACAGCGGCGAGTCGATGGACAGTGGGCTGGAGCCGTTGGCGGCGAGCTTGCCGCCGACCAGGATCAGCGAGACCTCGGCGTCGAAGGGGTCGAGTTCGATGTCGCGGTCGGTGTCGGAAAGGTCCTTGATATGGCCGTATACGCCGGTCAGACCGTTGGCCGCCGAGATGTTCTCGTACAGGCGGATGTTGGTGCTGTTGCGCAGGCGTATGCCGTGGCGGGCGTTGTTCAGCACCCGGTTGCCCCACAGCAGGTTGTCCGAGCTTTCGTAGATGGTGATGCCGTCGGACTGGTTCCGGTACACCTCGTTGTAGGCCACCAGGTTGCGTACGCTGTTACGGTCGAGGACGATGCCCGAGAGCTTGTTGTCGTAGCTCTTGTTGTTGATGATCCAGCTGTCGTCGACCTCGCGGGAGATGATGATGCCGTGCTTCTTCTTGGTCCCGAACACGGTGTTCTCGGCGATGATCAGGCCGTGGGAACGGTCGTGGGGGTCGATGCCGTAGACGATGTTGTCGCGGTAGGTGTTGCCCTTGATCACCACGTTCTCGGCTTCGTAGCAGTAGAAACCGTACCAGTGGTCGACGAACTCCGAGTCGATCAGCCAGCCGGTGGGTTCCGCACGCTTGAGGCGGGCCTGCATACCCGGGGTGTACTGGGTGATGGAGACGCCGTAGGACTTGCTGTTGCTGTAGCCCAGGCTGGTGAACACGCTGCCGGAGACGTACAGCTCGCTGCCGCCCCAGGACACCAGGAACGGGCGGAACTCGCTGCCACTGCGAAAGCTGGCCGGGCCGTTGTCCGCTTCGCGCCAGGCGGTGAGCTTGGTGTCGGTGAAGAACAGCTGGCCGTCGTTGACCATAAAGCTGCCGCGCTCCTGGGACAGGCGCAGGTCCTTGGTGTCCTTGCCCACGTGCAGGGTCGCGCCCTGGGCCACCACGATCGGCAGGCGCGCCAGGTAGACGCCCGGCTTGACCTCGCTGAACTGGCTGTCGGGCAGGGCCTTGGCGATGTCCTGCGGGGTGACGTAGCCGCCCTCGATAAAGATCGCGTGGGGCATGCCGTTCTGCCGTTTGACCCATTCGCGCAGGCGCTCGTTGCCGCCGACGAAGTCCTTTAGTGCGTCCTGCTGCAGCATGCGCCGCACCACCACCTTGCCGCCGGGGCTGCGCTTGATCTTGGCCTCCACGGCCGCCGCGGTGTAGCCGCTAAGGTCGGGCAGGGTGGGCTCTTCCAGGTGCAGCTGTTCGATGGGCGCGCTGGTGACCGTGTAGTTGCTGGTTTGCTTCAGCGCCCGGGTCGCCGCCTTGGCGTTTTCCGAGGCCGTTGCCGCTTGCACCCAGGGGGCTGCCAGCTGCAGCGCGCCAAGCAGAATACCGCTGCACAGCAGGCCCGCTGCGCAGCTTTGTTTGAGTTTGCCTGGTCGTTGCGTCATGGCGTTGTCCTCAGAATTTCCAGATAACGTCGACGAAGGCGCGATGCATCAGCGAATCGGTGTCGTTGCCATAGGCATCGCCGGGCTTGAATACGCCGCCGCGAAAACGCACCAGCGCCGACGGCTCGTCGATCGCCTCGCTCATCGCCGCGGGCAGCAGGCCCTGCTTGAAGTACTTGGTGACCACCAGATCGAGTTCCTGGCCGAGGTCTTTCTCACCATTCACCAGGGCCACCTGGGGTGCCGGGACGTTGTCCGAGAGCGGGTCGTCGAAACGCGCATTGATCCCGCTGCGGCCGATCTGCTGGCGGTCATCGACCCGCCAGAACTGGTGGTAGACCAGGCTGGCGTCATAGTCATCGGCCAGCTGCCAGCTGCCGAACAGGCTGGCCGACTGCAGGTTGCTCAGCTCGCCACGGAAGACTTCACCGAAGCGGTGAACCCGCGAGCGGGTGCCGGTGAAGGCCGAGCGGTTGCTTTGCAGGCCGGTCTGGCGGTAGTTGCCCGTGCCGTTGCCGTCTTCATCGCCGCTGCCACTGCCGCGGGCATAGGCCGCGCCGACTTGCCAGCTGGGATCCAGGCGAAAGCGCAGGCCCAGGTCGGTGCCCCAGGCGCTGACGCTGTCGCTGTGCTTGCCGGTGGCGACTTCCTGGCCGTTGACCAGTTCACGCGTCAGGTCTTCGCGGTCGCCGGTCAGCGAGGTGAGGCTGGCCCAGTAATTGACCGGCTTCTGGTTGCGGAAGCTGTAGGCATCGCTGTGGGCCTGCACGCCGAGCCAGGTCAGCTCGCCGGTGGCGCGTTTGTCCAGGGTGTCGAGGGTTTGGCCAGGGCTGGCCAGCTTGCCGTCATCACGCGAGTGATGGGCGCTGAGGCCGAGCCAGTGGCCGGGACGCCACTGGGCCGCGATATCGCCGAACAGGTGCAGGCGGTCCTCGTCTTCCGGAGCCAGTTCGTCGAGGTCGCTGCGGTACTCGCTGAAGCGTTGCGCGGCCCCGAGGCTGGCGCGCAGCAGGCTGGTGTCGAAGGTCCAGTTGAGTGCTTCGATATGGGTGTCGCGCCATTGCCCATCGTCATTGTGCAGGCGCTGGCGGCCCAGGCGCAGGTGTTCGCCGGGGTAATCGGTGAGGCCGGCGTAGTCGACCCAGAATTCGCGCAGGGCCAGGTAGTTCTTGTCCCGCTCGCGGCCATCGGCCTGGGAGTCGCTGCTCAGCTCGGGGTCGGAAGACTCCAGGGTATCGGTCTCGATGATGTCGCTGGCGACCACTGCCTGGCCCATGGCGAAGGCGCTCCACTGGCCGCTCTGGCCATACAGCCAGGGGCGCAGGTCGAGCGCGATACCGTTGGCATCGCCACCGTCGCGGGTGCCGAGGTCGCGGTCATCTTCCGATTGCACGGTGATCTTGACGTCGACCCCGAAGTTTTCGTCGCTCATCTGCACCGCCCAAACCGGGCTGGCGGAGAGTAGTGAGGCGCTCAGGCCCAGGCCTGCGGTGATCCTGTTGAGTTTCATCGCGTAGTCCTTGTTCATTGGTTATGCGCCTGCAGGGCACCTGGCGTTTGCCAGGCGTTGCCGCGGGTCTGGCGTTCCTCGCGCAGCAGTTGCTCGGCCTGGCTGCGCTGGGCCGGCTCGAGCTGCTGGGCGATCTGTTGGGCCAGTGCGCTGGTTTGCGGAGTGTTCTTGGGCAACGCCAGCTGGCTGAAGACGAAGGCGTTGACCAGGTTGGGGCGCACGCCCTTGCCCTGGGAGTACATCTGCGCCAGGGCGAAGTCGGCATTGATCTGGCCGTTGCGGGCGGCGCTGAGCAGGTGATCCAGCGCCTGCTGCGGATAGACCTCGCCGAGGTAGCCGCGCAGGTAGAGCTGGCCGAGGAAATAGTTGGCGCTGGGTTCGCTGGGTGCGGCCTTGCGCAGGTGCTCTTCGGC
This sequence comes from uncultured Pseudomonas sp., assembly GCA_964578635.1. Lineage (GTDB taxonomy): Bacteria > Pseudomonadota > Gammaproteobacteria > Pseudomonadales > Pseudomonadaceae > Aquipseudomonas. The sequence goes on from CAZOEC010000022.1 coordinate 41,041, forward strand.
CTTTTGCGGGTCCTGCGGTACCAGCTTGCCTTCGTAGTACAGGCGCCCGAGCAGCAGTTCGGCCCGTGGCAGCGCCGCGGCGCGGCCTTTGTCGATGTAGCCCATCAGGGTGTCGATGTCGCCCAGGCCCGGGTAGTCGTAGAGCAGGCGGGCCAGGCTGACCCAGGCGGCAGGGTAGGCCGGCGCGATGGCTTCGAGCAGTTCCTGGGCCTTGCTTTCGTCCGGGGTACCCACTTCGGCGTCGGCCAGCACCTGGGCGACGGCATCCACCCGCTGGGGGGCCACGGCCGAGCTGCGGTAGCCGGCCATCAGGCGTTGCAGCAGGGCCTTCTGTTTATCGGCCTTGCCCTGCTTCTGGTACACGGTGGCCAGTTCGACGTAGCAGACATCGGCCTCGGCGATCAGGCCCTGGCAGATCTGTTCGATCTCATCGAGGTGCTGGTCGTAGTTGCCCTGGCTGCGATAGACCAGGATCTGCGCCAGATCGGCCTGGGTATGGCCTTGCTGGCGCCAGGTGGAGATACGTTGTTGTACGTTCATGGCGGGAAAGTCCTGTGGGTACTGCAGGTAGAGCATGACCAGCGGCAGCAGGCTGCCCGTCTCTCCTGCGGTAAAGGCGTCATTCAGCAACTCGGCCGCCTCCTGACGCTCGGCCTGGCTGGCGTTGGCCTTGCGCACGAGCAACCGGCCCAGGCGTGCCTTGGCCCGCGGCGACTCGTCCAGGGCCAGGCGGTAGGTGCGCTCGGCTTTTTCCAGGTCTTGCGCGGTGCCGCCGGCCACCTGCAGGTCGGCCAGGCCGATCTGGGCGCTGACGTAGCCCAGTTCGGCCAGCTGGCGGTAGTTGCGCTCGGCGGTGCCGGTGTCGCCGCGCTTCAGCGCTTCGGCGGCCAGACGCTCGTCCGGCAGCCCGGCGCAACCGGCCAGGCTCACGGCCAGGGCGAGCGCCAGCAGAGGCGTGGCATGTGTGATGGTGGCCATTGCTGCGTCCTCCTCAGAGACCTGCCGCCAGGGCTTTGTCGATCACCCAGTCGAACGATGGACCGCGGTCGAGGATGACCTCTACCGGCTGGCCGGCGAGGCTGCTGTCGAGGCTCTGTTCCGGTTCGATCAGCACGCGGATATCCGCCGACAGGCCGCCGTCATGCAGGCTGCTGCTGACGATCTTGCCGTAGCGCGGGCTGTCTTCGCCGGCGACCCAGAAGCTGGCGCGGCTACCCGGGCGAGCCTGGGCGAAGTTGCGGTAGGGGAAGCTGGCCAGCACGGTGGCCTTGGTGTTCTGCGGCACCAGTTCGAAGATCACGTCGCCCTTGTTGGCGAACTGGCCGTCGGCCACCAGCTGACGCGCCACCTTGCAGTCGCAGGGGCTGGTCAGGGTGCCTTTCATCTGCTTGCCGAACAGCGCTTCGACATTCTCCGGGGTCATCTGCTCGTCGGTCAGGTGGCCCTTGAGCATCTCCAGCATGCTGGCGGAGAAGGTGGCGATGGGTGCGCCTTTCTCGACCATGGCGTCCGGGCCGAGGAGGCTCTGCACCATGCCTTCACGCGGCATGGTCACCTGCAGGCTGGGTATGTTGACCTGGGCCGACTGGGCGTGGGTGACGAAGTAGATGCCGTAGACCGACTTGAAGATAAAGCCGAAGGCGGCCAGGCCGACGAGGAAGATCGCCAGGCTGAAGGTTACGGCCTTGAGCCGGCCGAACACGCCCATGCCGGAACCGCCTGCGCCGTTCTTGCGCGCCTTGGTGAAGTTCTCCCGCTGCAGGGTGCTCAGCAGGTCGCCGGCGCTGACCAGTTCGCCGCCCAGGTAGGCGCTGATCAGGTAGCGCAGGGTGGCCTGCTCGCGGGGCTTGAGGTTATGGAACTGGCAACCGATGCGGGCGCTTTCGCTGTCCACCGAGCGCACCTGGAACTCGATGTCGACGCCCAGGTTGAGGCTGTCGAGCTTGAACTGCAGGCGACCCTTGTAAAAGTCGCCGACCTGAATCGGTTGCTTGCTGTCGGCGAAGCTGAAGCCGCCAGCGGAGATATCGCTGATCGGTTGCTCGATACGTTCGCGGTTCTTGTTCAGGTAGTGCAGCACGGCCGGGATCTTGACCCGGGCGTGCTGGCGCTGGGCTTCGGATTCATGGACCACATTGACGTTGACGGCTGTATTCATGGTTGCAAATTCCTGTTCGAAAAGGGTTCCGGCCGGGGTCCGCTCATACCAACGCCAGAAGCGTGGCGATAAAGAGGCTGGCAGCGGCAAAAGTCATGGAGCGCGAGGACCAGGTGTTGAACCAGCGCTGGAAGCTCAACAGGCCGCGGTCGAGCTTGGTCGGCTGGCGGGTCCAGGACTGTCGGTCGAGACGGAAGAACACGTAGATCTTCACCATCGCGCCGACGATCTGGTTGTAATAGAGGATCACCGGGTAGGCCGGGCCGATGCGGTGGCCGGTGACGCTGAGCAGCAGGGTCAGTACCAGGCGGGTCAGACCGATCCACAGCAGGTAGGCGATAAAGATCCCCGCGCCGTACTTGAGGCTGGCGATGATCGCCACGCTGAGGCCGAGCAGACTGGTCCACATCGACACCCGCTGGTCGAACAGCACCAGGCTGGTAAACCAGCCCAGACGCTTGCTGCCCAGACCGAGGGCGCGGGCGTTCTGCCGCAGGTTGTTGCCGTACCAGCGGAACATCAGCTTGCGGCTGGCCTTGAGAAAGCTCTTCTCCGGCGGGTGCTCGACCGTGTTGATCGCCGCATCCGGCACGTAGAAGGTGTCGTAGCCCAGGCTCATCAGGCTGAACCAGCTGGACTTGTCGTCGCCGGTGAGGAACTGGAAGCGGCCCAGGCGCCAATGCTCGAGGTGATCGCTTTCCACGTCGGCGATAAAGGCCGGGTTGGTGACCACTTCGGCGCGAAATACCGACATGCGTCCGGTCATGGTCAGCACCCTCTTGCCCAGCGCCATCGAACACATGTTGAGGTGGCGCTGGGCGAAGCGCAGCTTGTGCCACTCGCTCATGATGTAGCCGCCGCGCACTTCGCACAGTTCGTTGGTGGTCAGGCCGCCGACGTTGGGGAACAGCTTGAACCAGGGCACCGTCTTGCGTACCACGCCCTCGTCGAGCACGGTGTCGCCATCGATCACCGCGACCACCGCGTTCTTGTCCGGCATCTGCCGGGAGATGGCGCGAAAGCCATAGGCCAGGCCATCACGCTTGCCGGTGCCGGGAATGCGCACGAAGTCCAGGGTGACCTGCGTCGGCGGGTTCATCCGCGCCCAGAGGTTTTTCACCAGCAGCTCATCGGACAGCTCGACGATGGAGCACACCACGGTGGTCGGGTAACCGCAGTCGATCGCCTCGCGAATCACCGAGCGGTACACCTGGGCGGTGGTCAACGCGTCGATGCGGAAACTGGTGACCAGCAGAAACACCTGGGACGGATCGGCGTCCGCGCCGAGCTTTTTCACCTTGCGCCGGTAGTAGGGGTACACCACATAGAGAAACAGGGTGCCGCGCACGAAGTGCACCGCGCCCATGGAGTAACGCCAGATGCCGACAGCACCGATCAGCAGGAGGTAGTCGCGCGACTCGGGGTCGAACACGCTCCTGGGCAGGGCCAGCGCGAGCAGCATCAGCAGGGATAGGTAGAACAGCCAACCCGCCGCCTCGAGGAGGACGGTCTTTAGCGTGTTTGTGTGTTGCATATGCGTATCCATCATGTGCGCCGGAAGAATCCTGGGCGGGGCTGCTCGCGCGCCCAGGGTTCGGCCTCGCGGGCTGAACGGGGGAGGAACGGCTGCAGTTGCGCGTTCATCCCCGATCGCCTGCGGGATTTACCAGCAGATACCTTCGGAGCCAGCACGCGAAGCCGTCGGCATAAAGCCGATCAGGTCAACCACATGCTTGCCGGCGAGGGCCTGCTGGGCCAGGGGCGCAAAGCGCTCGTCGGCATTGCCCAGGACGATGATCTCGGCGTTATCGACCACCGCATCGAAGTCGCTGTTGAGCAGCGAGGACACATGGGGAATCTTCGATTCGATGTAGTCCTTGTTGGCCCCGTAGACGCGGGCATATTCGACGTTGCTGTCGTAGATGCTCAGGTCGAAGCCCTTGCCGATCAGCATTTCGGCCAGTTCCACCAGCGGGCTTTCGCGCAGGTCATCGGTGCCGGCCTTGAAGCTCAGACCGAGCAGGGCGACCTTGCGCTTGTCGTAGCTGGCGATGATGTCGTAGGCGTTCTGCACCTGAACCCCGTTGCTGCGCATCAGCGAGCCGATCATCGGCGCGTCGACATCCAGGCTGCTGGCGCGGTAGGACAGGGCGCGCACGTCTTTCGGCAGGCAGGAGCCGCCGAAGGCGAAGCCCGGCTTCATGTAGTACTTGGACAGGTTGAGCTTGTGGTCCTGGCAGATCACGTCCATCACTTCGCGGCCATCGACGCCGACGGCCTTGGCGATGTTGCCGATCTCGTTGGCGAAGGTGACCTTGGCCGCATGCCAGACGTTGCAGGTGTACTTGATCATCTCGGCGACATCGATGTCCTTGCGGATGATCGGCGCGTCGAGCTCGCGGTAGATGCTTTCCAGCAGGTCGCCGGAGGCGGTGTCCAGTTCGCCGATCACGGTCATGGGCGGGAAATCGTAGTCCTTGATCGCGGTGCTTTCGCGCAGGAACTCGGGGTTTACCGCCACGCCGAAGTCGACGCCGGCCTTCTTGCCCGAGCAGTCTTCGAGGATCGGAATCACCACGTTCTTCACGGTGCCCGGCAGCA
>CAZOEC010000023.1:0-45386 GCA_964578635.1 uncultured Pseudomonas sp.
GGCACTTTGAACTCCAGTAACAGTGCATATTCATGCCTTTCTCAACGCTGGAGAAGCGCCAGATAAGTGCATCTCCCGCCGGGCAGATGTATTCGTTTTTCGTCGCGTCATAAACGAAGGCATCTTTGTTGAATCGACCATCAGCCTTGGCGCTTGAAGTCATCGGCTTTGGCACGTAGGCGGTGATGTTTGCGTCGTGACAGGCCAGGATTTCTTCACCTTTGAAGTAGCCTCGGTCAGCAACTATGGACAGCGTTTCTGCGCCGATGGCTTCACGAGCCTGCTTCGCCATTGAACTGAGTTGGTCACGGTCGGAACCGCTGTTAGTGACCTCGTGAGCAACGATCAAATGGTGCTGCGTATCGACCGCCGTCTGCACGTTGTAGCCGACGATACCGCTGCCGCGCGTCATCATCGAACGGGCATCCGGGTCGGTCAGCGAAACCTGTTTGTCAGGGGAATCGTTGAGCTGAGTTTCGATCCCCTGAAGCTCTTTCATCTGCGCTTTGAGCTTGGCGATTTTATCTTCCAGGCTGGCAGTGTCTGGCACGGAGGCGCTAGGAATCTGTCGATCAGCCGCATCGAGCGCAGCCAAATAACGGCTGATGCTCGCCTCGATTTCTTCCATGCGCCGCTTCAGTTTGGCGCTGGTGAAATTGCGGTCACGGTTGTTCACTGCCTTGAATTTGCTGCCGTCGATGGCAACCAGGTTTTCGTCAAACAACCCCAACTGCTGGCAGAGCAAAACGAACTGGCGGCAGACGCCGCGAATGGCCTTGCTGTTGTCTTTTCGGAAGTTGGCGATGGTCTTGAAATCGGGCATCAAACGCCCGGTTAACCACATAAGCTCGACGTTACGTTGGGCTTCTCGCTCAAGACGCCGGCTCGATTGGATGCGGTTTAGGTAGCCGTAGATATAGATCTTCAGCAGGATCGCGGGGTGATATGCGGGTCTGCCAGTTTCGGCTGGAATCACGCCATCAAAACCCAGCGAGGCCAGGTCGAGTTCATCGACGAAAACGTCGACCACGCGCACTGGATTGATATCGCTGACGTAGTCGTCGAGGCTTTCGGGAAGTAAGGTGCTTTGACCTCGGTGTTCACCCTGGATAAACCGTTTCATGGGTTTCCCTTGCGATGAAATTATCAGAAATCATAGCAAGGGTTTGTCCGGACGTTTTTACACACTCTGGGCCATGAGCGGACATCTGCTTATAGCCGGTGCCGACCTGAGGCGAACAGTATACTGTTGGCACCGACTCAGCTTTGAGTCTCCGCGCCGACAATCTAGTGAGTCATCTGATATGTGCGCGGCCCCTACAAACATGCGGGATTGAGCTCGATTTTCGCGGACGTCGATAAATCTCCCTCAAGGTGGCTTATTCCAGCGTTGGAGCTCACATGAGAATACGGAAAGATACTCGAAAGGAATCAATGGCTCCTAAGCTAGATGACCTGCTCAACGATGATCGGCTGGCGCGGCTGTTTTCAACGGATGCTCGCCACTGTGCCTTGCAGCTGTGGATCTTGCAGATCAGGTCCGAGCAACAGATCGAAAATCGCATCGTCTATGGCCGATTGCTCCCCTACAGTTACTCCAGTGATAGCTGGTCATACAGCGACAACAATAAATTTCAGGACTTCGGGTTGTTCCAGGCGCAGGTTGTCCGGCTCAACCTTTACGTAAGCAGCGTCCACTGTGCGGAGCTTCTACGACAATTAAGCGTCGGCCACTCCATCTCAACAATCAGCGAAAACCTGAATATTGGACTAGCGGACCAATTTAAAGCGCGGTTCGGCACGACCGCACTCGCTGCAGACGATCTGGTTTATCGACCCGTAGCCTATCTGCTCAACAGAGATGCGCATGACCGCCATTCACTCTCCAGCCCTCACGGTGGCTCTGGTGCTTTCAGTGCATCGATCTCTCAGAGAGACAAGGGGGCGCTGTTTCATCTGGGGCAGGGCTACGATGTCGCCTTGACCGAATCAGTAGTGAAACACCTGAGCGCAGATACAGGCCTCGACTTTGGAGGGGCTGATACCGTCAGGTTTGGCGATCTTGAGCTGCTAGTGTTTCCTGCGCTGGACGACCTAGAGCGGTGCTTACTGAGCGTGACCTGGGTTGAGACACCTCGTGCCTTGATTGCCCGCTTCAATCCGGCTCAGATACCGCACTTCAAAGGCTTCCAATTCCACCTGAAAGTCACGAACGGCGACCAAATCGTCTACTCAAATATCATCACTGCGGAACGTGATGCAGAAGGAATATTTGAGTGCAAGTTCGTTCTGGGCGACCAGTTGCATGCCAGGGTCGACGGCACAGAGCTAGAGGTTTTCGGCATTCATGATGACCCTCTTCGCGGGAGCACGCTGTGTTGCCGATGGGGAACCGGATACGTTAGAGAGATTCATTTTCAGGGGCATGCGGTCGGTCAAGGAGCCAACCCAGTCAAGTTCGATTGGCTAGAAAGAACTATTCGCCCCGCCACGTCACCCCGGGTGAAAGCTGCCCTGACGATCAGCCGCGGAAATATGGATCTCGCCAGCCGTGTAGGCGGACGCGAGGCGGATCCTTGGGTCCCGGCTAACCGCGACCTCGCATCTTTGTTTACGCAGCTCCATCCACCTAAATCAGAAGGGCGTTTTTTCCAACGTTTTTGCCAAGGCAGTGGCGAGGGACGGCTGCAGTTTGTGGAGTGGTTCAAGACACTGCTAACCAAATACCAGCAGCATCAGGTGATTATCTTCGATCCGTATTTCGACTCCGCCGGTTTGGGATTGGTATTGATCTGTGCAGCACAGCAGACTGACTACATCGTCTTCAGATCCCTTCCAAAGCCCATCAAGGAAGATAAACCCCTACGTCGTAAGTCCGATAAGACAAGCCAGGAAGGTGTTAATAACTTGCTGGCAAACTGCGAACAGAACCGCCATCTCATGGCGCGCGTCAAGCTACGTATCTACGGGCTTAAGGAAGGCCGGCTGCATGACCGCTACATTCTAGTCATGGGATCAGATGGGCTACCGGTCGCGGGCTTCAATCTATCCAACTCGTTTCAGAAAGCCGCCGAAAACTACCCCTTACTGGTTACTCCAATTCCAGCGGATGTCCTGCTGCAGGTTGAACAATACAAGTCCGTGCTGTTACGGGAAGCGGAGGCCGTACTGTCTGAGGGCGAAACCGGGAATCCTTCCATGCGGATTCTATTCGACTCCACAGCGTTGCCAATGGCACCGCGCCGTTATGAACCACTGCGCTTCTTAGAAAAGCCCCAGGCAGGTGACGTACTAAGCGTATGGGCCGGAGAACCATCACTACAAGGGTTGAGTGGCGATCCGTTGAGGGAACGGATGGTGACACTGAATATACTCAAGGGGGACTCGCTCGCCCTGCCTGAGACGGAAAGCCTGCGCAATTGCCTGGAGCGGCAGACTGACGATTTAGAAGGCTTCACAGCAACTTGGGAGGTGCTCGGCGAGTTGCTTGCACACTCACGCACTGAGGACAGCCACTTTCATGAACTCGAATCCGAGCGCGGCATTCTGGAGCGCTTGGTACAGTTCCTTAATTCATCGTTCAACCGAATGCATGAGCGGGTGGATGAGGAATTGGCTGTGGCAGACACTCGGTTCTTTCAGGAGCCGGTTGAGACCTTGCTACGCAGCTCTTATCAACCACACCACTTTTTTCATGCAACAAAGTATGCAGCTCTAACCTGGGCGGAGTATTTCACCATTAAATTTCTTTGGTGGTATGCCTCAGACGCTCTGCTGGGAATTGCTGAGACGCAGATGGTCGACGTACCGATGGAGCCGCAAGAGTCTGATGCAGTGAGGCTATCCCTCTTAAGCCAGGTCATCAACGAAATTGCACTGTCACTGCAGTTCCAAATCAGTGAGGTACAACAGCGTCGGCTCGTCCATAGCAGTAGCGGTCTGCTGCAATGGATGGGACTTAACGCAATTGAGATGAAGTTGGAAAACTCTGGGGGGCTCGACAGCGTACTGCAGTTGGTGTCCGATTTTCCGTACGACGAACAGGTGCGAGCTCTAGGCTGGATGATTTGCCACGCGGCTGGGAGACCAGATAAAGGTGAGATATACAAAGGCCTAATCGCGGCACTCGATGGGGTACTGGCAGCGAACATCTCTGGCAAAGAACTAAGGCATATAGTCGACTCCATGCGCGGACATATGCGGCACCTAACTTGGGCCGAGCCGTGGCTCCCTCAGGATGTAATTTTCCCCTTGCTGCAAAATGATCGCGCAAATACCGACGATGCCTGCGGTATCTGGGTTCAGGAACTGACTAGTTTACTGGAGCCAAAGCTTAAAAATCAGTCAAGGCTGTTTGAGCTTTCACGTGAGGGGCAGATGACCAACACAGCTGCTTTTCTCTTTGCATATAGCGGCCACGAGCAGCAGCAGGGCTGTCTGAAAGAGATGTGGAACATCTTGAGGCGGCAGCAACGGATCGTGCGGCAGCCTCTCGCTAGCACTTCCGATTGGACAAGATGGCACGATGCTTTAGTGGTATCGATGTGGATACTGACCTTTGCCCGTTGGAGTGAGTACTACTTGCGTGAGCGCGGTATTACTGACAACCAACTTGAGCGACTGTCGTTGGGCACCCGCGAGTTAGCGATGGTTAGACCGATGGACGAATGGCGGTCGGGGGGGGCCAGCGACGGCAATCTTGCTGTGTTCCTTGATCAAGTGGAGGAGCTCTTAGTCTCAAGTGCCGAGTAAGAAACGGGCTGATTACCTGTAAGCAGGCTGTCCGCTTTTGGCCGCTTTCTACCCGTCGAGCTCAGCGCAATGTTCAACGCTCGGCCAGTTCGGTACACGGTGGCTGCCACCCCGAACAGCAAGCATCTTATCTAAGCAGCACCTCATCCATCGCCCCCCCCTCTGCTGCGGGGCCGTGGGAGCCCTGCCTCCACATCTGGGAGGCTTGACAGCTCTGTAAGGTAATTGGAGTCAGAGTTGATTTGCTTCTTTAGCCGGGTAACGACTCAGTGGCAACCATCGGATATGCACGACAGTGTTATCGTCGAACCCCGCTCATTGTGGAGATCAAGCTAATGGCCTTAAAACACGCAACATCAGGAGAGATGCTTGAGCTGCTGCCTGCCACGCCTACTGCGGTGCAAATTTCCCAAGCCCTGGTCTGTGCACCGCGCCTGGAAGTGATGCGTTTGGTCATGGAAGCCGGCAAGCAAATACCCGCGCACGCCGTGGCCGGCCCGCTGACAATTCAGTGCCTGCGGGGCAGTGTTGAGGTACAGGCTGATGGCGTTTGGCAAACCCTTCAGGAACATCAATTGACGTACGTGGCCGAGGGTGTCGAACACGCATTGCACAGCAAAGTGGAAGCCATTGTGCTGGTAACCCTGGTGCGACTGCCGCACAGCGGCTGACAGCGCGCGCATCACGGGCACATGTTGAGCGAACTACCCATGCAGGCAAAACATGGCTTTGGCCAGCAGCCCAAAGCCATGTGCGATGTGCGGTACAACTTGGACGTCATAAGGCCGCAACGCAGCCCGCGTCTGTTAGCCCTCCCCTGCGTTCAAGCAGCATGTCTACCGCAGCTTAAGGAGTTGATGTCGTGATCCGCGAGCCCTGTACAGACACCTGCTGCCCCTCGATAAAACGCGCATCTGAGGAGCGCACACGCCGGGTCTGGCCACTGCCATCCTTGATTACATAGAGCGTCTGTTCCAGCCCCAGCGCTTCCTGTGCCTGACTGCCGGCCAGGTAACCGAGGCCTGCACCCACCAAAGCACCCACTGGGCCACCGGTCGCAGCGCCGAGCATAAAGCCGGTTAGGCCGCTATAACCCCCGCCGACCAGCGTATCGCTTTGCGCCGACAGTATTTGCTCGGCATGACTCAAAGGGCTGTTCAGCAGTGCGGCTACGGCGCACAGAGTAATGATCTTTCGCATGACATGTTCCTTGTTGGGTTAAGAGGTTGACTCAGTACCCATCACAAAGCATGCCAAAATATTATTTATATAAATCAATAGGATAGTTTTATAAGGGTATTAAAAACCATAGCCTTTAGAGTCTTTTATACCCTCGAATGGTTTTTAAAACCCTCACGCCCAGCCCCCCATATAACCCGCAGCACAGGTGAAAAACTGGCTACCGAGCAGGTGCTAACCAATACCTGCAGTTCGTCGCCGTGCGGGTGCCAGGCGGCCACTCAGCCTAAAGGCGGGAGCATCCTTATCTATCGCGCCGACCATCTGCTGTTGGCCCCATGGGGGCTTGACAGCCCTGGGATACTGGATAGAGCGCCGCGGCCAGAGCGGCGTGCCCCATCACGAAAGGAAGGTGCTCCATGCGCAATGAAGAACTCAAGGACTTGTTCGACCAGCAGGCCGCCGGCTACGACAAGCAATGGGCGGGGATGGCTCCCATTCGCGACGCCCTGTATTTGCTGCTCGATTCCCTCTTCGCCGGCTTACCGGAAAATGCCCGGATACTCTGCGTCGGTGTGGGCACCGGCGCGGAACTGGCGCACCTGGCCGAGCGTTTCCCCGGTTGGCATTTCACCGCTGTCGATCCCTCGGCTGCCATGCTCGACATCTGCCGCCAGCGGGCGACAGAGGGTGGTTTCCTCTCGCGTTGCAGTTTTCACCAAGGCTACCTCGACACCCTGCCCGCCGAGCCCAGCCACGACGGCGCTACCTGTTTTCTGGTGTCTCAGTTCCTGCTCGAACCGCAGGCCCGCACCGCCTTCTTCCACGAGATCGCCCGCCGGCTTGGGCCGGGCGCAATACTGGCAAACGCCGATCTCGCCTCAGACGTCGAATCACCTGCCTACGAGGCGCTACTACGCAGCTGGATGACGCTGATGTCCTCTGCCGGCGTGCCGCCGGAAGCCCTGCAGCGAGCCCGTGCCGCCTACGCCCGCGATGTGGCGATCCTGCCGGCGCAGCAGGTCGCCGGCCTTATCCAGGCAGCCGGCTTCGAGGCTCCGGTGCAGTTCTTTCAGGCGGGGTTGATGCATGGGTGGTTTTGCACGCTGGCACCTGGGATTTCCCGGCCCTGCAGCAGAACGCAGTCGATATAGACGATAAGCACGGGTGCCGCGAGCAGGTGCTTATGCCGGGAGTTGCAGCGCGCCGATCAGGCCGAGGCGCTGCAGGTGCCGATACCGTGGAGGGCGGCGCGAAAGGACGGCAGGTGCTCAACTGGCCGCCGATAAATCAGGTGCTGTTGCCCAGCAGACAAGGGGCACTATCACTCACCTCGGGCACCTCTCGCCTGCTCAATTCATCGGCCTGCCTGCCCAGGTACCAGCCAAGCGCGCCCCAGACGAATGCGCAGGCCGCGCCGACCAGCGCCACCAGTACCGCACCCTGGCCGAGCATATCCAGGCCACTCTTCACCCAGCCACTGATGGCATCGCCAGCGCGATAGACGACCGTGTCGATAAAGCCCTTCGCCTTGTATTTGCTTTCGGCGTCCAACGGCGCGAAGAGCATTTCTCGCCCAGGCCGGACGAAGGCGTACTCACCGATGCGCCTGACGATCATCAACGCCGCCAGCATGGCGAATGTGGGTGCCAGGGCGAGACCGATAAAGCCCAGGCAGACCAGCAGCGGCACGATCGCCAGCAGCATGCGCACGCCCAGCTTCTGAGCGATGCGCCCGGTGATAAACAACTGCGACAGCAAGGCACCGGCCTGCACAATTACATCGATGATGCCGAATACCCTGATCTGCGACTCGCGATCAGGAAAACGCTCGGCCACCAGGCGTGCCTGCTCGAAATACAGAAAGGTCGTCACGGTGGCGAGCAGCACGACAAACCCGGCAATGGCCATCAAATAAGGTGATTTCAAGACGCGCGTCAGGCCGCTGAACGGGTTGCCCCTCACCGGTTTGTGGGTGCTCTCGGTGATTGGTGCGCCCGGTCTGCCGGCTCCGCCGACTTCGCGCCAGCGCATCAGTGGTGCTTTCAGTGCAAGGGCGACGCCGAGCAGCACGGCCGCCAGCAGCATCAGCCCAGCCTGACCGACGAGCCCGACCAGCAGCGCACTCATCGCCGGCCCGACCAGGCCGCCGACACTCGCGCCGGCCGCGATAAAGGCGAACAGCCGCTTGGCCTGACGCCCATCGAACACATCGGCCATCAGGCTCCAGGCCACCGAGACCACGAACAGGTTGTAGACCGAGATCCACACGTAGAACACTCTGGCCAGCCAGACGTTGTCAGCGCTGAGCTGAAACAGCCCGGCGAAGGCCAGCAGGTTCAGGCAGAAGAACCCGTAGACCCAGTCGACGAAGTGAATACGCGGCACTCGCGAGCTGAGCCAGGCGAACAACGGCACAGCCACCAGCATGACCACGAAGGTGGCGGTGAACAGCCATTGCAGGTTCTCGATACCGGCCATGATGCCCATCGACTCGCGAATCGGCCGCAACATGAAATAGCCGGAGAACAGGCAGAAAAACAGGGCGAACCCCGCAAGCGCGGGATTCAGCTCGTGACGTTCGGCGTTGATGGCGACGCCGAGGCGCTGCGCCAGCGTTGTTGAAGGCATGATGACTCTCCTGGCGCAAGGCTCAGCGGTAGCTGACACCGGTCAACTGTTCGCTCAGCGTCCACAGGCGAGCGGCCGCTGCAGCGTCTTTCGCGGCTGCCGGTACGCTGGCAAGCCCCAAGGGTCCACGCTTTTCCTCCTCACCGATCGGCCCGTAATAGGCACCGGCCTGCGCCTCGGGCGCAGTGGCTGCGTACAGGGTCGGCAATGCGCCCTGAGCCGCTGTGTGGTAACGCTCGCGATCCTTGGCCCAGTTGCGTCCGAATTCGCTGTCCAGGCCCGGGCCGCGCTCAATCAGCGAGGTCACGGCGACCCCAGGATGCGCGGCAAGGCTCTGAATCCCCCAGCCTTGCGCCTCGCTGCGGCGTTGCAGCTCGAAGGCAAACATCAGCGTGGCCAGCTTGGACTGTGCGTAGGCCCCGAACGGGTTGTAGGCCTGCTCGGACTGCAGGTCGTCGAAGTTGATGGCACCGCGCGCGGCCGCGATGCTGGACAGCGTCACCACCCGTGCGCCGTCGCTCTTGCGCAGTAGCGGCAACAGATGGGAGGTCAAGGCGAAGTGGCCCAGGTAGTTGGTGGCCAGTTGCATCTCGAAGCCATCGGCCGAGGTGCCACGCTGTGGGGGGGACATGATCGCTGCGTTATTGATCAGCCCATCGAGGCGCGGCAAGGTGGCGCTGAGGCGTTCACCCAGCACCTTAACCGAGGCCAGATCGGCCAGATCGACCGCCTCGAACTGCACCTGGGCGTCGGTAACCTCCTGCTTGATGCGGGCAATGGCTTCCTCGCCCCGCTGCGGGTTGCGCGCAGCAATCACCACCTGCGCGCCAGCCGCTGCCAGGGCCTTGGCGTCTTCATAGCCCATGCCGCTGGTGCCGCCGGTGACCAGAAAGATACGCCCGCTCTGCGAGGGCATATCCGCCAGGCTCCAATCCGGCTTGGGCTGACTCTGGGCGCTGGCGATGCCGACTTCCAGCATGCAGCTCAAGGCCAGGCCAATAGTTGCCAGGCCTTTGCGCCAAGCAGTGCTGGCGGTACGTATGGGTTCCATCTGCAGGGTTGTGCTTGTCATTGTTCGATCCTCACGTAGGGAATGACCTGACGGACCGCTACAAGGCGGCGCGTCGACCTGAGGCATTGTTCACCCATGGATTGCTACCGATAAGCCGCACTGAAATGGACGCTGTGTACGGCCAGCCGTACAATCCGCGTTTCCTCTTTTGGAGAACGGCCATGCGCCAGCCCAACCTGACCGATGTCGCACTCTTTGCAGCGGTAGTGGAAGCCGGCGGTTTCCGGGTGGCGGCGCAGAAAAGGGGCATGTCCGCATCGTCCATCAGCGATTGTGTCCGCCGGCTGGAAAGCGATCTGGGCATCAGGCTGCTCAATCGCACCACCCGCAGCGTATTCCCGACAGAAGTCGGTGCTCGTCTGCTGGAGCGGCTACGCCCTGCCCTCGATGAAATCGGCGCAGCCTTCAACGACCTTGATGACAACGCGCTCCGCCCGGTCGGCACCCTGCGCCTCAACGTGCCGGTTCCTGTCGCGCGCTTCGTACTGCCCAAGCTGATCTCCAGATTTCTCGAGCGCTACCCTGGGGTTAGCGTGGAAGTGGCGATGGATAACACCTTTATCGATGTCATCGCAGCCGGCTACGACGCGGGCGTGCGCTACGAGGAAAGTCTGGCCAAGGACATGATTGCCGTACCCATCGGCCCGCGGTACCAGCGCTTCGTCGCCGCCGCATCGCCCGGATATCTGCAGAAGAACGGCACACCGCTGCACCCCCGCGACCTGCTCAACCACCGCCTGATCGGTCATCGCTTCGAGAGCGGCAAACTGGGGGTGTGGGAGTTTGAAAAAGACGGCACCACCATACGCGTGCCGCCGCAGGGGCCGCTGCTCAGCTCATCCCAAGACCTCGAAGTAGGTGCCGCGATAGGCGGTGTGGGGATTATCTACACCTTCGAGGAATACCTCGGGCCGCTGATCAAGCAGGGCACTCTGTTGCCGGTACTGGAAGACTGGTGGCAAGCCTTCGACGGCCCCTATCTGTATTACAACGACCGTCGGCATGTGCCTTCGCCGCTTAGGGCATTCGTGGATTTTCTGAAAGCCGAGGCCCAAGCAGGCCTTTAGAGGATGTGTTTATGGGCAGTGGACGCTGATATCTCGGCCGGCGTGCCGCCGGAATGACTGAGTTCTTCCGGGCGGGATTGATGCATGGGTGGTTTTGCACGCTGGCACCCGGTATTTCCCGCCCCTGCGACAGAACGCAGTCGATATAGGCGAGCGCTGACGCGGGCTGCACCGCCGGGCAACGAGCACTGGTGCGCGCGGCACACCCTACGGGTAAAGCATGGGCGCGCAATCCGCTGTAAGAGCGCCGCCGGTCTTGCTGGCGATCAGGCCGAGGCGCTGCAGGTGCCGATACCGTGGGGCGCGGCGCGAAAGGACGGCAGGCGCTCGGCGCGGGCTGAAAGCTCGGCCAGCGCTGGATACTGCGCCGGCTCGATCAGCTCGGGCAACATCTGCACCGCGAACTGCCAGGCCACCGCGGTGGTCACTGCGGCCTGGTCGATAGTCGCCTCGCTCAACTCAGGCACCCGCCCCGCCCACTCATCCTGCAGCGCCTGGCAGGCCGCCAGCAGTTGGCCGACCACCCGATCCAGCCAGGGCTGGTGCAGCTTCTCCTGCGGTCGCAGATTGTGCTCGTAGACCACCTGCACGCTTTTCTCGCAGGCGGCCAGCGCCAGGCCGATGATGCGCAGCGCCCGCACTCTGTCCGCCAGCCCACTTGGCATCAGGCTTCGCGGAGCGGCCAGGGTTTCGGCGTAGTCGAGAATCAACCCGGAGTCCATCAGCACGGTGCTGTCGTCGCAGATCAGCGTCGGTGCCTTGACCAGCGGGTTGATGCACTGGAATTCAGCGAAGGTGCTGAACACCGAGAGCGGCCGATGCTCGAAGCGCAGCTCAAGCAATTGCAGGGAGATCGCCACACGGCGGACGTAGGGTGAGTCGAGCATTCCGATCAGCTGCATGGCGGCTCCTTGCGCACAAGAGGGTAGCGCCGCAGCTTACCCCGGAGGGAACACCGCGCGCACCACTGCTCCTGGCCCTGGCACACGCGGTCTCCACGCCCCTGGTCTCAGCCGTAGATCGCCGGCTCGCGGTAGTGCCGTGGGCAGGCCTGGCCGTTGGCGCGGAACAGGTGGCATTTGCTGGCCATCAGGCCGGCGGCGAAGGTCTGCCCGACCGCGACCCGAAGGTTGCCGTCGCCACGCACCGTGACCATCTCATCGACCCCTTCCAGGGTCAGGTAGATCAGGTTGTGATCGCCCAGGCGCTCGGCCACGGCGACCTCGCCGTGGAAGGCAAAATCGGCCTGTTCGGGGGCGACGAAGTGCTCCGGGCGCACGCCCAGGGTCATCTCCTCGCCGACTTCCACGGCGCTGCCGTCGACCAGTACCGGCATGCGGTAACCGCCAGGCATCTCGATCTCCACCGCCTCGCTACTGGCACTGAGCGCCCTGACCTTGAGGAAGTTCATCTGCGGCGAGCCGAGAAAGCCGGCAACGAACTGGCTCTGCGGATAATGGTAGAGCTGTAGCGGCTGGCCGATCTGAACGATCTCCCCGGCGTTGAGCACGACGATCTTGTCGGCCATGGTCATGGCTTCGACCTGGTCGTGGGTGACGTAGACCATGGTGGCCTTGAGGCGCTGGTGCAGGCGCGAGATCTCGATACGCATCTGCACCCGCAGGGAGGCATCGAGGTTCGACAGCGGCTCGTCGAACAGGAACACCTTGGGCTCGCGCACCAGGGTGCGGCCGATGGCCACGCGCTGACGCTGGCCGCCGGAGAGGTCCTTGGGCCGGCGTTCGAGCAGCTTGTCGAGCTGCAGGATGCGCGACACCTCGGCGACCTTGCGCTGGATCGCGGCCTTGTCGACCTTGGCCAGCTTGAGGCCGAAGGCCATGTTTTCGGCCACCGTCATATGCGGATAGAGCGCATAGGACTGGAACACCATGCCCACCGACCGGTCCATCGGCGGCAGCTCGTTGACCCGCTGGCCGTCGATCAGCAGGTCGCCGGAGCTGATGTCCTCCAGGCCGGCGATCAGCCGCAGCAGGGTCGACTTGCCGCAGCCGGACGGACCGACGAAGACCACGAACTCGCCGTCCTCGATGTCCAGGTTGATATCGCGAGTAATCGCGGTGCCGTCGTAGCTCTTGCAGATATTGCGCAGGGTGAGACTAGCCATATGATTTCTCTCGAACAGGGCCCGGCCGAATAGAATCGACCAGGCCGGAACCCTTTATAAACGTGTAGGAGCCATCACCCCAGCAGGCGGGCGAAACCGAAGCCGTGAGCCGGCAAGTTTACCCAGCTGCCGAGGAACTCGGCGGCGCTGGCCGGTACCCCTTCCAGGGGCTCGACCATCAGCGGCAGGTCGTAACGGCGCGGTGCGGCGCTCATATTGAACAGACACAGCCAGGCTTGCTCGCCCAGGCGGCGCTCGAACACCAGCAGGCCGTCGTCGTGATAGCGCATGGTGATCGAGCCTTCGATCAACAGCGGCTGCTGCTGACGCCAGGCGAGAAACTGCCGGTAGCAGTTGAGCATCGACTGCCCATCCTGCTCCTGCACATCCACCGCCAGCGCTCGATGGCTCTCGGCCAGCGGCAACCAGGGCTGCTGCGCGGAGAAGCCGGCATAGTCGCCCTCGAGGGTCCAGGGCATCGGCGTGCGGCAGCCATCGCGGCCTTTGAAGTCCGGCCAGAAGCGGATGCCATAGGGGTCGACCAGGTCTTCATAGGCCAGCTCGGCTTCGCCCAGGCCCAGCTCCTCGCCTTGGTACAGGCAGACGCTGCCGCGCAGCGACAGCAGCAGGGCCATCAGCATGCGCGCGCGCGCCGGGCTTTCCTCGCCGGCCAGCGCCCAGCGGCTGATCACCCGCACCACGTCGTGGTTGCCCACCGACCAGCAGGGCCAGCCGTCGCCCAGTTCGCGCTCGATATTCTCCACCGTGTGGCGGATAAAGGCCGGACTGCACTGGGCAGTCAGCAGGTCGAAGGAATAGGCCATATGCAGGGTGTTGCCGCCGCCGGTGTAGGCGGCCATGGTGCGCAGGGAATTGTCGCAGCCGATTTCCGCCACCGTGGCCGTGCCCGGATACGCCTCCATCAGCGCGCGCAGGCGGCGCAGGAAGGACAGGTTTTCCGGCTGGGTCTTGTCGTACAGATGGCGCTGGTAGGCGTAGGGGTTGTCGGCGCGCACACCGATGCCACCTTCGCGGATATCCGGGTTCGGCGGATTGCTGCGCAGCTGCTGGTCATGGAAGTAGAAATTAGCCGCATCCAGGCGGAAGCCGTCGACCCCCATTTCGAGCCAGAAGCGCATGTCGTCGAGCAACTGCTGCTGCACCGCCTCGCAATGGAAATTCAGGTCCGGCTGGCTGGCCAGGAAGTTGTGCAGGTAGTACTGCTTGCGCCGGCCGTCCCAGCTCCAGGCAGAACCGCCGAACACCGACAGCCAGTTGTTCGGCGGCGTGCCGTCCGGGTTGGGCTCGGCCCAGACGAACCAGTCGGCCTTGGGGTTGTCGCGGCTGCTACGGCTCTCCTTGAACCACTCGTGCTGATCCGAGCAGTGGTTGAGCACCTGATCGATGATGATGCGCAGGCCGCGCTCGTGGGCGGCGGCGACCAGTGTCTGGAAATCATCCAGCGTACCGAACAGCGGATCGACCCCGCGGTAGTCGCTGACGTCGTAGCCGAAATCCTTCATCGGCGAGGTGAAGAACGGCGACAGCCAGATGGCATCGACATTCAGGCTGGCGATGTAGTCGAGCTTGAGCAGCACGCCGGGCAGATCGCCGACACCGTCGTCGTTGCTGTCGAAGAAACTGCGCGGGTAAACCTGATAGATGACGCCACCGCGCCACCAGTCCTTGCGGATAACAGCCATACATCAATGCCTTATATGTTCGTAGTGACGGCTTCACTCTAGGCAAGCATGACGCCCGTCACATCCTCCCCGCCGGGCTTTTCGCGGGCGTAGCTGGCGTGCGCCGAGGGGGAGGAGTTTTGCCAACGATCACGGGCGCTGGGGCCTGGTGCGCCGCCCTACTCGCCCTGAATCTTGCTCAACAGACTGCGCGCCAGCTGTACCGCCTCGCTGCGCTGGGTGATGGCGAGCTTCTGGTAGAGGCTGCGGATATGGGTCTTGATGGTAGTCGGGGCGACGTTGAGGTGCTCGGAGATCTGCTCGTTGGACAGCCCGGCGTGAATCAGGCTGAGTACCTGCCATTCGCGCCGGGTCAGCGGCGAATGGCGAATCAGCTCGGGCACGTCGGGGCGGTTGATGATGTCCTGGATCACCGCCTCGTCGAGGGTGATGCGGATCGCCCGGCTGAAGTCGCGCTGCTGCTGGGCCAGCTGGATCAGGCGGTCGGCGCGCTGGCTTTCCAGCTCGTCCAGCTGGCGTTCGTGCTGCAGGCCCTTGAGCATCGCGATCAGCGGTTTGCCGATGCGCAGAAAACTGCCAATCACCCCGGTGCTGCTGGCCAGGCTCAGGGCCTGGTGCAGGTGGTCGAGGGCCGCCTGGCGCTCCTCGCGCTGCCAGAACAGCTGGGCCTGGAGGATGTGGTTGCGGTTCTGGTCCATCACCAGCTGGTGGCGCTCGGCATCCACCTGCAACTGGCGCAGGATCGGCAGCGCACGCTCGCCCTGGTTCAACGCCAGATAGGCGCGCACATGGTTGCGCGCATTGCCCTGGGCGAAGTGGTTGGCCCCGGGCTTGAGCGGCGGCGCGGTGCTCAGCCACTGGCGGATGCTGTCCTTGTCCTGGGTCGAGTCCCAGTAGGTGAGCATCACCGCGTGGGCATTGGCCAGCCAGTCGATATGGTAGTTGTCGCCGGCCAGCAGGCTCTGGATCTTGCCGATATAGTCGGCGCACACACTCTGCTGACCGCGGGCATGGGCGACCCGGGCGAGCAGCACATAGCACTGCAGAAACCAGTGATCGCCCACCGCATCGAGAATTTCCAGACCCTGCAGGGCGCACTGCTCCACCGCATCCAGGTGGTGCCATTCGAGCAGCACCTGGCCACGCACGCGGTGGATAAATTCCATGATCGGGGTCACCGGCAGCTGTTCCTGCTCGATGTACTGCAGCGCCCGTTCCTGCAGGTTGTAGGCCTTCTGCAGATGGCCCTGGGCGATGGCGATCTCCGACAACTGGCCGAGGCTCCACAGCACCGGGTGGGTGGCGTCGATCTGCTGGGCGCGGCGCACGGTTTCCTCGTGTTGCTGCTGGGCCTGCTGCAACTCGCCCTGAACAAAATGCACCTCGGCCAGCACCGACATCGCCGCCACCCGCGAGGTGCGCATGGTCAGCGGCTCGAAGGCCAGGGACTCACGGGCGAAGGCCACGGCCTGTTGCAGATCGCCCTGATTGATCGCCACCTGGGCGCGCACCGCCTTGAAATCGGCCTCGATGCGCTGCCACTGCTCCGGGGTGTGCAGGTCCTTCTGCGCCGCTTCGCCGGCCTGCAGCCAGCGCTCGACCTGGTCGCTCTGATACTGGTTCTGCGAGGCCCAGGCCTGCAGCAGGGTGAACAGCGGCGACTCGGCGATGGCGCTTTCCGGCAATACCGCCAGACAACGCTGCAGCAGGGCCAGGCGGCCCTGGCGATAGAACTGCCGACCATGACTCAGCAGCACCTGGGTGATGCGCTGCGGATCGCGGGCCAGCACCGCGTGGCGCGCCGCCTCCTCCGGCATCTTCTCCTCCAGCAGCGCCTCGGCGGCGCGCAGGTGCAGTTCGGCGACGCGCTGCGGCTGGTGAGTGCTCAACTCGTTTTGTAGAAAGCAGGCGAACAGCGGATGGTAGGCGAACCACTGGCGCAGGCTGTCGACGGGCTGGATAAACAGGCCGGCACGCTCCAGCGCCTCGAGCATCTCGCGGCCGTTGCAGCTCTCGGTCAGACGGTCGGCCAGGGCCGCGCTGAAGCGCTCGAGCAGGCAGGTGGCCTGGAGGAATTCCTGGGTCGGCGCGTCCAGCCCGTCGAGCACCTGTTCGCGCAGGTAATCGCGGATATAGGGATGGCCAAGTTGCAGGCTCTCGAGAAACAGGTCCATGCCGCGCCCGGTCTGCACCTCCTGCTGGGCCAGTTGCAGGGCGCAGGGCCAGCCGCCGATACGCCGGTTGAGGCGCTCGACCTGCTCGCGGTTGATCGCGATCGGCAGGCCCAGCGCCAGCAGTTGCTGCACCTCGTCGTGTTCGAAGGCCAGCAGGCCGGCATCCAGCGACAGCAGCTGACGCTTTACCCGCAGCTCGGCGACGCCAAGCTCCGGCAGGCCGCGGCTGCACACCAGCAGGGTCAGCCAGGCCGGGCTGTTGCGCAGAAAGAAGCGCAGCGCGGCGATCAGCTCGGGGTTGCGCAGCACCTCGAACTCGTCGAGTACCAGCAGCAGCGGCGAGTGCTCGGCCGGCAACTCGGCGAGCAGTCGGGTGAGCAGGCCGTCGAGATCCTCCTCGCCCCGCTCGGCACGGGCCAGGCTTTGCGCACAACCGCCGTCGAGGCGGGCATGCAGGGCGTTAAGCAGGTAGCGACCGAACTGCCGCGGGTTGTTGTCCTTGTCATCCAGGTTGACCCAGGCCACCGCGCCGGCGAAGGCCGCCGCCCACTGGCTGGCCAGTACCGTCTTGCCGAAACCGCTGGGGGCCTGCAGCACGGCCAGGCGCACCTGGGGCAGGCGTTGCAGCCACTCGTCGAAACGCGGCCGGGCAAGCAGCCCGGGATGCAGGGCCGGCGCACAGAGCTTGGCCGGAATCAGCGGCAGTGGTTGAGCTAATGCAGCATTCATACAATCACTCCCGTTAATTGTCGTTGTATCGGGTAGTGCGAAATCTTACCTGAGGTCGAGCGCAGCGGCAGCGCCGCTCGGGATGCGCCGCGGTATGAACTGTAGGAGCGGGCCATGCCCGCGAAAGCTCGACGGCTTCGCGGGCATGGGACTGGGCGTCGCCCCCGCCCCTACATAGAGATCAGCGAACGTAGGATGGGTGACAACCCATCAATCGCGGTGATGGGTTTTCACCCATCCTACCCTTTCACCCCACCCGCAGTCAGGCCACCGACTATCCACTTCTGGCAATAAAGGAACACCGCGGTGATCGGCAGGCCGGAGAGCACGGCGGCGGCGGCGAAGTCGCCCCACAGGTAGTTCTGCTCGTAGAGGTACTGCTGGGCACCGACCGACAGGGTCAGTTTGTCGACGTCCATCAGCAGCACCGAGGCAATCGGGTATTCGGTGATGCTGGTGATAAAGGCGAGGATAAACACCACGGCGAGAATCGGTACGCTCATCGGCAGGAGGATATGCACGAAGGCCTGCCAGGTGGTCGCGCCATCGACGATGGCGGCCTCCTCCAGGGAGGCGTCGATGCTCTCGAAGTAGCCCTTGATGGTCCAGATATGCAGGGCCATGCCGCCCAGCGAGGCGACTATCACCGCGCCGTGGCTATTCACTCCAAGCCAGCCGGCGTGCTTGCCGAGCTGGTCGAACAGGGCATAGATGGCCACCAGCGACAGCACCGGCGGGAACATCTGGAAGATCAGCATGCCCTTGAGAATCGGCCCCTTGCCGGCGAAGCGCATGCGCGCGAAGGCGTAGGCGCTGGTGGTCGACAGCATCAGGATCAGCAGCGAGCTGATCAGGGCGATCTTCAGCGAGTTCCACAGCCAGGTCAGCACCGGGAATGGCGGGTTGAGCACCGTGCCGTTGTCCAGGGTGTAGGGAATGCCCAGGGCCAGCGACCAGTGTTCCAGGGTCGGCTGGTCCGGCAGCAGGCTGCCGGTGGCGAAGTTGCCCTCGCGGAAACTGATCGACACCACCATCAGCAGCGGAAACACGATCAGGGCGATAAACCCGAGCAGCCCGGCGTGGGTCAGCCAGAGGCGGTATTTCACGGATTGCGGTTGCACCATGGCCATCGGCGAGTTCCTCAGACTTTGACTTTCGAGAGTTTCAGGTTGAGCCAGGCCATACCGCCGACCACCAGGAAGATCAGGGTGGCGATGGCCGCCGCCAGGGCGAAGTTCTGCCCGGAATCCTGGAAGGCGATGCGGTAGGTGTAGCTCACCAGCAGGTCGGTGGTACCGGCCGGGGTGGTCGCGCCGATGATGTCCGGACCGCCGCGGGTCAGCAGGGTAATCAGCACGAAGTTGTTGAAGTTGAAGGCGAAGCTGGCGATCAGCAGCGGTGCCAGCGGCTTGATCAGCAGCGGCAGGGTGATCTTCAGCAGATTGTCCAGGGGCGTCGCGCCATCCATCGCCGAGGCTTCATAGAGGTCGCGCGGGATCGCCTGCAACAGGCCCATGCTCAGCAGCAGCATGTAGGGATAACCGAGCCAGGTGTTGACGATCAGGATCATGCTGCGCGCCAGGGTCGGGTCGCTGAACCAGTCTGGACGCACGCCGAACAGGCTGTCGAGCAGCAGGTTGATCTCGCCGAAGTTCTGGTTGAACAGGCCGCGAAATACCAGGATCGAGATAAAGGCCGGCACCGCATAGGGCAGGATCAGCATGACCCGGTAGAACGCCTTGCCGCGCACCAGGTCCCACTGCAGCAGGCTGGCCAGAACCAGGCCCAGGGCCAGGGTGAAGAGCACGGTGAGGCCGGCGAAGGCCACGGTCCAGACGAAGATTTCGAGGAAGGGATCGCGGATGCTCGGCTCGCTCAGCACCCGGGCGAAGTTGCTCCAGCCGGCATATACGGTGAAACCGGGGGCCACCTTGTTACCGTGGCTGTCGACGTAGAAGCCGCTGCCCTGATCGGCCTCCAGGCGCTCATTGCTGCGGGTATTGAGCAGGTCGCCGTTTTCCAGCAAACGGTACAGCGGCTTGACCGCCGCCACCTCGCGCAGGCCATAGAGACGCAGCAGCGCGCCATCGGTGCCGCGCAGCACCCACTGTTCCAGTTCGGCGCGGCGCTGGATCACCTCGCGCAGCGGCAGGGCCTCGGCCAGGCTCACGGCGCTGTCCGGCAGCAGCTCCAGCGGTTCGCTGAGCAGTGGATCGCCCTGCAGCGGCGGCGAGACGAACACGCCCTGCTCGCCCTGGTCCACCCGCAGGCGCAGTGCGCCGTCCTGATCAGGGTGCAGGCTGAAGGCGAAGCGCTCGCCGGCCAGGTAAGTCTGATTCAGGTGATAACGCTGCACCTGCTCGAAACTCAGCAAATTGGTCGCGCTGTAGTTGGTAAAGCCGATGCCCACCGTGTACAGCAGCGGAAAGATCACAAACACCAGCATGCCCGCCACCGCCGGGTAGATATAACGGTGGGCATAGGCCTTCTTGCTGATAAACACGTAACTGGCGATACCGGTGACCACCAACCCGAGCAAGGCGAAAGCGACCTGCTGCTGGGCGTAAAGCGCCACCACCAGGTACAGCGCCAGGGCGTTGAACAGGCCCCAGACAGACCAGCGCAGGGGCTGACGCAGGTAGGCAAAAGCGGATGGTCGGGTCATGGCAGGGCTGACCGGAGCAATTGAAAATTCCAGGGCTGACATCTTGTTATAGCCTCAAGCAAGGCGGTTGCCGACGTTCGCCGTCGGCAACCGCCGGTTGTCACTTGGCGATACGCTTGGCAGCGTCATCCAGCGCAGCGTCCACGGTCTGGCGACCGGAGGTGATATTGGTCAGCGCCGGGGCCATAGCCGACCAGAAGCTGCCCATTTCCGGGACATTGGGCATCGGCCGGCCCATGGCGGCGTTGTCGAAGGTGGCCTTGATCAACGGATCGTTGGCCAGCTCGGCCATATAGGCCTTGTTCGGCACCGCGCCCAGGGGCACATCGGCATTGACCGTCTTCAGCCCTTCGACCTGCAGCAGGTAGCTCTCGAGGAACTCCACGGCCAGGGCCTGGTTGGGGCTGGCGGCGTTCAGGGTCGCGGCCATCACCCCGGTAAACGGCCGGCTGGCGGCCTCGCCCACGGCGGGGATCGGCGCGACGCCGAAGTCGATGCCGCTCTTCTGGATATTCGACCAGGCCCATGGCCCGCTGATAAACATCGCCGACTCGCCCTTGTTGAAGGCCGCCTCGGCCGCGCTGTAATCCGCACCCTTGGGCATCACCCCGGCATCGATCAGTTGCTTGAGTACGGCCGCGCCCTGCTTGGCACCGGCGCTGTTGACCCCGGTCTTGCTGACGTCGTAACCGCCGTCCACTTCGGCGAAGGCATAGCCGCCGTTGGCCGCCAGCAGCGGCCAGGTGAAGTAGGTGTTGTTGTAGTCCCAGAGGATCGCGCGCTTGCCGTCTTTGGCCAGCTCGACATTGAGCGCCAGCACCTCGTCGAAGGTTTTCGGCGGGGTCGGCACCAGCGCCTTGTTGTAGATCAGGCCGGTGGCTTCAACCGCCATGGGGTAGCCCCACAGCTTGCCCTGGTAGGTCACCGCGTCCCAGGCGAAGTCCTCGATCTCGGCCTTGTTCTTGGCACTCGGGTTGATCGGCGCGATCAGCCCGCTCTGCGCCCATTCGCCGAGGCGGTCGTGGGCCCAGATAAAGATGTCCGGGCCGTTGCCGGTGGCGGCAGCCTGCTGGAACTTGTCGGTGGCGCTGTCGGGGTGCGCCACCTCGACCTTGATCCCGGTGTCGGCGGTGAACTTCTCGCCGACCTGAGCCAGGCCCTTGTAGCCCTTGTCGCCATTGATCCAGATAACCAGCTTGCCTTCCTCGATGGCCGCCTGGGCCGCTAGCGGCAGACCCAGGGTGACGGCCAGGCCGATGGCAGCAGTAAGCAATTTTTTCTTCATGGGTGAGAGTCCTCGTGGCTTCTTATTGTTGATCCACAACCGCTGCAGGCCGGTGGATAGTCGCGCAGCCCTTGCATCCTCGGGCAGAAACACAAGCGCCACATCCTCCCCCGGCGCAGCTTGCGAGGGCGTAGAGACGGGGGCGTAGTCTGCCAGCCGCCAGCGAAAAAAAGTATGCGCACCGGCCCTGTCCCCGCCTGCCGTAGGCAGCAAAAAGCGACTCCAATGGCGGCTCAACCGTACCGGGAGAAGTTTATGCGCCGCTCGTCACCGCTGCTCGCCAGCCTGCTTATCGCCCTGCTCAGCCCTCTCGCCCAGGCGGCCCCGCAGTTGCAGGCCTGGCTCGAGCAACAGCCCCTGCAACTGCGCTGGCACAGCGAAGCCGGGCAGCGTTACAGCAGCGAACTGGAACTGCAGCCCGGTCTGCTGGCCCTGCGCGGCTCCGCCAGTACCGAGCAGGCAGAGGCCCTGGCGCTCTATCAGCGGCAGACCTGGAATACCGACAGCCATCTGAGCCTGCAGGTGCCGACGGCCGGGCGCTATCGCCTGCTGTTCCAGGACGGCGACGATGCCCACCTGCGCCTGCTGCCGATCAAGGCGGCGGCCGCCAGCCAGGTCGCCTGCACAGCCTGGCAGGGCCAGGCCCTGAGCGTCGATGTCAGCCGGGTATTCGCCGACGGTCAGCAGCTGCGCGATGCCTATAGCGGCCAACTGGCGACGGTCGAAGACGGCCAGGTGCGGATGACCCCGGCTCCCCAGAGCGGCGGCCTGCTATTGCTCGAAGCCGCCGCAGCACCGGCCAAGCCGGCCCACGACTGGCGCAACGCCACGGTGTATTTCGCCCTCACCGACCGCTTCGCCAATGGCGACCCGAGCAACGACCACAGCTACGGTCGCCAGCCCGACGGTGAGCAGGAAATCGGCACCTTCCACGGCGGCGACCTCAAGGGCCTGACCGGCCAACTCGACTACCTGCAGCAGCTTGGGATCAGTGCCCTGTGGATCAGCGCGCCCATTGAACAGATTCATGGCTGGGTCGGCGGCGGCGACCAGGGCGACTTTCGCCACTACGCCTACCACGGCTACTACGCCCTGGATTTCACCCGCCTGGACGCCAATATGGGCAGCGAGGACGACCTGCGCGAGCTGATCGCCCAGGCCCATGCCCGCGGCATTCGCGTGCTGTTCGATGTGGTGCTCAACCACCCCGGCTACTCGACCCTGGCCGACATGCAGGAACTCGGCTTCGGCGGCTTGCGGGGCGGCATGGCTCAGTACCTGCCGCAGCGCTGGAGCGACTGGCAGCCAGAGAGCTACGAGAACCTGCACGCCTACCACAACCTGCTCGACTACCAGCACCCGGACTGGAAGCAATGGTGGGGCAAGGATTGGCTGCGCGCCGGCATCGCCGACTACGACAGCCCGCCGAGTGTGCTGGTCGATCCGCTCAAGGGTCTGCTGGCGTTTCTTCCCGACTTCAAGACCGAGAGCGAACAGGCCGTGGCGCTGCCGCCCTTTCTCCTGCGCAAGGCCGACACCCGCGCGGTGCCGCGCGAGGGCTATCGGGTGCGCGACTACCTGGTGGAATGGCTGACGTTCTGGGTGCGCGAGTTCGGCGTCGACGGTTTCCGCGCCGACACCGTCAAGCATGTCGAACTGGACACCTGGGCGGCGCTGCGCCGGGCGGCCGACCAGGCCCGTGCCGAGTGGTCGGCTGCCAACCCCCGTGATCCCATGAGCGGCAGCCCGTTCTGGATGGTCGGCGAAGTGTTCGGCCACGGCCCCCAGGCCAACGTCTACCAGGACAATGGCTTCGACGCCCTGATCAACTTCGCCTTCCAGGGCGAACTGGCAGCCAAGGCCAGCGACTGCCTGAGCCAGGCCGATAGCGGTTACGACGAATACGCCGGGCTGCTGCAGAACAACCCCAGGCACAACTTTATGAGCTACGCCTCGTCCCACGACACCTCGCTGTTCTTCGCCGAACAGAACAACGATCTAACGCGCCAACAGGGCCTGGCCGCGGCCCTGCTGCTCAGCCCCGGCGCGGTGCAGATCTACTACGGCGACGAAAGCGCCCGCCCCCTCGGGCCCAGCGGCTCCGACCAGTATCAGGGCACCCGCTCGTCGATGAACTGGGCGGCGCACCAGCAACCGCACATCGCCGCCCTGCTCGAACACTGGCGCATCCTCGGCCAGTTCCGCGCACGCCACCCGGCCATCGGGGCCGGCAGCCACCAACGCTTGTCCAGCCAGCCCTACGCCTTCGCCCGTAGCCTCGGCTCAG
This sequence comes from uncultured Pseudomonas sp., assembly GCA_964578635.1. Lineage (GTDB taxonomy): Bacteria > Pseudomonadota > Gammaproteobacteria > Pseudomonadales > Pseudomonadaceae > Aquipseudomonas. Next base: position 23,670 of record CAZOEC010000023.1, read on the forward strand.
ACAAGGTGGTGATCGTTCAAGGGCCGTGATGCACCCCAGCTACCCGTAGGGTGCGCCGTGCGCACCAGCTCCCCCAGAGGTGCCGATATGACCCCGGAACAACAACGCCAACAAGCCCAACTGGCCTTCGCCAATAGCCACGCCGATATCCAGGTCGGCCAGCCCACCGACTGCCCGTTGCCCATCGAACAACTGCTGGCCACCGAGACCTCCAGCCCCTGGGTGCGCCGCCACTTCGCCAGCGGCCTGACCGCCGAGGTCTACCAGATCGAGGCCGACGGCAGGCTCTGGACCCTCAAGCGCGCGCGGGCGCAGTGCAAGGTGCAGAACCTCAACGGCCAAACCTCCTTTCTCAACGAGGTGCAGCGCCGCGCCGAGCTGCAAGCCCTGAAACAGCAACCGGCCTGGGCCGTGGCCCTGAGCGGGATAGTCGCCACCCAGTACGCCAGCTACCGCCAGGGCCTGCTGCTGTCGCCCTGGATCGCCGGCGAGGCCGTGCAGGAATGGGACGAACGTCGCCTGCTGCAGCTGTTCGCCAGCCTCTCGGCGTTGCTGCAACTGGGCTTCTTCGACTGGGACCTGTGCCCGGGCAACCTGCTCGACGACGGCCAGATTCGTCTGTTCGACTTCGGCTATATGTACCGCTTCGACCCCTTGCATGCCTGCAACAGCAACGGCCTGCTGACCCCGCAGTGCCACGCCGCCGAACGCTTCGAAACCCGCAGCTACTACGCCTACCTGCTCGGCCTGGAACAGCGCCAGGGCAGCGCCGCCGCCCTTAGCGCCCTGGAGTTGGAAAAACGCATCGCCCTGGAGTGCTACCAGCACCTGCGCCAGACCCTGGCTCAGCGCGGGGCGAGCAGCGACGTATTGGCCTGGCTGGATGGCATTATCGGCGACTGGCAACAGGCCCTGCGCCACGACCTCGCCCGCCTCTACCTGCGCGAAGCCTGGCGCTCGCACTGGAGCGATCTGGACGACGACCTGCAAGGCCAGACCTGCACGCCCCTGACCCTGCAACGCCTGGATTGGCTGACCGATTGCCTGGACGCACAGGCTACGGACTTGCAACGCCTGGACCTGCTGCAAGACAGGCCTGTAACTGCCTGGCGACAACAACTTGAACAGGCGCGGGAACAGGCCATGGTTTGGCAGGTTGGCGGTTAAATCGGTGCGCACAGCGCACCCTACGGCATCCGGTGCGACCAATATGTAGGGTGCGCCGTGCGCACCGCGACTTACGCGATTCTTCGCCATATGCCATCCCATCCAACGACAACCGCTTGACCGGTCGCGAGCCTGACAGATCGGCATTTAACCCAGGTGCGCACAGCGCACCCTACGGGACCGTTGCCAACCCGGCACCGCGGCCTCCGCGATCATTCGCCGAATGCGCCCTTGTCATCACCCCCGGCACCGCCCCAATCCGCCGGGTATATGCCTTCGCGCACCAGACGGTGATAGCTGGACCAGGGCCAGTCGGCTACCTGCTCGACCAAACCATGGCGTACCGGGTTCCAGTGCAGATAATTCAGGTGCCGGCGGTAATCCTCTTCATCGCGGATGCGGTGTTCCCAGAAGCGCCGCTGCCATAGCCCGGACTCGCGGCGCAGGCTGCGGCTCAGGCTGATCGCCCCTGGCGCTTGGGGGAGTGCCTGGCTGGTGAGGCGCTTGATCAGCGACCAGCGCAGGCCGAAGTCGGCATCGCCCGCGGGCAACTGCCACAGGCAATGCAGGTGATCGGGCAATAACACCCAGCCCGCAATGGTGAAGGGATAACGCTGACGCACCTGGACGATGGCCAGGCGCAGAGCTTCGCGCAGCCTCGGTTGGGTCAGCACGGGCTGGCGCTGCTCGGTCGTCAGCGTAAAGAAATAGCAGGCACCCTGCTCCCGGGCGCGGCGATAGTCGGACATTCCCTGTCTCCTGACGCTGATTACCTGTACAGGATAGCCGCTGGTGCGCGCAGCCTAGGCGGCCCCGCACCCCTACGGGACAACTGGCCCCCGGCACGATGCCGCCTTCGTAGGGTGCGCCGTGCGCACCGGGCGTTGCACCTCAGGTCAGATAGCGGCCACACAGCGCCTGCTGTTCGGCGACCATCGCGGCCTGGCGTACGCTGGTTTCGCTGATGCCGACGAGGCGCTGCATATTGCGCTCGGCCACCGTGTGAATGGCATGCATGCTGCGCGTCACCTCCTCGGCCGCCTGTTGCTGCTGGGCGGTGGCCTGGCTGATCTGCCGCGACATGCCGGCGATATGGCCGACCTGTTCGCGGATCTGCTGCATCACGCCATCGGCCTGACCGACCTGGGCGAGGTTGGCCTGCATGCGCTGGCGGCTCAGCTCCACCGACTGCACCGCCAGCTGGATGCCCTGAACCAGACGTTCGATACGCGACTGGATCTCCCCGGTCGAGCTGGCCGTGCGCAGGGCCAGGTTGCGCACCTCATCGGCCACCACGGCAAAGCCACGGCCCTGTTCGCCGGCGCGGGCGGCCTCGATCGCGGCGTTCAGGGCCAACAGGTTGGTCTGCTCGGCGATGCCGCGAATCACCTCGAGGATCTGCCCGATCTGGGCACTGAAGGCTTCGACCTTGGCGATTTCGTCCACGCTGCCCTGCAGCTGCTCGGCCAGTTCGCGGGTGCTGCCGATGGTGCCGGTCATGATGCGGCTGCCGTCGCTCACCCGATCCTCAACGCTGCCGACCCGCTCGGCCGTGTCTTCGGCATGCCGGGCGACCTCGGCGAAGCTCGACTCCAGCTGGGTCAGGCTGGTCGCCAGCGCACCGATGCTCGAACGCTGCTGTTCCAGGCCCTGGCGCGCCTCGGCGCAGGAACCGGTATTGCTGCGGGCGATGGCGTCCTGTTCGTTGGCAGCACAGCCCAGCCGGGCCAGGGCATCGCGCAGGTTGCCGGCGACCCGGTTGACGTCCGCCGCGACCCGGCCGAATTCATCCGCGCGACGGTAATCGCACTGGCCGCGCAGGTCGCCCTCGGCCAGCCGGTTCAACGCGCCGGAGACCGCGCCCAGAGCCCGGCGCATGGTACGGCTGAGCCACACGCCCATGCCCAGGGCGATGCCGAGCGACAGCGCGGCCAGCCACAACAGGCGGTCGAAACCGCTGCGATAGGTCGCCCGCGCCTGCTCGAGCTGGGCCTGGGCGTCCCGCTCGCCCGCCTCGATCAGGCGCTCGACCTGCTCACCCATCTGCCCCTGCAAGCCCTGCAGCAGGCCCTTGCGCTCGAGGTTGCGCTGCTTGTCGGCGAGCCAGCCGGCGTACTGGGCCAGGGTGCCCTGACCGTCGAGGAGGATGTTGCGCTCGATCTCGGCAAATTCGCCCAGGTAGGTGTGGGCGTAGTCGGTGCGGCTGTCCTGGTGCGGCTTGAGGTCGTCGAGCACGTTGGCCAACTTCTTGTGCAGATTCGGCAGGCGCTCCCGGACCTTGACCTCGGCCTGCGCCAGGCGCTGCACCGATGCGCTGCCGACGGCATCGAAGACCAGCGCCTCGACCTGTTCCAGGGGAATGATGAACTGCTTGAGCGAGTAGGCGACGTAGTCGTCCTTGGTGTCGGCCTGCACCCTGAGCAGGTCCTGCTTGAAGCGCGACAGCTGCAGCTGCAGGTCGCGCAGCGCCACCGCGGTCTTGTCGACCCGCTCCAGCAACTGGCGCTGCGCCTGCAGCAGCGCCTGGCTCTGGGCATCCAGCTGCGGCAGCAGCTGCACCAGCAGCGCCAGGGCCGGCTGGTCCGGACTGCCGTCACTGTCGTGCATGCGTTCGAGGCGCGTGGCGACCTGCTCGGCGCGCTGCCGGTGCTCGGCGGCGAACGCCTCGAGATCCTCGGCGCGCTCCGCGCCCAGGGCATTGGAAATATTCTGGGTCAGGCCCTGCAGGGCGCTGAAAAAGTTCTGGCTGGCCTGCAGCCGCGCAGCGGTGTGCGCGAGGCGCTCACTGTTGCCCTGCAGGTCGGCGATGGCGGCCAGGCTGCTGCCGCCCAGCAACACCAGCAACAGCGCCAGTGCTGCGATAAGTAGATAGAGCCGGGACAGGAAGCCGAACTCGAGCGCGGCGAACCTGTTGGTAATGGAGGACAACATCCTTCTCTCCAATCGATAAGGCCGGGCCGGCGGGTTGCCCCGGCGGCCCGGCAGGCTCAGAAGCTGCCCGAGGTGCTGGCTCCAGCGCTGACGGTCAGGCTGTTGTTGGCACCGGCTTGCCAGGTCTTGACCTGGGTCGGGTTGCTTTCATTGCGGATGATGCACTTCCACTCCACCTGTTGCTGGGCCGGCAGGCTGATGCTGCCCTTCCAGGTCGGGTAGGCGCTGGTATCGGTCAGGCGCACGGCCGCTGCCGCGCTCCAGTTGCCCAGCTGGCTGACATTGCCCACCGCGTAGACGCTGTCGCCCCACTGGGTGGTGCCGTTGTCGCAGCGAAAATTCACGCTGACCAGATCGCCACCGCCATCGCCAGCGCTGTCCGTGCGCCAGATGCGCACCTGACCGTTGTCGCTGGTCAGCGCCTGGGTGAAGTTGCCGCTGGCCACCTGGCCGGGCGAACCCAGGTTGGAATCCAGGGCGATCAGCAACTGCTGATCACTGCCGCTGACGGTCGCCACCAGGCCGCTGAAACCCGTGTGGAACTCGATCGCCGAGTCGGCCTTGATCCCCGCCGTACGGCGGATCTGGATCAGCTGGCGGATAAAGTCTCCGTAGCCCCAGTCGTACATGTGCGACCAGTAGACCACCGGCGTGCCGGGGCTGGAGAGGATATAGGCATAGGCCCGCTTGAGCAGGTGATCGGGCAACGGCCAGTGGTGCTGCCCGCCGTTCTGGCCAGGCGAATACCCTGTGTCATGGTTGTCGACAAAGGTCACCGCCACCTCGCGCCAGCGCGGGTCGGGGTTGCCGTTCAGGCCATTGCGCCAGTCGCTGACGCTGCCGTTCTGCATGCGCTCCTTGAGGGCGAAGTCGAAGATGGTGCACTGGGCCCGGTCCGACCAGTCCTTGAGGATCTGCTGCCAGCTCGCGCCGTTGCGCCAGTCCCAGCTCGGGTATTCGCCCGGGGCCTTCCACAGCTCGCCAACGCAGAAGCCGTCGTCGTGGGCCTGGTCCATCCAGCTGTCGACCCGCTCGCCGGCGTAGCCTCGGACGAAGTCGAAGCGCAGCCCGCCACCGCCGTAGTTGTCGCGCAGGTTGGCGAACTCCTGCTGGAACATCGCCAGGTTCTGCGGGTGGCCGGTGTTGAGGTCGGCATCGCCACCAACAAAGCGGTCGCCATCGTCGCAGTCGTTGGCGTAGTTGCCGGGATCGGCGCAATCGTTGCGCCACAGGCCCTGGCCCGCCGGCAGGTTGATTTCCTTGTTCGGATAGCCGCGGTTCATGTGGTTGGGCACCACATCGTAGATCGGCTTGACCCCGGCCCCGTTCAGCGCGCTGGCGGCCTGCTTGAGCTGGCTGTCGCTGCCGTAGCGACCGTTCTTATTGAAGTCGTGCCAGAAGTAGCCCTCGCCGCCGCCCGAGGTGCCGTTGCTGGAATCGCTCCAGCTGGAGAAGTCGCGCCAGGGTACCGGCATCCAGATGGCGCTGAAGCCGTCCGCGGCGATGCTTGGAGCCATGCTGGCGAGGGTGCTGTACCAGGTGTTGGGGGCGGTGCGCACGACGTTCCAGTGAAAGCCTTGCAGGATGATTTCGTCACCGCCGTGGTAGCGCACGCCATTGGGCGATTTGCCCGCGGCTTCGGCCGCCTCGAGCAGGCTGCCGTAGGGGTACGCCAGGGGCGTCAATGCCAGGACCAGCCCGGCAAGTCGCAGGTATCGTTTCATCGTAGAGCTCCATTTTGTTGTTGTAGAGAGCATCCGACTACAGGGGATGTGTTGCGCGGGCGGACGCCTGGGTCCACTCAGCCGCGCCAGCTTGGCGCTGCACGCGCCAGCGCCATACCTCCCCTGGGCATTTTCTTGCGGCGTAGCTGGCAGGCGTAGCCGCCACCTCCCCCTACCCCCTACCTGCCTGCGCGGCGCTACGCCCCGGACACTCAGCCTTGAAAAAAATGGCCGGGGAGGATGTGGCGTGAGGGGCGATCCATGACGCTTAACCCAGCCGCCGCCCTTGGTACCCCCTTGGTGCGGTCGAGCCTGCGGGGCAAGTGTCGGCACGCCAACGAGGACACCCTCCCCGCCGGCAAATGTCCGAACGGGCAGTGCGCAAGGCTCCGGCAGCCCTGAATCCAAAAACAAGAAAAGGTCCCACGATGAACAAGATCCAACCTGCACAGCTGTTTCGTCCCAGTGCCCTGCTCGCCGCCATGCTGCTGGCCAGCCCGGCCCTGGCCGTGGACTTTCATGGCTACCTGCGTTCCGGTATCGGCGCGACTGCCGGCGGCGGCGACCAGGCCTGCTTCCAGGCAGCCGGTGCGTCGGCCAAGTACCGTCTGGGTAACGAATGCGAAACCTACGCCGAGATCGGCCTGGGCAAGGAAGTGTGGAAGGAAGGCGAGCAGAGCTTCTACGTCGACAGCATGATTGCCTACAAGTCCGACCAGGCCAACGACTGGGAAGCCACCGACAGCGACAGCAACCCCTACGCCAACGGCACCAGCTCGATTCGTCAGTTCAACGTGCAGGCCAAGAATTTCCTGCCCGACACCCTGCCCGGTGCCACCCTGTGGGCCGGCAAGCGCTACTACCAGCGCCATGACGTGCATATCAACGACTACTACTACTGGGACGTTTCCGGGCCGGGTGCCGGCATCGAGAACATCGACCTGGGCTTCGCCAAGGCGCACGTGGCCTGGATGCGCAACACCGACGGCGACTGGACCTATAACGGCGCAGGCACCGGCACCAACGTGGCCAACGACACCCTGGACTTGCGCCTCAACGACATCGATCTCAATACCGACGGCAAACTGGAGTTCGGTTACAACTACGGCAAGGCCAACCTCTCCGATATCCAGGAAAAAGACCCTGGCTATAGCGACCAGAAAGGTCACCTGGTCACCGTCGAGCATGTCCAGGGCAACTGGTTCGGCGGCTACAACAAGCTGGCCCTGCAGTACGGCACCGACGGCATTATCGGCAGCACCGGGCGCAACACCACCGGTAACAGCAACGGCAGCATGGTCCGCCTGGTCAACCAGGGCGTGGTCAGCCTGAGCGACAACATCGAAATGATGTATGTGCAGATCCACGAAGACAAAGACTTCGACAACGACTCCGGGCAGGCCTGGACCTCCTTCGGCGTGCGCCCGGTGTACAAGTGGAACGACACCATGAGCACCGCCCTGGAGTTCGGCTACGACTACGTCGCCCCCCAGGCCGATGGCGAAAAATCCCGCGACCTGAAGAAGATCACCCTGGCCCAGCAATGGTCCGCCGGCCGCAGCTTCTGGGCCCGTCCGCAAATCCGCGCCTTCGCCACCTACGCCATGTGGGACGGCGGCCGCTACAACGCCGCCAGCGAATCCATCGAGCCGGGCGACGACAACGGCCTGACCTTTGGCGTACAGGCCGAAGCCTGGTGGTAAGCGAATCGGGGCCCGTTGCATCCGGGCCCTGAACGAAGTTGTAACGCTGCTCCTGTGGTTATTTGCCCCGGACCTGCAACAGGCCGGGGCCCTTTTACAGGCGTGAACAATAAGAGGAATAACACATGCCGCATCATCGACTCACCGGCCTTGCCCTGCTCGGCCTGCTGCTGACCGGCTGCGCTGGCGAACCGCTGCGCCGCATCGACGTACTGACCCAGACGCCCGCACCGCTGCAGACCTCCCAGCAGGACGGCCAACGCGCACTGGCCGCCGCCAAACCCTGCTGCAGCAGCCTGCAACAACTGCCCTATATGCCGATCCCGGCCAATTTCTCCGGCGACGTGGTCATCGACCCCAGCGCCCCGGCTTTCGAATTCCAGAGCGGCAAGAGCTTTCTGCGCGCCTTCGCCCTGCCGAGCAACAGCCGCTCGTTCGAAATCCGCCTGTACAGCCAGGCCGGTAAGACCGTGCTGGCCCCCAGTGCCATGCTGCTCGACAGCCAGTTCCGCCTGACCCGCCTGCTCGGCAGCGAGGATTTTGTCTACGAACCGGCCGCCGGTCTCAAGGGCGACAGCCTGGATGCGCGCCTGCGTATCGACCGCCTCTATCACGATAACCCCGGCAACGAGCAGTACCTGATCCTGTTCACCAGCGAGCGCCAGCTGGCCGGCCAGACCGTGCTGCAACACCCGGCCAAGGCCCATGCCAAGGCCCACGGCAACGAGCCGCCAAATATTCCCGATCCCGTCGCCCGGCATGCCCCGGCGGGGGTGATCAAGATGGTGCTGATCGAGGACGGCAGCGCCAGCCAGCAGGCCAACAGCTATGTGCCGCCGCGCAGCATCGGCATGGAAATGGGCAACCGCCTGCCCACCACCCCAGTACCAGCCGTGCTGCCGGAGACCCAGGCCTACTACCGCCAGGGCATCGACGCCGCCCTGGCCGGCCAGGACCTGGAACGCGCCCTGCGCCTGGCCGATGAAGCCGCGCGGGTCGGCGACGACAGCGCCAAGGCCTACCTGCTCGAGCGTATCCAGATCAAGTGACGTCAATCCCTCCAGGGATGTTTTCGGGCGGCCTCTGGCCGCCTTTTTTTCGCCTGCCATCCCTGCGGCCAGCCTGCGGGGCACCGCAAGGCGAGGTTAAAAATCTTTCACCTGCCACACGAGGCACCCCATCCCCCACACGAGACCCTCAGGATGAAAACAACAATAATCCTCGCACTCCTGCTGCTTCTGCCCGCCCTGCCCCCCGGCGTCCATGGCTTCGAGAAAGGCACGCTGACCATCTGGATCAACCCGGACAAGGGCCACGACGGCCTGCGCCAGGTCGGCGAACGTTTCACCCGCGACACCGACATGCCGGTCAAGGTGCTGGCCCCGGAGGACCTGGCCAGCCGCTTCGATCGCCTCGGGGCCACCGCCCAGGGACCGGACATCGTGATCTTCGCCCATGACCGCTTCGGCTCCTGGATCAACGCCGGCCTGTTGCAGCCCCTCGTCCCCACTGCCGCCGCCCTGCAGCGGGCACCGACCTTTGCCTGGGAGGCGCTGCGGGTCGGTGCCGACTTCTATGGCTACCCCTTGGCCGTCGAGACCATCAGCCTGATCTATAACCAGCAACTGGTCACGCAGCCACCGCGCGACCTGGAACAACTGGCCGCCCTGGATCGCCAGCTCCGCGCCCAGGGCAAGCGCGCCATCGCCTGGGACTACCGCAATCTGTATTTCTCCTGGCCCTTTATCAACGCCGGCGGTGCCTACAGCATCGGCAAGCACGGCGGCCTCTACGACCTCGGCGACCTGGGCATCGCCGGCCCCGCGGCGATTGCCGGGGTGCAGAGCATCAAGGCCCTGCTCGACAGCGGCGTGCTGGCGCGCGACAGCGACTACGGCTCGATGATGGAAGACTTCAAGCGCGGCGAGGTGGCGATGATCGTCAACGGCCCCTGGGCCTGGAACGAGTTGCGCGATGCCAGGATCCCCATCGCCCTGGCCGCGGTGCCCGGCCCCAGCGCCGAGCAACCGGGACGGCCCTTTATCGGCGTGCAGGCCGCCGCCCTGAACCGCCACAGCCGGCACAAGGCGCAGGCCCAGCGCTTTCTCGAGGACTACCTGAGCAGCGCCGAGGGGCTGCGTACGATCGACGCGGACAAACCCCTGGGCGCACCGGCCAACCTCGAGCTGATGGCGCAGATGCAGGACGACCCGCTGATCGCCGCCACCTACCAGGCCGCCGAGCGCGGCGAGATCATGCCGGACATCCCCGAGATGAAACGCTTCTGGAGCCTGTTCGAGGCGCGCCTGGAACCCATGCTGCTGGGGCAACGGCCGATCCCCGAAACCCTCGCGGAAATCGCCCGCCGCCTGCACGCCGCCGGGCGCATGCAGGGCCAACGCCGCCTGCACTACCCGTCCGCGGACGGTTTCTGAGGTAAGAGGGGGTTGAAAGCGGTGGCAGGGACTTCAATGGCGCGAGGCGAAAGCCCGTTCAGCCATAAGAAACCCGCCACCCGCGGTGCGCACGGCACACCCTACAGATATCGGCTGCCGGCAGGGCTTGCCCCTCACCCCAACCCTCTCCCCCCGAGGGGCGAGGGAGTTGAGGATGCCTTGCAGCCGAAGGTGCGCGCGGCGATCCGCCGTTCGTAGGGTGCGCTGCGCGCACCGATGCAGACGCTATCGCTTGCGGACTCAGGGAGCCTTGATGCCCCGTGCGGCTTCGGCCAGGTAGAACCAGGTCGGCGCATCCAGTTGCAGCTCGCTGCCGGCCAGCACCTCGTCGATACGCGTCTGGCGCAGGCTGCCGAGAATAGGTAGCGGGCTGCCGGGCAAGCGGCGCAACCAGGCCAGAGCGACCTGGGTCGGGGTCGCCTGCAGAGCCGTGGCGACTTCGCCCAGGGCCTGCTGCAAGGCCGGCGGAAACTGCCCGCCGGCCAGCGGCGACCAGGCCAGCACCTGCAACCCGGCGGCCTGCATGGCCTGCAATTGGCCATCCCAGGCCGGCTGCTGGGCCAGCAGCGACAGCTCGATCTGGTTGCAGCGCAGCGGCAGTTCCCTGGCCAGCACCTGCCAGTGCAGGGGCTCGGCATTGGACAGGCCGATCCAGCCCACCTTGCCGCTGGCCAGCATGGCCTGCAGCGCGCGGGTCACCTCCTCGACCTGCAACAGCGGGTCGGGGCGGTGCAGCAGAAAGCCGTCCAGGCGCTCGACACCCAGGCGCGCCAACGAGGCCTCCAGGGCCTGATTGAGGTAGCTCGCGGCGCTGTTGTAGTGCTTGACCCGCCAGCGCGACAGGTCCTGGCTGGCCGGCACGATATCGGCCTTGCTGATCAGTTCGAGGTCCTGACGCAGCTGCGGGCGCAGCCTCAGGGCCGCGCCGAAGCGCGCCTCACACTCGCCCAGGCCGTAGATATTGGCGTGGTCGAAGCCGTTCAGGCCACGCTCCACGCAGCGCTCGATAAACCCCAGCAAGGCCTGGGGCGCGGCCAGCTCGGGATAGTCGAGCAGCCGCATCATGCCCAGCAGCAGGGGTTGCCGCATTGCCTGGGTCACAGGCTTTCGAGCAGCTGCAGAGCCTCGCTGCTGCATTGCTGAATCCGCGCCCAGTCGCCGTTCTTGACCCACTCGCTGTCGAACATCCAGGTACCGCCGACGCACATCACGTTGGCCAGGGCCATATAGCGCTGCACGTTGTCCGGGTTGATGCCACCGGTGGGGCAGAATTTCACCCCGGCAAAGGGACCGCCCAAAGCCTTGAGCGCTGCGGTGCCACCGCAGACTTCCGCCGGGAACAGCTTGAAGCGGCGGTAGCCGAGGGCATAGCCGAGCATGATGTCGGAGGCACTGCTGACGCCGGGCAACAGCGGCACCGGGCTTTCCAGGCTGGCCTCGAGCAATTCCCGGGTCGAACCTGGGGTGACGATAAACTGCGCACCGGCCTCGAGCGCCGCATCCAGCATCGACAGATCCAGCACGGTGCCGGCACCGACGCACAGTTCGGGGCGCTGCTCGCGCAGCAGACGGATGGCGTTGAGGCCGTGGGCCGAGCGCAGGGTCACTTCCAGCACCGTCAGGCCACCGGCAGCCAGGGCATCGGCCAGCGGCAGGATATCCGCCTCGCGGGCGATGGTGATCACCGGCATGATCCGCGCGCGGGCGCAGATGCTGTCGATCTGGGCGATCTTCTCGGCCATACGGGCCTGCGGGGTATTTTCGTTGTGGGTCATATCGGCTGGTCCTTCGGCCCTAGGGGCACCAGTAAATCTCAAGGGGGGAATGCAGCAAGGCGCGGATCGGCATGTCTGCCACGTCGCCGCCGGCCAGGGCCGCACGCAGCGTGGCCAGCTTGTCCGGGCCTTGAATCGCCAGCAGCGGCAGACGCGCCGCCGCCAGCAGCGGTAGGGTCAGGCTCAGGCGCTGGGCCGGCGCACTGGGGGCCTGCATCGGCAACACCCGGCGCGGGCAATCGGCCTGCAGGGCCAGGTCCAGATTGGGGCTGGCCGGGAACAGCGAGGCGGTATGGCCGTCGTCGCCCATGCCGAGTACCAGCACATCGATCGGCGGCAAATCGGCCAGGGCCTGATCGGCCAGTTCGGCGGCCTGCTCCAGGCTGCTCGCCACCTGATACAGACTAAGAAAGCGTGCCTCGGCCGCCGGACCGCGGAGCAGATGACGGCGCACCAGCGCCTCATTGCTGCTGGCATGATTGGTCGGCACCCAGCGTTCGTCCGCCAGGCTGATCAGCACCCGCTGCCAGTGCAGCGGCTGTTGCGCCAGGGCCTCGAAAAAGGCAATCGGGCTGCGCCCGCCAGACACCACCAGGGTTGCCTGACCGCGGCTTTCAATGGCAATCCGCAGTGCCTCGGCCACGGCCACGGCCTGCGCCTCGGCCAGGGTCTGGGCATTGGCATGGCTGTGGGCAACCACGCCCGGCGGCAGTTCGAGATCAGAGATCGCCATACCAGCTCCTACCGTCGCGGGTGATCAGGGCAATCGAACCCATGGGGCCCCAGGTGCCGGCGGCATAGGGCTTGGGCGCATCGCCCAGGCGCTTCCAGCCGGCGATCAGCTGATCGCACCACTGCCAGGCGTGCTCGATTTCATCCTTGCGCACAAACAGGTTCTGGTTGCCGCGCATCACTTCCAGCAGCAACCGCTCGTAGGCGTCGGGCACCCGGGCGCTGCGGTAGGTATCGGAGAAATTCAGTTGCAGCGGGCCGCTGCGCAGCTGCATGCCCTTGTCCAGGCCCTGGTCCTTGGTCATCACCTGCAGGGCGATGCCCTCATCCGGCTGCAGGCGAATGATCAGCTTGTTGCCGATCAGCTGGCGCTGCTCCGGGTCGAAGATATAGTGCGGCGGCACTTTGAAATGGATAACGATCTGCGACATCTTTTCCGCCATGCGCTTGCCGGTGCGCAGGTAGAACGGCACGCCGGCCCAGCGCCAGTTGCGGATATCAGCACGCAGGGCGACGAAGGTTTCGGTGTCGCTGCGGGTGTTGGAATTCTCTTCTTCCAGATAGCCCGGCACCGCCTTGCCATCGCTGCTGCCGGCCACGTACTGACCGCGCACCACCTGCTGGCTGAGTTGCTCGCCGGTGATCGGGGCCAGGGCCTTGAGCACCTTGACCTTCTCGTCGCGAATGCTGTCGGCGGACAGGTCGCTGGGCGGGTCCATGGCGATCAGGCAGAGCAGTTGCAGCAGGTGATTCTGGATCATGTCACGCAGCTGCCCGGCCTTGTCGAAGTAACCCCAACGACCTTCGATCCCGACCTTCTCGGCCACGGTGATTTCCACGTGGGAGATGTAGTTCTGGTTCCACTGGGTTTCGAACAGGCTGTTGGCGAAACGCAGGGCGATCAGGTTCTGCACCGTCTCCTTGCCCAGGTAATGGTCGATGCGATAGATGCGGGTTTCCGGGAAATACTGCGCGACCGCATCGTTGACCGCCCGCGAGGACTCCAGGTCATGACCGATGGGCTTTTCCAGCACGGCGCGGGTGCGCTCGGCCAGGCCGACCGCCGCCAGGTTGGCGCAGATGCCGCCGTAAACCGAGGCCGGGGTGGCGAAATAGGCGATCAGACGCTCGCGGTTGCCGACCTGTTCGGCCAGCAGCAGGTAGTCATCGGCCTCGAGAAAATCCATGCTCAGGTAGCTCAGGCGCGCCTGGAAGCGTTGCAGCACGGCGGCGTCCACCTCGGCGGCCGGCACGTGGCGGCGCAGATGCTGCTCGATCTGCTGCAGATACTGCTGCGCATCGCCGGCGTCGCGGGCCAGGGCGAGAATCTGCGTATCGGCGTGCAGCAGCCCGGCCCGATCCAGCTGATAGAGCGCCGGAAACAACTTGCGCAGGGCCAGGTCGCCGAGCGCACCGAATAAGGCAAAAGTACAGGATTCAACGATTATCGAAGGCATGATGTTTGTTCTTTTATCAAGTTAAGCTAGAAATACCCGGTTGCAACGGATTAATCAAGGTTAAATGTAGTAATAAAAACAACATTTTCACAAAATCCACTTTGCAGTGGTCGTCACCTGGCCCCATCAGTACGATAGGCCAGCAAATTCAGTGCAGGTTTAAGGAATCAACATGGATCGCGTGCGCAATCTACTGGAGCAGATCCAGGGCCGACTCGACAGCCTGAACAAGGCCGAACGCAAGGTCGCCGAGGTGATCCTGCTCAACCCGCAGCAGGCCACCCGCCTGAGCATTGCCGCGCTGGCCCAGGCCGCCCTGGTCAGCGAACCCACGGTCAACCGTTTCTGCCGCTCCTTCGGCGTCAGCGGTTACCCGGAACTGAAGATGCAACTGGCGCAGAGTCTGGCCAGCGGCGCGGCCTATGTCAGCCGCGCGGTGGAAGCCGACGATGCCCCGGAAGCCTATACCCGCAAGATATTCGGCAGCGCCATCGCCTCCCTGGACAGCGCCTGCCAGACCATCGACCCGCAGCTGATCAGCCGCGCCGTCGACCTGCTGATCCAGGCCCGGCAGATCCACTTCTTCGGCCTCGGTGCCTCGGCCTCGGTGGCCCTGGATGCGCAGCACAAGTTCTTCCGCTTCAACCTCGCGGTCACCGCCCATTCCGATGTGCTGATGCAGCGCATGCTGGCCTCGGTGGCCCACACCGGCGATCTGTTCGTGATCATCTCCTACACCGGACGTACCCGCGAACTGGTGGAAGTGGCGCGCCTGGCCCGGGAAAACGGCGCATCGGTACTCGGCCTGACGGCCGCCGGCTCGCCCCTGGCCCAGGCCAGCACCCTGAGCCTGGACATCCCGCTACCCGAGGACACCGACATCTATATGCCGATGACCTCGCGGATCATCCAGCTCACCGTGCTCGACGTGCTGGCCACCGGCATGACCCTGCGCCGCGGCGTGGACTTCCAGCCACACCTGCGCAAGATCAAGGAAAGCCTTAACGCCAGCCGTTATCCGGCCGACGAAGAGCCGATCTGAGCACACCAACAACCGACCACCAGGTGCGCACAGCGCACCCTACAGGCCGACTCGCGCCTCACCCGTAGGGTGCGCTGTGCGCACCACCGACACCAGGCCGCCTGATGCGTACAGCCCCTACTCCCATGCCGCCTAGAAAATGTAATCGGTGGTCAGAAAGCTCGATTCGCGGTTGCGGATAATCTCGCTGACCAGCGCCTTGTTGCTTTCCTGGAACTTGGTCGCCACCAGGGTGCGGATGGAAAACACCCGCAGCGCGTCATGCACCGACAGGGTGCCCTCGGCCGAGTTCTTGCGCCCATTGAAGGGGAAGCTGTCCGGACCGCGCTGGCACTGGCTGTTGATATTGATCCGCCCCACCTGATTGGCGAAGGCATCCACCAGCCGGCCGACCTGGGCCGAGTCGTTGCCGAAGATGCTCAGCTGCTGGCCAAAGTCGGAATCGAGCACATAGTCGATCACCGTCTGCAGGTCGCGGTAAGGCACCACCGGCACCAGCGGACCGAACTGTTCTTCCTGATAGACGCGCATCTGCGCACTCACCGGATAGAGCAGCGCCGGGTAGAAGAACGACTCGCGCGACTCGCCGCCACCCGGATTGACCACCCGCGCGCCCTTGGCCACGGCATCAGTCAGCAGGGCCTGCAGGTACTCGCTCTTGCCCGGCTCCGGCAGCGGCGTCAGGGCCACCCCCGGCTCCCAGGGCATGCCCGGCTTGAGCGCGGCCAGCCCGGTGCTGAACTTGTCGAGAAAGCTGTCGACCACATCCTCATGCACGAAGAGGATCTTCAGCGCCGTGCAGCGCTGCCCGTTGAACGACAGCGCCCCGGTCAGCGCCTCGCTGACGGCGTTATCCAGATCGACCTGGGGTAGCACGATGCCCGGGTTCTTCGCATCCAGGCCCAGGGCCGCGCGCAGGCGGTGCGGGCGCGGATGAAGCTTCTTCAGGTCGCTGGCCCCCCTGTGGGTGCCGATAAAGGCGAACACATCGACCTTGCCACTGGCCATCAGGGCGCTGACGGTTTCCCGGCCGCTGCCGTAGATCACGTTGATCACCCCGGCCGGGAAGCTGTCGCGGAACGCCTCCAGCAGCGGGCGAATCAGCAGCACGCCGAACTTGGCCGGCTTGAACACCACGGTATTGCCCATGATCAGCGCCGGGATCAGGGTGGTGAAGGTCTCGTTCAGCGGGTAGTTGTAGGGCCCCATGCACAGGGTCACGCCCAGGGGCACGCGGCGGATCTGGCCGAGGCAGTCCTGCTCCAGCTCGAAGCGGCTGGAGCGACGGTCCAGCTCCTTCAGCGCCTCGATGGTGTCGACGATGTAATCGCAGGTGCGGTCGAACTCTTTCTCCGAGTCCTTGAGGTTCTTGCCGATCTCCCACATCAGCAGCTTGACCACCGCGCTGCGCTGCTCGCGCATGCGCCCGAGAAAGGCCTCCACATGCTGGATGCGCTCGGCCACCCGCATATTCGGCCACTGCCCCTGGCCATTGGCATAGGCACGCACCGCGGCGTCCAGGGCCGCCAGCGCCGCTTCAGCATCCAGGCGCGGGGTGCTGCCGAGAATCACCTGCCTGTCGCCCTCCTCGCTGGCCAGAAATACCGGGCTGCGCACCGCAGCCAAGGGGCCCTCCCAGGTGCGCAACTGGCCATCGACCAGGTACTCGCGCTGCTCGATGGGCGCATCGGGGCGGTAGGCCTCGGGAATCTCGGCCAGGGTGGGAAACAGCGTGTCGAGACGTTTAGGCGCGGTCATGGCGTTCACTCCTGTCAAGGGATACGGCATCGGCGCAGTAGGCGGCGCGCCCCTGCAGGGCCTCTTCGATGCGCAACAGCTGGTTGTACTTGCCCACCCGGTCGGAGCGACACAAAGAGCCGGTCTTGATCTGCCCGGCGCAAGTGGCCACCGCCAGATCGGCAATGGTGGTGTCTTCGGTTTCACCGGAGCGATGGGAAATCACCGCCCGGTAACCGGCATCCTGAGCCATGCGAATGGCGGCGAAGGTTTCGCTGAGGCTGCCGATCTGGTTGAACTTGATCAGAATCGCATTACCGATGCCGCGCTCGATACCTTCCTTGAGAATCTTGCTGTTGGTAACGAACAGATCGTCCCCCACCAGCTGCACCTGCCGCCCCAGGCGCTCGGTCAGGTAGGCCCAGCCCTCCCAGTCGCTTTCGTCCATGCCATCTTCGATGGAGCTGATCGGGAACCGCTCACACAACCCCGCCAGGTAATCGGCGAAGCCCCGGGAATCGAAGGAACGCTTCTCCCCGGCCAGCACATAGCGGCCGTCGCGATAGAACTCCGAGGCCGCGCAATCCAGGGCCAGGACAAAGTCCTGACCGAGACGGTAGCCGGCGCGCAGCACCGCCTCCTCGATCACCACCAGCGCCTCTTCGTTACTGGCCAGCGAGGGGGCAAAACCGCCCTCATCGCCCACCGCCGTGCTCAGGCCGCGCTCGCGCAGCACCTGCTTGAGGCTATGGAACACCTCCGCGCCCATGCGCAGCGCCTCGCCGAACGAGGCCGCCCCCACCGGCTGGATCATAAATTCCTGGATATCCACGTTATTGTCGGCATGCTCGCCGCCATTGAGGATATTCATCATCGGCAGTGGCAGGCTGAAGCGCCCCGGCTGACCATAGAGCGCCGCCAGGTGCTCGTACAGCGGCAGGCTCTGCGCGGCGGCGGCGGCCTTGGCGCAGGCCAGGGAGACCGCGAGAATCGCATTGGCTCCTAGCGCGCTTTTGCTCTCGTTGCCATCCAGTTCGATCATCGCCGCATCGACCGTGCCTTGCTGCAACGCATCGAGGCCCAGCACCGCGTCGCGGATCGCGCCGTTGACATTGGCCACCGCGCGCAGCACGCCCTTGCCGTGGTAACGCGCGGCGTTATCGCGCAGTTCGAGCGCCTCGCGGCTGCCGGTGGAAGCCCCCGAGGGCACACTGGCAACGCCCATCGCGCCACCGGCCAGCGTCACCACCGCCTCGACTGTCGGGTTGCCCCGCGAATCGAGAATTTCCCGCGCACTGACCTGACGGATCAGGCTATAGCCCCCCGCCTGGGCCGCCCCAGAAAAGCCGCCTGGCTGCACTGCGCCGGCCGTGCCCGCGAGCAGCTCGCGCTGTTCGGCATAGGCCTCGCGAAAATCGAAGTCCCGCGGCCACTGCGGCGCGCCAGGGTTACTGGAATCGTTCATGGATGCTTCCTCGCTTAACAAATGCTGTCGCCCACGCGGATCACCCGCAGGCAGTTGGTGCCACCCTGGGCATGGCTGTGATCGCCGCGGGAAATCAGCACGTGATCGCCCTCGACCACCACGCCACGGCGCAGCAGCTCGTCGACCGCGCGACCGTTGACCTCGGCCAGGGGAAAACTGTCGCTGTCAAATGGAATGGTCTGCACCCCGCGAAACAGCGCCACGCGATTCTGCGTGCGCGGGTTGCGCGAGAAGGCGTAGATCGGCAGGTGCGAACGGATCCGCGACATCAGCCGCGGCGTATCGCCGCTTTCAGTCATGCAGATGATCGCCTTGACCCCGTGCAGGTGATTGGCGGTGTACATGGCGGCCATGGCGATCGATTCGTCGATGCGGTGAAACTGCTCGTCCATGCGGTGCTTGGAGCGATGGGCCAGGGGATGCTTCTCCGCCCCTATGATGACCCTGCGCATGGCCAGCACGGTTTCCACCGGGTAGGCCCCGGCGGCAGTCTCGGCCGAGAGCATCACCGCATCGGTGCCATCGAGCACGGCGTTGGCCACATCGAACACCTCGGCGCGGGTCGGCATCGACTGGCTGATCATCGACTCCATCATCTGCGTGGCGGTGATCACCAGCCGATTGCAACTGCGCGCGCGCTCGATGATCAGCTTCTGCACCGCCACCAGCTCGGCATCGCCGATCTCCACGCCGAGGTCGCCGCGAGCCACCATCACCCCTTCGGACGCCAGGATGATGGCATCCAGAATCTGCAGGTCATTGACCGTTTCCGCCCGCTCGATCTTGGCGATCAGACCGGCCTCGCCGCCCGCCTCGCGCAGCAGGCGACGGGCCTGGTGGATATCCTCGGCATCGCGCGGGAAGGACACCGCCAGGTAGTCGACCTGCATGGCCGCGGCGGTCTTGATGTCTTCGCAGTCCTTCTCGGTCAGGGCCGCCGCCGACAGGCCGCCGCCCTTACGGTTGATGCCCTTGTTGTTGGACAGCGGCCCGCCCACCAGTACCTCGCAGAGCAGACGACTGCCCTCCACCGCCCGCACTTCCAGCTCGATCCGGCCATCGTCCAACAGCAGGATATCCCCCGGACGACTGTCGCCGACCAGGGCCACGTAATCGATGCCCACCGCCTGCTCGTCGCCGGCATTCTTGTCCAGCCGCGCATCGAGGCAGAAGGACTGCCCCTTGAGCAGCTGCACCTTGCCCCGGGCGAAGCGGGCGATACGAATCTTCGGCCCCTGCAGGTCCGCCAGCACCGCCACGAAACGCCCCTGCCGACGCGCCGCCTCCCGCACCAGGCGCGCCCGCTCGATATGTTCGGCAGCGCTGCCGTGGGAGAAATTCAGGCGCACCACATCCACCCCCGCCTCGACCAGGGCCTCGATCGCCTCAGGGCTTTCGGTAGCCGGGCCCAGGGTGGCCACGATTTTCGTTCTACGACGCATAGCTCAGGTTCCTCGACAGCGTTTTTCTGGGGGAAAGGGGGTAACGACAGGGCAAGCGGCAAACCCGGCCGACACCCCGAAAACCAGCGCCGGGGAGCGGAAAGCTTGTTGCTTTAACCAATTGCGCTATTTTTACTCGGACAAAACAGATACATCAAGACTAAATGTTGTAATAAAACAACATTTAGTCTTGATGTGATAAGCCGATGCGCAAAAAGCCACAACCCATGCCGGACAGGGCCTTGCCGAAGGGGATAAAGAGTCGCAGCGCCGGGGCTATAAACCCTCAGCTCAACTGCGCACTCAGCTGCAGCAGCGCTTCCTGCCCAGGCTGCAGAGTCAGACTGTCGGCGGCGCAACAGGCGGCCTGAACGCTGAGAAAGCCCAGCGCCTCGCTCCAGCCGACATCGGTCAGGGGCCGGCTGCCGGGATGCCAGACCACGCTGTTGGCAGCGCCATGGGTATGAATCGACAGACTGCGCTGCCAGGCCAGATCCTGCAGCTGCAACAGCCCGCCGCGACGGAAGATGCGGTGGCAGCCATCCTCGACCCGCAACGCGCCGCGCTGCTGACAGGCGGCGCGCCTGAGCAGGTCGTGGCCATGGGCACCCTCCAGACCGAGCACGGTCACCCGCACCACATCGCTGACGCGCCAATAGGCATGCAGGGCATGGCTCAACTGGCAGGGTTCGCTGTCCTGATGGCTGCTGCGCAGACGCAGGTGCATGCCCTCGCCCAGTTCGGCCTCCAGGGTCACCTGCCAGTCGCACAGCTGCAGTTGCCAGCGCAGGCGCACGCCCTGCTCGTCCACCGTGCAATCGAGCAGCTCCCAATCACTGAGCCGCGCCCAGCCATGGGATGGCCAGCCGCTTTCGCTGGGATGCCGGCCAAACCAGGGCCAGCACACCGGCACCCCACCGCGAATCGCCCCGCCGCGCTGCCAGTGACTGGCGCACCAGAGCCAGGGGCGCTGGCCTCGCGGCTGGAAATGCAGAAGTTGGCCGCCCTGACGGCTAAATGCCGCCTGAAAGCGCGGATGTTCGAGCAACAGCAGCTCGCGCTCCTGATGAGTCACCCAGCGCAGGGTTTGCCCGCCACCCGGCACAAACAACCCGGCCAGGGGGTGCTCTGCAGCAGCCCCTGGCCGAGTTGTAGCCGGCGCAGACACGCGCCGTGGTTTAACTGGCGGCATCGAACCGTCCCGGCTTCACAGCGCCGTGCGCCTTGCTGTTACCACCAGTATTCAACCTGTACGCCGAAGTTGGAGCCATGCCGGGCATTGTCGAAGGCACCGCTGTCGGACAGCGCCGAACCCGCCGCCTGCAGACTGGCCGCACGCTGCGCCGCCTCGTTCCAGCTGGCATAGGTGTAATACAGGCGGATTTCCGGGCGCGCCCAGAAGTCCTGGCCGGCGGGCGACCAGGTCGGAGCCACGGTGAACTTGGTCAGCTTGCGCGTGCCGTCAGTGGCATCGACCTGATCGTGGCCCAGCTCGCCGACCAGCTTGAACTGCTCGGTAAAGGCGTAGCTGGTACGCCCGCCCACCGACAGCCAGTTCTGGTCGTCGCCATCGGGGCGCACATCCTTCTGGTAGACGAACTGCGCCTGGCCGCCCCAGCGTGGCGTGGCCTGCCAGTTGTAGATTTCCACCAGGCGATAGCTCTTGTTGTCGTCATCCAGGGTCACATCGCCGGTGTAGCCCAGGCCGGTGCCGGGGCCCTGGCCGTACTGCAGGGCCAGGGTATTGCTGCCGCCGAGAAAATCGGCCTGCTTGTGCTGCACGGTCAGCGCCCAGCCGCTGTTGGCATCGGTGCTGTCGGGCTTGTCGATAAAGCTCAGGCCGAACTCCAGCTCGCCGCCCGGATTGGGCTTGAAGCCGGCGACGTTGAAATCATGGCGGTTGATATAGGGTTCCTGGAAGTAGCTGTCCTTGCGCGAGAAGGCGTAGCTGTATTTCAGCCCGCCCAGCTCGTAGTCCTCGATACCGGCACCGGTGCCGCTCTGGTTCCAGTAGTAGAAGTCGCTGATATGGATATCGTTACGCTTGTAGAAACGCCGCCCGGCC
>CAZOEC010000024.1:0-8670 GCA_964578635.1 uncultured Pseudomonas sp.
CGTCCATGATCACACCGTGCTCAGTGTCGATCAGGTAATTCGTGGAGTAGGCAAAGTAGGCCGGGCCGCCTGGCGCTGCTGTCCAACGGGACTGAGGATCGGTGAGCGAAATTTTCTTGGGAAGAGCCTCAGCCAACACCTCTTCATCAAGTGCTTCGAGGTACTCGCGCACGGCGCGGCTGCTGAGCTTTGGATCGCTCCAATCGACCTCATCTCCCGCCACCCCACGTTGCCGGCTGGCATCCGCCTTGATGATGCTGGCGTCGACGGCGAAACCTTCACCCTTGACTAGGCCGGCTGCCATGCAGCGCCGCAGCACCTCATTGAACAACCAGCGGAACAGATCGCTGTCACGGAAACGGCCATGGCGATTCTTCGAGAAGGTCGAGTGATTGGGTACTTCGTCTTCCAGACCCAGCCGGCAGAACCAGCG
This sequence comes from uncultured Pseudomonas sp., assembly GCA_964578635.1. Lineage (GTDB taxonomy): Bacteria > Pseudomonadota > Gammaproteobacteria > Pseudomonadales > Pseudomonadaceae > Aquipseudomonas. Next base: position 434 of record CAZOEC010000024.1, read on the forward strand.
ATAGGCCAGGTTCAGGTGCACCTCTTCGCACAATCGCCGCTCGGAACGAATGCCATAGCAGTAGCCGACGACCAGCATGCGCACCATCAATTCCGGGTCAATCGAGGGGCGCCCGATGGGGCTATAGAAGTCCGCCAGGTAGGCGCGCAGGTCACTGAGATCCAGGCACTGGTCGATGCTGCGCAGGAGGTGTTGGGCCGGGACGTGATCTTCCAGATTGAACGAGTAGAACAGGCGCTGCTGTCCTCCCGGTAACTGTCCCATCATGCTGTTCGCCCCCACGCTCGCTGACAGAGCAATTTTGCCAACGGCATGGAGAGGCCGCTACTTTTTCAACAGAATCGACCCATAGCGGACACTACCTAACGCCCATATTTGCGGCCGGTTTGTAGCGCAGTGGAGACCAGTCCGGCAACATACGACTGTTATTTTTTAGGGGTGCCGTTTGGGCGTACCTCGTTTAAGTATTGGACCTGCTCTTGTGAAAGCCGGTCGCCAATTTTTTGGACTGACTTGGCTATCCATTTGTTATAATCCCCACTTGTTGTCATTGTATGACTAACTTTTACGTAATTGTCCATTTTTACGATTCCCACATCAGCCATACTGATTGCATAATAGGAATTAGAACCACCATCAATTGGGTCGCATGCAGGAAGCGGAACATCTTTGTAAAATTTATCGAATATGAAATCTATATTTGTAAGGTTTAAATATTCGATTGACGCATCGTGCTGGCAACATACCGTGATTCCTTTGACCTTATATACTCGCATGTCTCCATAATCAGAAACTATTTTTATAGAATCATCAGGCTCTATTTTGCGGCTTATGCTTGATAGGAAATCATAGATGGGAAGGCGTGTTGAAAATGCATTTCCATTTGACTGGACCACCTCTTTTTTAAAGTCCTGCAACACGTCAAATGATTCAATAGAATGGAACGCGAACCCATATTTGTCTTTAGATATGGATGTCGAAATATATTTACCAATCAAAAAAGCCAGGCTTTTATTGCTTGCTGTGTATAGCTGGTATAGTTTGCTATATTTCCGATCCAGTGCGCTTCGCGGAACAAGCTTGGTGGCCCAAAACTCACCATTTAGCTGGATTTTATATATCGCTATGTTTCTTTTTGTTTTTTCTATTGCTACTGCTGTGACCTTATATACAGAATGCCCAATGAATACTGAAGGCGCTCCATCATCCAATTTAAACATCGGCAATTCCATCTTTTAAAGTTTATAGCCTGTCGCGACCAGCATCTGCGGGTCGATTCTGGCCTGTCGTTACCGGCTGCGGTCGACCCAAAGCAGACTTTGCCTTTTGGTGTACCTCATCGTGCGGCAATTCTTAGTCATAGCCATACGTCTCCCCGTACTTTGGACGTTACGTAGGTCGGGGCAATTCGCCATCCCGCAGCCTGATGCAGTCCAATCGCGCCCGAATTGGGGTGGTGATAGCGATTCGGATGGCCATACGAGACCGCCGCAGTGGCACCTGCTTTTACCGGAGTAGGGGGGCTGCCGCTGAAGGCCCCCCCGTGGTGTGTCACTGTAATCGCTGCAAACTGGTTTCCGACACCACTTGGGAGTAACGAATATGGGACATCTCCGGAAAGCAGAACGTCGCCTCCAGCTCTGTTTATCTTCATGACATATCCGCTTCCGTTTCTATCTGTCGATGCGCCAGTGCCTTTCCAGAGATGAAGGCTAGAGTCAAGCGAGTAGGAGGGGGCCGAAAGGAGCGTAAGCTTTGAACCGAGTTTGGCTTGTAGAGACGCGGCATTAGGGCCTACTGGTTGATCGGGGGCAAACCAGTCGAGTTGTCTTAGTGCTGGGATTTTGCTCACAGCTAGGGAGTAATGATCAAAATCCCAGTGTGAGAGGACGACAAACCCCGACGCAGGTACGCGTCTGGCTTCGGAAAATCTATTCGGGAAGGTTCGGTGATGGAAGAACACCGGGCCGCCTACATCGAAGTATCCGAGTACCGGGGATTTTATAGAGCGGTCAGGATGAATAGTCGAGAAACTGGCGTGTCCGACGTCTACGACCCTTACAAATGGGCCGACACCCGCAAGATTTCGAGGGTGCCTGTCTTGCTTCTGGGTTCGAACAGCCGTCGTCGACTGGCAGAGATTCATCAATTTTTCCACCACCAGGGCAGGCCCTGAAGGTCCTCCAGAAATGGCGACAGCACTTATGATGTTGGTTCTGATAACGGGACCACTATAGTCATTTTCGGCCGATAGGAACCAGGCTGGAGGTTCTCCAGGGCAATCTTGCAGCTCGAACTCAATCCAGCCCCCCTCATCCCAGCGGCTTTCAGGAAACAATGAATCCAGCCGGTTGATGGTCGAAAGGATGCGTACGATAAAAAGGTCGGAAACCTCCCTGTTGTGAGCAGTACCGGATTCGATAGCCTCAATCTTGATTGAGTCTATGACGACGTTCACTCGGCCTCTGGTTTTTGTCTTTTCCTCTGGGAGAGTAACTGCCTCCAAAAAACCATAGGCCTTGATGATCGGTCGATCTGATTCATCCATGATCAATCTCACTTAAATGTTTATGACGCCAGCAGACGCCCGTCGCGCTACCTTCCAAGGGTAACTAATATTGGCCGATAGGTATTGGTTAACAAGGGTGGCGACCTATTGCAGCAACTTACCAACGACTGTGATCGGGCCAAAGCTACCTGCCGCATACGGCACCTCGTGCGATCGTCACCTCAGCTTAGGGCCCACAGCGATCAGTCGCACGCTTAAGATCAGATATGAACGACTTCAGACTGCTTCTGGCCGTAAACGTCCGGCTGGGCTGGGTTGGAGTCAGTTGCTGGAGCTCCCTCCCACTGGCAGTGTGGCCCTTATCAGTATTTAATTAATGATAAAAACGGTTATCGTTAGTTTTTTAGGCCTTGGAGTCATCTATGAAACCGACGCAGATCGTCATCGAAGACTGGGACGGTGATGGCGGCATCCGTCTGCCGGATGAGGTGCTGCAGGAACTGGGCGTGGATGTCGGCGACTCGCTGTACCTGATCGAGGAGGTTGTCGGCACCACCCGTACCCTGGTGTTCTCCAAAACACCACGCCTCCCCGACCGCATCGACGAACTGATCGAACATTGGGATCGTCAGCATCGCGCGGCCGCTCAGGATGAATGAGCTGACGGTCCGGTCCAGCGAGCGCCGGCTGACCGCCGCCGAGTTCCAGGGCTTAGCCAAGGTGCCGGCCGCGACCGAATGGTTTGCCAATCTGAACAATCCGCGCACCCGCAAAGCCTACCAGGGGGACCTCAGCGATTTTTGCCAGTTCATCGGCCTGACCGGGCCTGAGCAGTTCCGTGACGTAACCCGCGCCCATGTGCTGGCCTGGCGCGCCGCCTTGGAAGGCCGCGCACTGTCCGGTGCCACCATCCGCCGCAAGCTCGCCGCCCTGGCTAGCCTGTTCGACCACCTGCTCGATGCCAACGCCGTCGCTGGGGGCAACCCGGTGCATGGGGTGAAGCGCCCGAAGATCGAAACCAACGAGGGTAAAACGCCGGCCCTCGGCGATCACCAGGCCAAAGCGCTGCTTGAAGCGCCCGCTCCAACCACCTTACAAGGACTGCGTGATCGCGCCGTGTTGGCGGTGTTGCTTTACCACGGACTACGCCGTGAAGAAGCCGCCCGGCTCTACGTCCAGGACATACAGGAGCGCCGAGGGATCAAGCATCTGCGCATCCACGGCAAGGGCGGCAAGCTGCGTTACCTGCCCATGCATCCCGTCGCCCTGGAGCGTATCCACGCTTACCTGGAAGTCTCCGGGCATCACCTGGAGCGGGGTGAGGCACCGCTATTTGTGCCCTTGCGAGGCAAATCCACGGGCTCAGGCCTGAGTGCTGATGGTATCTATGCCCTGGTTGGACGCTATGCCAAAGCGGCAGACATCGAGGTCGCGGGGCTTGGTGTGCATGGACTACGCGCAACGGCGGCCACCAACGCCCTGGAGCATGAGGCTGATATTGCCAAGGTCCAACAGTGGCTTGGCCACGCGAACATCAGCACGACGAAAATCTATGACCGGCGCGGATTGCGACCGGAGGACTCGCCAACCTTCAAAGTTCGGTACTGATGTGGCAGTCACTATTTCGCACTGCGAAATGAAAACCACCGCAATGTTGAGCGACTGCGCGGCTTGATTTAAAAGCACCGGAGACACTCTATCCGGGCTCTACGCTGGCAGCGTGACGGCCTGAGGCCGTACGCATGTGAACTAATTGCTCACATTTATCCGCAAGAAAACTGGGTGTAAAAATTCGCCGATGCCAGGTATCCCGCATGGATATTCAGAGCAACCACAATGTAACCACCACCAACACCCCCCAAGCTGGCAAGGTCGCCCTGACCTTCTTCTTTGGCCTGATGGAGAAGTGGGGCTGTTCGGCTGCCGAGCAAAAAGCATTGCTCGGCACAGTCGGCAATACCACCTATCACAAGTACAAGAGCTTGCCGGAGGTGCGCCTGAGCCATGATCTAATGGAGCGCATTTCCTATCTAATGGGCATTCACAAGTCGCTGCGAATTATCTTCAGCAACCAGGAGGAGAGTGCCGACCACTGGGTAGGCAAGCCAAACCAGGCTGCGCCCTTCAACGGCCAAAGCGCGATGCAGCTCATGCTGTCTGGATGCATTACTGAGCTGGCTGATGTGCATAGGTACTTGAAAAGGGAATGCGGTCTTCTGGTCATTGAGAACTGAATTTCGCACTGCGAAATCGAGCAGGGCAGAGAGGGCGGACATGCATAGAATTCCATTTGGCTTACACCTAGCACGGTGCTTGCACCAAATTACGCGAATCTACTATGGGCAAGGAGCTTGATTGAGGCTTTGTAACCGGCCTATTAGGTCGACCTGAGCACCTGCGGCGGATAGGCGCACGATAACAGCTATGCGCTTCTGGCCAGCCTTGTTGTCATCGTCAATGGCCAGCCAAGGCAGCGGGACAGAGGTAATCCCCCCTGAAATCAGTACTCGTCAGAAGTAGAATTTTCTCCTAATCGGATCAAGGAAATTTTGCGTGAAGACATCGCGTTTTTCGGACAGCCAGATCATCGCTATCCTCAAGCAGGCCGAAGCCGGCAGCCCAGTCCCTGAGCTGTGCCGCGAGCAGGGCATCAGCTCGGCGACCTTCTACAAGTGGCGCGCCAAGTTCGGCGGCATGGACGCTTCATTGATGGCCCGGCTGCGCGAGTTGGAGGATGAGAACCGTCGCCTCAAGAAGATGTACGCCGAGGAGCGCCTGAAGGCCGAGATCATCCAGGAAGCGATGGCAAAAAAGTGGTGAAGCCATCTCGGCGGCGAGAGCTGGCGCAGCGTGCAGTTCGCTCTGGTCGAGCCAGCATCAAGTTGGCATGCCAGGCCTTCGGGGTTAGCGTCACCTGCTATCGCTACCAGCCGCGGTTGTCCTCGGAAAATGCCGAGATCGCCGACCACCTGATCCGGCTTACGCACAACCAGCGCAACTGGGGTTTCGGCCTGTGCTTCCTGTATTTGCGCAACGTGAAAGGCTATCGCTGGAATCACAAGCGGGTGTACCGGATCTATCGGGAGCTGGAGTTGAACCTGCGAATCAAGCCGCGCAAACGCATCGTGCGGGAGAAGCCCGAGCCTCTGGCAGTGCCGGAGGCGATCAATCACTGTTGGTCGATGGACTTCATGCACGACCAACTGGCAGACGGTCGCAGCTTCCGCCTGTTTAACCTGATCGACGACTTCAACCGCGAAGCCCTGGCCATGGATATCGACCTATCACTGCCGGCAGAGCGGGTGGTGCGTGCGCTGGATCAAGTGATCGAATGGCGTGGCAAACCCCGGTCGATTCGCAGTGACAACGGCCCGGAATACATCAGCAGCAAGCTTGTGCTGTGGGCAGAGAAGCATGGCATCCGCCTAGAACATATCCAGCCCGGCAATCCCCAGCAGAATGCCTACGTCGAACGCTACAACCGCACGGTGCGTTACGACTGGCTGGGGCATTACCTGTTCGAGTCCATCGCTGAGGTACAAGAACACGCCACACGATGGATCTGGACATACAATCATGAGCGACCAAATATGGCCCTGGGAGGCATCACCCCCAAACAGAAGTTGGCCCTCGCGGCCTGACCTCTACTTCTGACGAGTACTAAAAATGGGGGGATTACCCAGACAGTCGATGTAGGTAGGCGACGATCAGCTCGAATCATCCCAAGGGATGTTCCAGCCCCCTTCCCCATTATTGAGAGCCAGGTGGCACCCAACACGCGGTCTCTGAGTGCGCCGGGCAAGGCCCTGCGCACTCTGTCAAAGCCGAGGTGCCGCGCCCAGCTTGTGGGCAGCGCAATCCTCACGCCAAGGTACGGCTCCAGGACAATAGAGAAGTGATCTGACCAAATGAAAAGCTCGCCCCGACGTGCAACTCAATCTATCAACTCAAAAGCCGGTACTCGGAATCCGGGTGGAATATTCCGTAAAATCAATTACTTAGCGCACTTAACCGGTGCCCTTGCGATAGCCCATGCCGAGCAGAAGGTAGGTGGTATTACGGGTTTGGAACTGAAATTCTTCTTCAAATGAGCGAAGCATCGTAGTGCGCACCCAATCGCCCGGATCTAGGCGATTCTCGCTATCGAAAACGACGCGATTGGCATAGACAAGTGTTGGCTGAAGCTGGTGCGTGTCCAGCAGCTCCTGCCTCATCTCATCTGACACTGCAAGATCGGCCCAGACCCATTCGCGAACAATGCAGTATTTGCCCTCTGGGAATCGGTCAAACGCATATTGCATCGCCTGTTCGTTCGACATGTCGCTACCGTGAATAATTTCGCCGGGGCCGTAAACCGATTCGAATTTCGTCTGCCACAACTCTAGCGGGATCATAGAGGCCTCTCAGATCGCGGAGATTACGCGCCCAACATAAACGAGATTATACGACTGTGTATTCAAGGGATCATGCAACAACGCTCTTGGTTCCTCATGTTCCTAGGTAGATAGGTAGGCGCGACGGATGAGCGATTCATAGTGCCATCGGTCCTCGAACTTCAGGGGGCTTCATTAGTAGGTATCGAATGGCATTAAATGGCATTAAATGGCATTAAATGGCATTGAATGCCAATTAATGCCAATGAATGCCATTAAATAAGCTGTCAAAAACAGTTCAGCGTGTGATACAGCCATAATTAGGTGGCATTAAATGCCTTTTAATGCCACCTAATCAGGGTTTTTCTCAAATCGCTCAAAAGGCAGCGCACAGACGCGAAAATACCGGCTGTATCACACGTTGCAGGCGTTCCCTGTATCACACGTTGCACGCTTTCTCTGTATCACACGCTGAACGCCTAAAAATCAGTGCGAGACTATTACGGGTAGGCTGTTTAGGGTGATACACCACCTTCCGCTGCAGTCTAGAAACCGGGGAAAATTTGCCTGAAAAAGAAGTGTTTTATCGTCAAGGATAGGGCGGTGAGAACCTGCGGCTTTTTCGCAATACAGAAGCGCCTTCCTTTATCATCCTCAGCATCGTGTAGCGGTTGAGCTCCCGGCCACTGGCTCAGGGCTATCGGCTAGCATCTCCAGTGGCATCCGGCTTAAACCTATGCGGATGACGATGCTGACGCCAAGCCGACAGAACGGCATGCCGCCAGCCGGGATAGAGCCATCACCCCAAAATTTAGCGGCTAACATAGCCGCCTTCGCGCATCCGCGATCTGGACAGTGGTAAACCATGAATGCAGTAGAAATTGAGTCCGCCATTTCGGACCTGGCCCTAGAGCCCTTTGACGCGGCGGAGTTTCCGTTCACCTTCTTGGCCGCATTTGGCAACAAGGAAACCGCGCTCAAGCGCCTGCGCGCTGGCAACAACAACGCCTCGGATGTACCGGGCGGCGTACTACTGCGCAGCAACATTCATATTGCCGCATGCGAGCCCGGTACCGTGGGCGAAACGCTCAAGGTGCTGCGTACCAGCCCGGCCACTACGAAAGCCAAAGCTAAGTTCATCCTTGCCACCGACGGGCAAACGCTGGAGGCCGAAGAGCTGATCACGGGTGAAACCATCACCTGTGACTACCCGGACTTCCCCGACCATTTCGGCTTCCTGCTACCGCTGGCCGGTATCTCCACCATCAAGGAGATCAAGGACAACCCCATCGACGTGCGCGCCACCAGCCGCCTGAACAAGCTGTACGTCGAACTGCTGAACGAGAACCCGGACT
>CAZOEC010000024.1:8770-11496 GCA_964578635.1 uncultured Pseudomonas sp.
GCCACCAGCCGCCTGAACAAGCTGTACGTCGAACTGCTGAACGAGAACCCGGACTGGGCCAAGGCCGAGCGCCGCCACGACATGAACCACTTTATGTCTCGGCTAGTGTTCTGCTTTTTTGCTGAAGACACCGACATCTTCACTGGCGATGGGCTGTTTACCACGACGGTTGAGCGGTACAGCGAGCGCGACGGCTCCAACACCGACCAGGTGCTCTCGGAAATCTTCCGCGCCATGAATATCAAGCTGGCCGAGCGTGCCAGTGCCGAACCGCGCTTGCCTGGCTGGGCCAACAAATTCCCGTATGTGAATGGCGGCTTGTTCTCTGGTAGCACCGAGGTACCGCGCTTCACCCGCATGGCTCGCACTTACCTGCTGCACGCCGGCAATCTGAACTGGCAAAAAATCAACCCGGACATCTTCGGCAGCATGATCCAGGCCGTGGCCGATGATGAAGAACGCGGCGCACTGGGCATGCACTACACCAGCGTGCCCAACATCCTCAAGGTGCTGAACCCGCTGTTTCTGGATGACCTTCGGGAGCAACTGGACGCAGCCGGTAATAACAAAGCCAAGCTGCTCAACCTGCGCAAGCGTATGGCACGCATCCGTGTATTTGACCCAGCCTGCGGCTCCGGCAACTTTCTAGTCATTGCCTACAAGCAGATGCGCGAGATCGAGGCGGAAATCAATTGTCGCCGGGGCGAAGCCCACAACAAATCCGAAATACCGCTGACCAACTTCCGCGGTATCGAGCTACGCGACTTCCCGGCTGAAATTGCCCGCCTGGCACTGATCATTGCTGAGTTTCAATGCGATGTGTTGTATCGCGGGCAGCAGGATGCACTAGCAGAGTTTCTACCGCTGAATGCGCAGAACTGGATTGTTTGCGGCAATGCTCTGCGCTTGGACTGGTTGAGCATCTGCCCCCCAACCGGAACTGGGGTCAAAGTGCTTGCCGATGACTTATTCGGCACACCACTCAATCAGACGGAAATCGACTTCGAAAATGAAGGCGGAGAGACGTATATCTGTGGCAATCCACCGTACAAGGGGAGTCAGACACAAGACAAGGAGCAGAAGGCCGATCTAGCTGCTGTGTTTGATCCTTACGGGCTGTCATCCAAGCAAATTGATTACGTCGGCGGCTGGTTTATGAAGGCTGCCGCCTACGCTCAGGAAACAAAAGCGGAGGCTGCTTTCGTAAGCACTAACTCAATCTGCCAAGGACGAATAGTACCGATACTATGGCCCAAGATTTTCGAGACGGGATCAATCATTCATTTTGCGCACACGTCTTTCAAATGGGCCAATCTTGCTAGCCATAACGCTGGTGTTACGGTCGCAATCGTCGGCCTCTCGACACAGACGAACAAGAAACGGCAACTTTATGACTTTAACCGCGATAGCGAAACCACAGTGCGGTATGCAGGAAACATTACGCCGTACCTGACCATAGGCGAGGACACAGTTGTAAACAGCCAGCGAGCAAGTATCGCTGGCTTGCCACAAATGACGTTCGGCAACATGCCTATTGATGGTGGCAACCTTCTGCTTTCGGCTGAGGAAGTATCGTCACTGTGTTTACATGAAGATGACGAAGAGAGATTTATCCGGCGCATCTATGGCTCGGCGGAGTTCATTCGGGGCCTCGTTCGTAAATGCCTTTGGATTACTGATGACAGTCTGTCTCGTGCTCTTGAAATAGACTCCATTCGTCGTCGAATCGAGAACGTCAGAACGATGCGTCTTACAAGCAAAGATGCAGGCACGAATGAAATGGCGTCACGTGCACACCAATTCAGAGAAATGAACTGTGCCAAAGGGCATACCCTGATACTCCCGGGTGTTTCTTCGGAGGCACGTGAGTATCTGCCAGTAGGACTTATCGACAGTCATTCAGTAGTCAGCAACCTAGCATTCGCTCTATACGACGCCCCACTGTGGAACATGGCCCTGATCGCGTCCCGCTTGCACTTGGTCTGGATCGGCACTGTCTGCGGAAAAATGAAAACTGACTTTCGCTATTCGAACACTCTTGGCTGGAACACCTTCCCCGTACCGCTGCTCACCGAACAGAACAAGGCCGATCTGACTGCTTGCGCCGAAGCTATTCTACTGGCCCGCGAAGCCCACTTCCCCGCCACGATCGCTGACTTGTACGACCCGGAGAAGATGCCAAACAACCTGCGCCACGCGCACGAGCACAACGATGAAGCGCTGGAGCGTATCTATATCGGTCGTCGCTTTAAGAACGACACCGAGCGCTTGGAAAAGCTGTTTGACCTCTACACCAAGATGACAGCAGACACAGCAAAGGCCACGCCGAAAAAGCCACGAGGGAAAATGGCATGAACGAAACCCCAGCTAGCCTAACCACCCCACCCGAAGGCTATGGCGAGTGGTTGGCTGACCTCAAAGGCCGCATACACAATGCCCAGCAGCGCGCCACGCTGGCGGTCAGCCGCGAACTGGTGCAGCTCTACTGGCAGATCGGCAACGATATTTTGACCCGTCAGGCACAACAGGGCTGGGGGGCCAAGGTAATCGAGCGGCTGGCACATGACCTGCGCACCGCCTTCCCTGATATGAAGGGGTTTTCCCGCGCCAACCTGATGTATATGCGCGCCTTTGCCGAGGCCTGGCCGGATGCAGCAATTGTCCAACAGGCTGTTGGACAATTGCCCTGGGGGCATAACCTGGTACTGCTGACCCGGCTAAAAGAC
>CAZOEC010000024.1:11596-26925 GCA_964578635.1 uncultured Pseudomonas sp.
CACCTCAAGCTGCGCTGCTATGTGGTGATCGAGCTCAAAGCCGGCAAGTTCAAGCCCGAACACCTGGGGCAGCTTGGGTTTTACATGACCGCGGTGGATCGCCAGGTCAAAGGTGAGCACGACAACCCCACCATCGGCCTTTTACTCTGCAAGAGCAAAAACAAGATCGTGGCCGAATATGCGCTGGGCGATAAGACCCAGCCCATGGGCATTGCCGAGTACAAATTGCTCGAATCTCTGCCTGCCGAGTTGCAAACCAGCTTGCCCAGCATTGAACAGATTGAACGCGAACTGGCAGGCGACGGCACCCTCATGGAGGATGAATCACAGTGATTAACACCACCAACCCAACCAACAGCTACACGGTGCCGTCGGTATCCATTGCTACTGCGCACACTGGGGCATCCAGCAAGGCCAATGAGCTGGGCATGCGTACCATGCAGGAGCGCGCCTATGCCAAACGTGGTGAGCAATATCTGCTGATCAAATCCCCCCCCGCATCGGGCAAGTCCCGCGCGCTGATGTTTATCGCGCTGCACAAATTGCATGACCAGGGCTTGCAGCAGGCCATCGTCGTAGTGCCCGAGCGCTCCATTGGCGGCAGCTTTGCCGATGAGCCGCTGAGCCAACATGGCTTTTACTGGGACTGGCAGGTGGCCCCTCAGTGGAACCTGTGCAATGCCCCGGGCATCGATGAGCCGCGTGTAGCCAAGTCCAAGGTAGACGCCGTGCGCGCCTTCCTGAACAGCGGCGATAAGGTGCTGGTCTGCACCCATGCCACCTTCCGCTTTGCCGTGGAAGAGTTGGGCATCGACGCCTTCGACAACCGCCTGATTGCCATCGACGAGTTCCACCACGTTTCCGCCAACCCGGACAACAAACTGGGCAGCCAACTGAGCGCATTCATCAACCGAAACAAGGTGCACCTGGTTGCCATGACCGGCTCTTACTTCCGTGGTGACAGCGAGGCCGTGCTGGCCCCGTCGGAAGAGAACAAGTTTGAGACGGTGACGTACACTTACTACGAGCAGCTCAACGGCTACCGCTGGCTCAAGTCGCTGGATATTGGCTACTTCTTCTACACCGGTAGGTATGTGGATGCGGTCGCCAAGGTGCTGGACCCAGCGCTGAAAACCATCGTCCACATTCCAAACGTAAATGCCCGCGAGAGCCTCAAAGACAAGGAGCGCGAGGTTAACGAGATCATGAGTTCGCTGGGCGATTGGCAAGGTGTCGACCCGGCGACCGGCTTCCACCTGATCAGAGCCAAGGACGGCCGAACGCTGAAAGTGGCTGACCTGGTGGATGACAGCGACCCAGGCAAACGCTCCAAAGTGCTCGGCGCACTGAAAGACCCGACGCAGAAGAACAACCGCGACAACGTGGATGTAATCATCGCGCTGGGTATGGCGAAAGAAGGCTTTGACTGGATCTGGTGCGAGCATGCCCTGACCATCGGCTACCGTTCGAGCCTGACCGAAATCGTGCAAATCATTGGCCGCGCCACGCGTGATGCCGAGGGCAAGGAGCGCTCGCGCTTCACCAATCTGATCGCCGAACCTATGGCCGATCAAGCTGCCGTTGCTGAGGCGGTGAACGATATGCTCAAAGCCATTTCTGCAAGCCTGCTGATGGAACAGGTACTCGCCCCCCGTTATGAGTTCACCCCGAAAGATACCGGCCCGAAAGAGGGTTTCAATTATGGGCCCGAGGGATATCAACCGGGTGGAACCAATCTGGGTGTGAATGAAACCACGGGCCAGTTCCATGTCGAGATCAATGGCCTGACCACACCGCAAAGCACAGAAGCCACGCGCATCTGCAAAGAAGATCTGAACGAAGTGGTGACCAGCTTCCTGCAGGACAAAACCGTGCTGGAACGCGGCCTATTCGACAAGGAAAATACCTTGCCGGAAGAGCTGACCCAACTTCGCATGGGCAAGATCGTACGTGAGCGTTACCCCGACTTGAGCGACGTCGACCAGGAAGCCATTCGACAGCACGCCATCGCCGCCATGAACATTACCCAGCAGGCCAAGCTGGCCCTGGCGCAGGCAGATGCAAACGGTAGCGAAAACGTGCAAGGCAGTACGGCATTGCTGGATGGCGTGCGCAAATTCGTTAACGTGCGCGAGCTGGACATTGACCTGATCGACCGTATCAACCCCTTCGAGGCCGCCTATGCGGTACTGGCGAAGGCGATGGATGAGAAATCCCTGCGCCAGGTGCAGGCCAGCATTGCGGCCAAGAAAGTGAGCATTCCCGAAGACGAAGCGCGTGAGCTGGCTAGGCGCGCCCTGCAGTTCAAGAACGAGCGTGGCCGCCTGCCTGACATCAACTCCGCCGATGCCTGGGAAAAGCGCATGGCCGAAGGCGTAGCCGCGCTGGCACGCTACCGCGCCCAAGCCAAAGCGGCGCAGGGGGAATCCGCCAATGGCTGATATGAACGATGACGACCTGCTGGATGCGCTGGGGGTGGAAGTCCCCACGCTCAAGACAGCCACTCGAACGCCTCGCGAAGAACGCATCATCGCTGGCTTCGAGGACATTCAGCGCTTCTATGAGACCCACGGCCGCGCCCCACTGCATGGCGAAGATCGCGACATCTTCGAGCGCTTGTATGCCGTACGCCTGGATCAGCTTCGCAAGCTGCCGGAGGCACAAACCCTACTGGCCGGCCTGGATAGTCACGGCCTAGTGCCAGGTAATTCGGTCGCCACGGTAAATGTGGATGACCTAGATGAGGACGCCTTGCTCGCCGAGCTGGGCATCGGCAGTGAGTCCGTAGACCAGGACGACATCACCATGCTGCGGCATGTGCGTTCCAGTGCGGCAATCAAGGCGGCAGAAGAAATTGCCGCCCGGAACCCATGCAAAGACTTCGAGAAGTTCAAACCACTGTTTGCTGAGGTGGAAGCGGGCCTTAAACAAAACCTGTGGGTAACCAAACCCTTTGGCAAGAACGCCAGCATCGAGGCCGGAGACTTCTTCATTCTGAGCGGACTCATTGCCTATGTCGCCGAGGTGGGCGATACCTACAGGACGCCGAATGCGGAGACCAATGGACGTTTACGCGTCATTTACTCCAATGAGACGGAAAGCGATCTGTTACTACGATCCCTGCAGCGGGCGCTCTACAAGGACAGTGAGGGGCGTGCCGGATCTCGGCTCATCAAGGTAGATACCGGCCCGCTGTTCAGCGACATAGCCGAGCCGGACGACATCGAGACTGGCACCATTTATGTGTTACGCAGCCTGTCCAACCATCCCTACGTAGCCGAGCACCGCGAGCTGATCCACAAGATCGGCGTAACCGGCGGCCGAGTGGAAACCCGCATCGCGGCGGCGGCGAAGGATGCCACCTACCTGCTGGCAGATGTGGAAGTGGTCGCAACTTACAAGCTTCACAACCTGAACCGCACCCGGCTGGAAAACATCTTCCACCGCCTGTTCGGCGCAGCGCAGCTGGACTTGACCATCGACGACCGCTTCGGCCATCCGGTCAAGCCGAGGGAATGGTTCCTGGTGCCGCTGCATGTGATCGATGAAGCGGTTGAACGCATTCGGGATGGGTCGATTACCAATTTTGCATATGACCCGCAAACAGCTCGCCTGGTCAACTAAGGCGCAGTTAGAGCGTGATGATCAAAACCGGGCGAAAGTCAGTCTCTTCGCCCGGATGCACCCTCGGGGTGCAGACCATACGGGTAGGCAACCAAATCAGCGGGGCGGATACGCCTGTAGCTTTCAGTGCGGATCTGCCGGAAGTCATTCATCGCATTCATCGCATTCATCGCATTCTGCGCACTCATGCACGCCATCGGCGAAATCCGTCCACATGGTCGCGCCCAGAAACCGTACTCGCCCACCTATAGATTACAAATGATTAAAAGCTGATTAGTGCCTCCGGCGGCATCCTGCGCACAGCTTGTTCTTACTGGGTTAGAGGCCGATATCGGTGCCGCATTCCGGGAGTGTTGGAACGGTATCGGCGGGGGTGTCAGAACGGTATTGGTCGGAGCGCTAGAACGGTATCCGGGGGTGCTGGAACGGCATCACGGGGGTGCCAGAACGGTATCAGTGCTCTTCCTCGCCAAGTGTCGCTGCTGAGAAGGGCTGGGAGTGGTTTTGACTCGCACCAGATCACCTTCAATCGCGTAGCTGAATGGCTGCCCTTCGATGGTGCTTGCTGCAGCCACAGAATCGAGGGATCGCCGCAGA
The DNA here is from genome assembly GCA_964578635.1 of uncultured Pseudomonas sp. GTDB lineage: Bacteria > Pseudomonadota > Gammaproteobacteria > Pseudomonadales > Pseudomonadaceae > Aquipseudomonas. The sequence goes on from CAZOEC010000024.1 coordinate 15,818, forward strand.
TCCTTTTTATAATCACGTAACGAACTGGCACGGCTGCCACATAGCCGGTGCAGCGTTGCAAGCTTCAGGCGAAAAGGGTTGGCGTGGCTGGCATAGAAACCATGCAGCCATTGCGCAAGAGGCTTTCCATGCAGCGCCTGGCGAACAGACCAGTCCACCTCAGTGAATTGGTCGCCAACGAATAGCATGCGGAGCTTTGGATCCAGTCGGATGGCATAACTCCGATCCGCCGCCTCATGATTGCGGCAAACCTCGCGAATCAAGCTTCCCTCATATGAGAGGTCGCCAACTCGTACTTGCAAAGCGGTCGCCTTCAGTCTACTTAAATGTCTGTCTAGTATCTGGCGGTTCTTTCCTGTATCGGTTTTACCCAGCTCCTTCAGAATCCGATAGGCCGTTGCCCGAAACTCTGTACCCAGCTGCTGAGCCCTGGCCATGTGCAGTATGGTTACCCATATATCCAAATCACCTTGGTCAAGGAGGGCACCAGTGTAATGAATACTGATTCCACCTTGCGCCTGAATCTCCATCCGCTCGACGTATTGCCGTCGTCCCCTGCCGATTGCACCAAATAACGCTGAGCGGAGGGAGACGTTTGGTACGCGCCGCACAGAGTCCGACCAATGCGGTAATGGATTTTTAAGTAAATTAGCGGTAGATCGCTCGTTGTGCCCAGCTAGCGATTTAAAACATCGCGCAGCTATTGGCGTTATCGCCGGCATGGCTAACGAGCAGATCCGCTGACTTTATCCGCAATCCATGCATGAACTCGCTCGGCAGGCCATGCCACTGAGTTCGCGCCGAGAGAAATGGAAGCAGGGAATTCGCCTGCACGGATTAGCCGATAAATCTGTGACTTGCTCAGCCCCACTAGGACACAGACATTTGTAAGGCGAAGCAGTGCTGGTGACATAGTTGGTGTAGCCATCTAGTTGGATCTCCATGGGACCGGATTGGATGGCTACGGATTTAATGGCACTAGAGGCTAGAGGTCTTGGCAATTGCCATATTCTCTGGTAAATGCCAAAAGTATTTTCTATAAAGGCTCGTGATCACCATGAAATGACTGCCCTCCCATGTACCTCTTCAGTGTCTTAGGGCTTCTTGGCATATCGACCCCGGCATCCTCTGCGAGTGATGTAATTGCCGAGGGCAGATCAAAATTCTTACGCGTTGAATTGAGCCTAGACGCACTGCGTTTAATGGCCTCCGCACGCCTCCTAGTACTTTCATCCAGCGAGGGATCAGCATGCGCCTTGTTGACCTCTCTAATTAAGTTGATTAGACCGCTTATTATTAAGCTGATAGACGCCAATTCTTTTGCTTGAAATCCATCAGTCTTTTCGTTTTTATTAATGCGCTTCCTCGCATCGCCGGCTAATATAAAATCCGCGGAATCAATGCCGGCGGCCAATATCCATTCGACCAGTGCCTCTCTAGATAAATATACGACCTCCGCAGGGATATTTGTGTAGTCACGCTCTGATCGACAAAAGCAATTGAAGAGAGGGTTGTCAACTGCAGGCGAATCAACCAAAGCCTTGAAGTACTTTCGCAAATCACCTAAGTCGAGCTCATAATTCTTCGCAGATCGGTGGGAGGATTTTGCTCCGCCGACCCAGCATATGTGGTCCGGCATTAACTTTCCTCGGCGCATGGTGTACTCGCGGTATAAATCCTCAATCAGCTCATGCAGGTCATATGCGGCTTCCCGAAAGCTAACCTTGTGATACCGCACGTACTCAGGTACTAAATCAGATAGGCGAATCAGGTCGTAATTCATATTATTTCCTCCAATCCTTCAACAGAGTACGGCCTGACATTACTGCTGGCCAAAGAGTCCAAATGGTCGGCATACCACTGAAGCATCTCTCGCCGCCCCTCCAGATACTGAGCATGGTTGTAGGTGCCGCGAATGCTGTTCTTGTCCACATGCGCCAACTGGGTTTCGACCCACTCACTGGGATATCCCTGCTCATGCAGAGTGGTGGACATCGTGTGGCGGAACCCATGACCTGTGGCACGCCCGTCGTAGCCAGAGCGCTTCAGCAGTTGGTTGATGGCGGCCTCGCTCATGGGCTTTGCCGGATCGATACGACCAGGGAACGCGAGCGTATAGCCACCTGTAATGCTTTCCAGCTCACGGAGCGCTGCCACCGCCTGTTTGGAGAGTGGGGTCAGGTGAGCGCGGCGCATCTTCATGCGCGCAGCAGGGATCAGCCAGCGCGCCTTATCGAGGTCAAACTCCGACCAGGGAGCCCCCCTCAGCTCAGCTGTTCGCACCCCTGTCAGAATCAAAAGGCGAGTGGCAATCTTGACGGTGTCGTTACCTGGGCAGGCCTGGATGGAGCGCAACAGCTCTGGAAGCTCTGTAATGGGTAAGAACGGATAGTGTTTTGAGGTGGGCGTCTGTAATGCGCCACCAATATCCGCTATGGGGTTGTACTCAGCACGGCCAGTAGCGATGGCATATCGGTACACCTCTTGACAGCGCTGGCGAGTCTTGCGCAGTACCTCAAGCGCCCCTCGCGCCTCGATCTTGCGGAATACGTGCAACCACTGCATGGGCTTGATGGTGGCGAGGGGCATGCTTCCCATCTGGGGGAAGATGTCCCGCTCGAAGGCTTCCAAAACGTCGTTGGCGTATCCCGCCGACCATCGAGGCGTTTTGTGTTGGTGCCACTCAATTGCTAGTCCCTTGAAGGTGTTAGCTCTGGCTATTGCTGCCTGCGCTTTCTTGGCCTCACGCTCCAAACCTGGATGCATGCCCTGCGCTACGAGTTGGCGGGCCTCAGATGCCAGCTGACGGGCTTGTGCCAGCGTCACCTTGTCGACAGTGCCTAGAGAGATGTGGGACTGCTTACCATCCAGGCGGAAGCGAAATCGCCAGGATTTTCCTCCTGCAGCACGAATCCACAGAAATAATCCGCCTCCATCGGCAAGGCCGTAATCCTTGTCGCGTGGTGCGGCGCTCCTCACCTGTAGGACGGTCAATGGCATGAGTTGAGTACCCAGAGATTGTTGAACCAATCAAAGGTACTTGTGTGGGTACTCAAATGGCAAGCGCTTGGATGAAACTCGATGGCACTGCATGAAGCAGAAAGCCCGCACTAGGCGGGCTTTCTGGGGCGTTCATGACACTGCTTGGCACTGCATGAAACGTTTAGATGGTGCCGGCACCAGGAGTCGAACCCGGGACCTACTGATTACAAGTCAGTTGCTCTACCAGCTGAGCTATACCGGCATTTGAGGGCCGCCATTATATCCATTCGCGTGGCCGAGTAAAGCCGTCAGCGGCGAGTGTTGTGCAGTCTTCGTTATCAACAGGAAAATCTTTATGCACAAAACCGAGTGGGTTTCGGCCAGGTCAACGGGGTTTTGTGCGCTGCTTCACGTTATTGCTTAACTGGCTGTTTTTATTGAGTTTATTTTTAGAGCAAAAAATAGACAGCGCCTCCGATCGTTGCCGCGGTGGGCTTTTCAGAGATCTGCCCAGAATCTATCAACAGAGTTATCCACAGATGCTGTGGGCAAGTCAGTGGCGTTCGGCCAGTAATAATAAGTTGCGCGGGGTCAGTTGGCTGGGGCAGAAGTGGCCGAGCCGCACGGCGTAGCCTTGTTCTTCCAGGTAGAGGGCGCGATCCAGCAGCAGCCAGAGTTCCAGGGGGCGGCGGAACAGGTTGCGCAGCAGTTCCAGGTTGCGCACCCGGGCCAGGCGTTGCCAGCCTTGTTGTTCCAGATGCGGCCAGTCTTGCGTTGCGGGGGCCGGCAGTTGCTTGAGGGCGGCCAGGTCGGTGCAGTAGGTGGCAAAGTCCTTGTGCAGCCAGGCGCTGGGTAGGGAGGGGGTGGCCAGGTAGCTGTCGCTGGCGCGAAGTTGGCGTTGCAGCAGGTCGAAGGCCAGACGCCAGGCCATGGACTGGTCGCGCTGGCGGCGCACCCGGGCCCCAGCGGTGACCGTTTCACTTAGCGGCAGGGCCAGGTCGTCTCGCGACAGCTGCAGGGACGATGCCTGTGCGCTGACCGAGAGAGCCTGGTAGTTCGGCGCGGCGATGCGGTTGTAGCAGCAGGGCGCGACGGCCAGTTGCCGGCAGCCGGTCTCGCTGGCCAGTTGCAGCAGGCGCACATGCAGGTCGCCGCAGGCGTGCAGGGCCACCGGGGTATGGGGGCTGGTGAGTTGCAGGTGAGCATCGGCGGCCAGCACGTCCTGCTCGATATGCTGCGCCGCCACGCCGAGTTTATCGCTAAGGCGCTGGCCGCTGTGCACCAGTGCCGGATCGTACTCCAGGCAACTCAGTGCGCCGCCGTCATGGGCCAGGCGACGCCCCAGGTGGCCTTTGCCTGCGCACCAGTCGAGCCAGTGCTGGGCGGGTTGGGCAAATTGCAGGCAGCTTGCGAAGGCCTCGATCTGCTGCCATTTGCGCCCGGGTACATCGACGCTCAGGCGTGCGGGGGCTGCGGGCTGGGGCTGCTGTGGCAGGTCGCCAAGCTGGCAGAGGGCATGGGCTTGTGCGGCCAGCTGGGGAAATGGCGCGGGGGCTGGGAGCTGGTGGGGCTGGTTGTGTGCGGTTTCGGCCTGTTCCAGGCTGCGCGCGCTGAGCCAGGCCGCCAGTTCCGGGTAGCTGGCTTCCCAGGGCAGGGCTGGATGGTGGGTAAAGGGCCGTGGTCGCCACAAAGCCTGGTGCTCGATAAGGAAGCTGTCCAGGGCGTGGAAGCGTTGCAGCAGGGCGGGGCCGCTCAGGGGATGGTCGTTCATGGGGCATATTGGCGTTGATTGCGCGGGGGGCGGCAACCGCCCCCGGCTTAGCGACCCTGGCAGGCGTCGACCCGCAGCCAGCGCTCCAGGACCCGGAAACCGCGCACCAGGATAAAGGCGATCAGCAGGTAGAACATACCGGCGGCGAAGAAGATCTCCACCGGCAGGTAGGTGCGGGCGATGATGGTACGGGCCATGCCGGTCAGTTCCAGCAGGGTTACGGTGCTGGCCAGGGAGCTGGCCTTGAGCATCAGGATCACTTCGTTGCTGTAGGCCGGCAGGCCGATACGGGCGGCGCGCGGCAGGATGATATAGAACATGGTCTGCGCTCGGGACATGCCCAGCGCCCGCGCCGCCTCGACCTCGCCCTGGGGCACGGCCTGGATCGCGCCGCGGAGGATCTCGGCGATATAGGCCGCGGTGTGCAGGGTCATGGTCAGGATGGCGCACCAGTAGGGCGAGCGCAGGTAGGGCCACAGCGGACCCTGGCGGATGGCGTCGAACTGGGCCAGGCCGTAGTAGACCAGAAACAGCTGCACCAGCAGCGGCGTGCCGCGGAAGAAGAAGATATAGCCGTAGGGCAGGGCGCGTACGTACCAGTGCCGGGAGGCGCGGGCGATGCCCATGGGGATCGCCAGGATCAGTCCGGCGACGACGGCGATGGCCACCAGTTCCAGGGTCAGCATGGCCCCTTCGGCCAAGCGTGGCAGCCACTTGATGATTACTTCCCAGTTCATCCCGCGCTCCTGACAAAGCCGCGGCTGGAACGCTTCTCAAGGAAGTGCAGGCCGATCATGGCGAGTATGGTGAGGCCCAGGTAGATAAAGGCCGCCACCAGGAAAAAGGTAAAGGGTTCTTTGCTCGAGGTCACCGCGATCTGCGAGCGGCGCATGATCTCTTCCAGGCCGATTACCGAGACCAGGGCGGTGTCCTTCATCAAAATCATAAACAGGTTGCCCAGGCCGGGCAGGGCGATGCGCCACATCTGCGGCAGGATCAGTCGCCAGAAGATCCGCGGCTTGGACAGGCCCAGGGCCTGACCGGCTTCGCGATGGCCCTTGGGAATGGCCAGGATGGCCCCGCGGAACACCTCGGTGGCGTAAGCGCCGAAGCAGATGCCCAGGGCGATGGTGCCGGCGGCGAACGCGCTCAACTCCAGGCTTTCGATGCCCAGCAGGTCGGCGAGGTTGCGCATCAGCTGCACGGTGCCGAAATAGATCAGCAGCACCCAGAGCAGCTCGGGAATGCCGCGCACTATGGTCGAGTAGGTGCCGCCAAGCCATTGCAGCGGCTTGTATGGCGAAGTCTTGGCCAGGGCACCGAGCAAGCCCAGCACCAACCCCAGGCTGAGTGCGCTAAGCGCCAGCTTGATGGTCATCCAGGTGCCAGCAAGCAAGGCCGGGCCGAATCCGTAGAGATCGAAATTCATGGGGGCGCTCAGAAGCCCGCGCCGCCATGATGGCGGCGCAGGGCCGGCTGCTTAGTAGATGCTGAAGGGGAAGTACTTGTCGTTGATCTGCTTGTAGGTGCCGTCTTCAACGATTTCTTTCAGTGCGGCATTCAGGCGCTCACGCAGGGCATCGCCCTTGCGCACGGCAATGCCGATCTTGTCGTTGTCGAACACAGGGTCGCCCTTGAACTCGAAGTCCTTGCCGGCATCGCTCTTGAGCCATTCCCAGTTGACGAAGCTGTCTGCCAGCACGCCATCGAGACGGCCCGAGGACAGGTCGAGGTAGGCGTTTTCCTGGGTGTCGTAGAGCTTGATATCGACCACGCCATCCAGGTTGTCTTCCAGCCAGGTGCCGGCGATGGTGGCGCGCTGGGCACCGATCACTTTGCCTTTGAGGCTGGCCTTGTCGCTCTTGAAGTCCGAGCTTTTCGGCGCGATGAACTGCAGTTTGTTGGTGTAGTAGGGTTCAGTGAAGTCGACGGCGGCCTGGCGCTCTTCGGTGATCGACATGGAGGCGATCAGGAAGTCGAATTTCTTGGCGTTGAGGGCCGGGATGATGCCGTCCCAGTCAGAGGTGACCACTTCGCACTCGACCTTCATCTTGGCGCACAGGGCCTGGCCGATTTCCACATCGAAGCCGCCGACCTGGCCGCTGGCGTCGATCAGGTTGAAGGGCGGGTAAGCGCCTTCGGTGCCCATCTTGAGTTTTTCAGCAGCCATGGCGCTGCCGGCGAATGCCAGAGTAGCGGCAGCGGCCAGCAGGATTTTCTTGTAGTTCTGCATGCGTAGTAGCTCCGTGTTTAGTGATTGCTGGACATGAATTGTTTACAGCGCGCCGAGTTGGGGCTGTCGAACACCTGCGCCGGTGGGCCCTGTTCTTCAACCAGGCCCTGATGCAGGAACACCACTTCGCTGGACACCTGACGGGCAAAGCCCATTTCGTGGGTTACCAGCAGCATAGTGCGGCCTTCTTCGGCGAGCGCGCGGATCACATTAAGCACTTCTTGTACCATCTCCGGGTCGAGGGCCGAAGTTGGCTCATCGAACAGGATCACCTTGGGCTCCATGCACAGGGTGCGGGCAATCGCCGCGCGCTGCTGCTGGCCGCCGGAAAGCTGGTTGGGGTAGACGTGGCGCTTGTCGCCGATGCCGACCTTGGCCAGCAGCGCCTCGGCCCGCTCGGTGGCCTCGGCCTTGCTCAGGCCGAGCACCCGGCGCGGGGCCTCGATGATGTTGTCGAGCACGCTCATATGCGGCCACAGATTGAAATTCTGGAACACGAAGCCGATTTCGCTGCGCAGGCGGTTGATCTGCTTGCCGTCGGCAGCGACCAGTTCGCCGTTCTTCGCGGGCTTGAGCTTGAGCTCTTCGCCGGCGACGATGATCTGACCCTTGTGCGGGTTTTCCAGCAGATTGATGCAGCGCAGAAAGGTCGACTTGCCGGAGCCGGATGAACCGAGGATGGAGATGACATCGCCGTCGCGGGCGGTCAGGGAGATGCCCTTGAGCACCTCGAGGTCGCCATAGCGTTTATGCAGATCGCGAATTTCCAGCGCGGGCGTGGCCTCGGCCATGGGGGGTCCTCTTCTTGTTCGAATGCGCTCAGGCGGGTGTCTGGCCTTCCTGGCGGTGGCGTCAAGCTAGCATAGCGTTTCGCTGACCGCCAAGCCGTTTACCGGCCGCGGAGCGCTCGCCGGGTCACGCTGTCGCCTGGCTGCAGTTGGCTGTCGCGCGTACACAATTTCAGCGGGTTTATAAGCTGTTGTGCGCTAAATCGCAGGCAATAAAAAACCCCAAGGAAGTGATATTCGCTTGGGGTTTTTCGGTGTTAGTGGTGCCCGGGGACGGAATCGAACCGCCGACACGGGGATTTTCAATCCCCTGCTCTACCGACTGAGCTACCCGGGCTAACGGGGCGCTATTAGACGGATTTGAAGGGTAGGTGTCAAGCATGAGTTTGAAAAATATTTAATTATTACGGGCGCTTAGCTGCGGCAGGGGCTTCGCTGGGGGTTGGGGCTGGTGGGGCGAGCTGATCGCGGGCAAGCCCGCTCCTACAGGTAAGTGTGGCGCAGGGGAGTTCGGATGCAGTTCTGGGGCGACTCTTTCCCGTATTGCATCCGGGCTCAGGGGAGGGTGTTGCTGTTACTCGCTGGGCGGCACGTAGCCTTCGGCCTGGGCGTATTCCTCGCCGGAGAGGAATTTGTCCATCTCGGTCTGGAGGAACTTGCGGTCTTCGGCGTTCATCATGTTCAGGCGGCGTTCGTTGATCAGCAGGGTCTGGTGCTTCTGCCATTCTTCCCAGGCCTGTTTGGACACGTTGTTGTAGATGTCCTCGCCTTTGGCACCGGGGTAAGGCGGGCGGTCGAGGCCGGGGAGTTCCTGTTTGTGCTTGCGGCACTGTACGGTGCGGGTCATGCGGGCTCTCCTGTAAGCAGACTGTCGGCGGCGCGCTTGAGCAGTTTCTTGACTGGGGCGGCAAGGCCCAGGCGCGGCGGGGTGGCGAGGTTATACCAGAGCCAGTCGGCCTCGGCCACGGCGGCCGGCGCGGCGTTGACCTGCACCAGCCAGGGTTCGATGGCCAGCTGGAAGTGGCTGAAGGTGTGGGTCAGCCCGCTCAGTTCGCGGCGTTCACCCAGTTGCAGGTCGTGGCGGCTGGCCAGGGCGTCGAGGGCGCTTAGGGCGTCCAGCTCGGGCAGGCTCCACAAGCCGCCCCAGAGGCCGCTGGAGGGGCGGCGATAGAGCAGCACTTCACCGGCCGGGTTGGTCAGCAGCGGCATCAGGGTGCGCTTCTGCGGCAGGGCCTTGCGCGGCTTGGGGATCGGGTAGCGGATCTCCAGGCCGAGCAGGTGCGCCTGGCAGCCGCTCTTGAGCGGGCAGAGCAGGCAGCTGGGCTTGCTGCGGGTACACAGGGTGGCCCCGAGGTCCATCATCGCCTGGGTGTAGTGGTTGACCCGGGCGTGGGGGGTAAAGCGCTCGGCTACTGCCCACAGCTGTTTGGCCACCTTGGGCTCGCCCGGATAGCCCTCCTGGGCTACGTAGCGGGCCAGCACGCGCTTGACGTTGCCGTCGAGTATCGGTGCGCGCAGGCCCATGCTGAGGCTGGCGATGGCTCCGGCAGTGGATTGGCCGATACCGGGAAGTTCGGTGAGCTGGTCGACATCGCGGGGGAACTCGCCGCCATGTTCGGTCATCACTATCTGCGCGGTCTTCTGCAGGTTGCGTGCGCGGGTGTAGTAGCCCAGGCCCGTCCACAGGTGCAGCACTTCATCCTCCGGCGCTTCGGCCAGGTCTTTTACCGTCGGCAGGGCGGTCATAAAGCGGTCGAAGTAGCCGAGTACGGTGCTGACCTGGGTCTGCTGCAACATGATTTCCGAGACCCACACGCGGTAAGGCGTGATGCCCTGTTGCCAGGGCAGATCCTTGCGCCCGTGGCTGTCGTACCAGTTCAGTACGCTGCCTGCAAACTGCTCGGGATTCATCGGTTGAACAGGCCCTTGAGTGCGTCTTTCAGCTCGGGGCTGACCTTGTCGCCGAGTTTTTCCTCGAGCTTCTCGTTGATCTTGTTGCCGGCCAGTTTGGCCGCCACCTTGCCCATGCCGTCCTGATCCAGGCGGCAGGCCTTGGCCCCCATTTCCAGCGGGCCGCGGCAGCGCAGTGGCCACTCGATGCCGACATAGCGCTCGTTGACCTGGCAGGCCGGGTCGGGCATTTCGCGCTGGTCGCCGATCAGGGTGATGCCGGCGCGATAGTCCAGGCCGAGGATGCGCAGGTCGAGGTCGCCATTGCCGCTGAGCGCCAGGCCCGGCAGGCGGACTTTCAGGTCCGGGTTGTGGGCCACGCCGTTGCGCAGGCTGAGGGTGCCCTGGAGGCTGTCGAAGGGGGTGTCCTTGCTGCGTGGCTCGCTGCTCAGCACCTTGCGGTTGAGGGTGGCGATACCGCGACACAGTTGCTGTTCGAGGTTGGCGTCGACCAGTACGCCGTCATTCAGGACAAAGCTGGCGCTGCCGTTGAGGCCGTCGATCCAGGCCTGCTGGCTGTTGCCGCTGGTGCTCAGGTCGGCCTTGAAGTCGAGCAGGCCCTTGAGTGGCGAGGGCTGCTCGGGCTTCTTCAGGAAGGGTTCGACGGCGATGCGGGCCAGGTTCTTCTGCACCTTGAGCAGGGGCATGGCCGGGCGTACATCGAGGCTCGCCCTGGCGTCGAAGTTGCCGCTGCCGAGGTTGCCGCGCAGCTCTTCGACGGTCAGCAGGCCGGCTCGGCCGTTGGCCTTGAGGTTGAACTTGTCGAAGCTCTGTTGCTGGGCGGTGAGCTGGTCGAGGCTCAGGCTCAGTTGCAGATCGAGCTTGCGCAGCAGTTCGATCGGCAGCAGCGGGTCGCGGCTCCAGGCCTGCTGGGTCGGTGCGTTGGGCAGTGGCGTGCTGCCGCTCTGCCCGGCATTGGCCACACTTTCCTTGACCTCGGCTTTGCGCGCGGCGCTGGCGTCCTGGCTGTCCTTGCTGGGGGCCGGCAGGTAGCGGTCGAGGTCCAGGCGGTCGCCCTTGAGCTGCACGCGCAGGGCCTGCTTGGCGAAATCGGCGATGGCGAGCTTGCCGGTAAAGCTGCTGTCGTCCAGCTTCATCTGCAGGTCTTCGAAGTTCAGGCTGTTGTCCGTGCCGGTCAGGCGGGTAACCAGCTCGAACTGGCCGAGGGTCTTGTCATCCTTCATCGGCGGCAGTTTCTGGCCGATGGTGGCGAGGAATTCGCGCAGGTTGAGCGGGGCGATGGACAGGCCGCCGCTGAGTTTTGGCTGCTTGTCGAGGTCGCGCACTTTCAGCTCGCCGAGGGCGCGCAGCTGGTTGCCGGAGAACTTCAGGCCGTTCCACTCGGCGACCTGGGCGGCCAGGTCGACCAGCAGCTGGCCCTGGG
>CAZOEC010000024.1:27025-42682 GCA_964578635.1 uncultured Pseudomonas sp.
AGGCCGTTCCACTCGGCGACCTGGGCGGCCAGGTCGACCAGCAGCTGGCCCTGGGCCGTGTAGGTCAGGGTCTGGCCGTCGAAGGGTTCGCCGGATATTTCGCCGGAGAGCTTGGCGTCCTCCAGCTGGTAGCGCTTGAGTACGCGGTCGAAGCGCAGCTCGCCCTGCAGTTCGCTGCGGGCGCGGACCACCGGTTGATTGGTGCCGAAGAAGGCGCTGAGTTTGAGCGGAATATTGGCCCCCTCACGGATGGCCCCGGTGGTCAGCTGGATGCTTTCGGCGCTGAATTGCTGGCCCTTCTGTACGTCGCGATAGTCGATGCGCGCGCCGTTGACGATCAGGCTGTCGATATCCAGTTTGATCGGCTGGGCGCTCGGGGCCGGGCTTGCAGGCTGCTCGGTGGCTGGTTTGGCAGCACTGTCGGCGCTGCTGGCGGTGGTTGTGCTGGCAGCAGTTGGCGCGGGCTTGCCGACATCTTCCCAGTTGCTGCGGCCCTTTTCGTCGCGCTGCAGGTTGAGGTTGAGGCCGTCGATGCGGATATCGCTCATCTGCACTTCGCGGCGCAGCAGCGGCAGCACGCGCACCGACAGGCCAAGCAGGCGCAGGTCGGCAAAGGGCTGGTCGGGGGTGCTGGTGCTGGCCAGGGTGGCCTCGGTCAGCTCCAGGCCGAGCCAGGGGAACAGGCTCCAGCCGATATCGCCATTGAGGGTCAGCTCCAGGTTGGCCTTGTCGCGGGCCAGCTGACTGATTTCATCTTTGTAGTCGTTGGGATCGAACAGGTGGGTCAGGGCGAAGCCCAGCGCCACGATGATCAGCAACAGCCCGAGGAAAAACAGGCCGAGTATTTTGCCGAGCGCTTTCATGTGCGAATCCTTGTTTTGAAGCTTGATAGTGAAGAGCAGCAATCCGAGCCGGCGAGTATAGCGCCAGCGCCTTTATCTGGACCGCCGACAGTCCTGTTTGCACGGTGATTTTGCAAGCGGCTTTTACAGTGCTTGCGCCACGCGCTCGGCAATAGCCAGGCTGGCGGTAAGTCCTGGAGACTCGATGCCGAACAGGTTGACCAGCCCTGGCAGGCCGTGATCATTGGGCGTTTGGATAATGAAGTCGGCGGCCGGTTCCCCCGGGCCTGCGAGTTTTGCCCGGATGCCGCTGTAGCCGGGTACCAGGCGCGCGCTGTCGAGACTCGGGAAGTAGCGGCGGATGGCGGCGGCGAAGGGCTCGCGCAGGTTTTCGTCGACCCGGTAGTCGAGCTGCGTGAGGTACTGGGTGTCCGGGCCGAAGCGCACTTGGCCGCCCAGATCCAGGGTGGCGTGGATGCCCAGGCCGGCGCTGTTGGCTTCCGGCATCGGGTAAATCAGGTGCTGGAAGGGCGAGCGGCCGCTGTAGCTGAAGTAGCGGCCCTGGCACAGGTGCAGCGGAGGTACGCTGTGCAGCCCTTGGGTTTGTCTGGCCAGTTGCTGGGCGAACAGACCACCGGCATTGATCACCCGCTGGGCTTTTAGCTGGAAGGCCTCGCCGTTGCTCTGGCCCCCGGCTATCCAGCCGTCGCCATCATGCTGCAGCTGCTCGACCTGAGTGTGCAGGACCAGCTGCGCGCCGTGGTTCTCCGCCACCACCAGCAGCGACTGCAGATAAGCGTGGCTGTCGATAATTCCGGTGCTAGGCGAGAGCAGGGCGCAGCTGCCGCGGACCGCCGGTTCCAGCGCTTGCAGCTGGGTTTGGCTGAGGCGCTGCAGGTCGTGCACGCCGCAGGTTTCGGCGTTTTCGTGGAGCTGTTCGAGTTTGGCTATTTCCGCCACTTCCACCGCCACCAGCAGCTTGCCCAGTTGCTGGTGCGCCACCTGGTGGGTGCGGCACCAGGCATATAGCCGCTCGCGGCCTTCCAGGCACAGCTCGGCCTTGAGCGAGCTGGGGGCGTAGTAGATGCCGGCGTGAATCACCTCGGAGTTGCGGCTGGAGCTGTGGCTGCCGATCAGGCTTTCCGCCTCGACTATCAGGGTGCTCTGGCCCGGCCTGGCCAGGCGTGCGGCGCAGGCCAGGCCGAGGGCCCCCGCGCCGATAATCAGGGTGTCGATACTGTCCATGGCGTTTTCGGTGCTGCGGTTTGGCTGTTTGGTTGCCGAGCATAGCAAGATCTGCGAGCCGGCCATGGGCGGCGCGGTGCGGGCGTTTGTGCTGTAGATCCTGCCGCTGGAACAGGCCTGCAGCATGCGCGCCGGACGGTTGGTGCAGGTTTAGCCTTCGATAATGACTATGCACCAGTTAAGTGTTTCCAGCAGTGCTGGCGGTTGTCGCGAAACCCGTAGGAGCGGCCTTGGCCGCGATGTTTTTCTACGCCGCCGCGATTCGCGGGCAAGCCCGCTCCTACAAGGGCCGAGCCTGCCAACAACAGCCAATTCAGACAGAACCTTGATAATTTTTCGCTTTAGCCGCGAAAGCTGTCGCCTACTGCAGGCGATGGCGATCGTGGAGAAAGCTCAGCACCGCGCGGCGGCAGCGGTTGTAATCGTGGTCGTCGGCCAGGGCGATGCGGTCGCGTGGGCGCGGCAGGTCTACTGTGAGGATTTCACCGATGGTGGCCGAGGGGCCGTTGGTCATCATCACGATGCGATCCGACAGCAGCACCGCCTCGTCGACGTCGTGGGTGATCATCATCATGGTGTTGCCCAGGTCCGCCTGGATGCGCATCACCTCGTCCTGCAAATGGGCGCGGGTGAGGGCGTCGAGGGCACCGAAGGGTTCGTCGAGCAGCAGCACCTTGGGCTTCATGGCCAGGGCGCGGGCGATGCCGACGCGCTGCTTCATGCCGCCGGAAATCTCCTGGGGGTACTTGTCCAGGGCGTGGCCCATGCTCACCAGCTTGAGGTTGTGCTCGATCCACTCGCGGCGCTCGGTCTTGCTCATGCTGCGCTTGAACACCTTGTTGACCGCCACTTCGACGTTTTCGAACACCGTCAGCCAGGGCAGCAGCGAGTGGTTCTGGAACACCATGCCGCGGTCCGGGCCGGGGCCGCTGACTTCCTTGCCGTCGAGGATCACCACGCCGAGGCTGGGGTCGAGCAGGCCGGCAACGATATTCAGCACCGTTGATTTGCCGCAGCCGGAGTGGCCGATGATCGAGATAAATTCGCCCTTGTCGATACGCAGGTTGATGTTCTTCAGCACCTGGGAGGCCAGGTTGCCGCGCACGAAGCTTTTGTCCAGTTGTTCGATGGAGAGGTAGCTCATGTCCGAATCCTCAGGCGGCGGGGATGCCGCGGGTGATGCGTCGGCCGGCGAAGGCCACTAGGCGGTCGAGGCAGAAGCCGACGATGCCGATATAGACGAGCGCGAGAATGATGTCGCTGATCCGCGAGGCGTTCCAGGCATCCCAGATAAAGAAGCCGATACCGACCCCGCCGATCAGCATCTCCGCAGCGATAATCGCCAGCCACGACAGGCCGACCCCGATGCGCAAGCCGGTGAAGATGTAGGGAGCGGCGGCCGGCAGCATGATGATGTGGAAGTACTCCCAGGCATTCAGCTGGATCACCTGGGCGACGTTGCGGTAGTCCTGGGGAATATTGCGGATGCCCACCGAGGTGTTGATGATGATTGGCCAGATCGCGGTGATAAAGATCACGAAGATCGCCGACGGATGGCTGTCCTGGAAGCCGGCCAGGGACAGCGGCAGCCAGGCCAGCGGCGGCACGGTGCGCAGCACCTGAAACAGCGGATCAAGACCGCGCATGGCCCAGTCCGACTGGCCGATCAGCACGCCTAGGGCGACGCCCGCCGCCACTGCCAGCAAATAACCCACTGCCACCCGTTGCAGGCTGGCCAGCAGTTGCCAGGCCAGACCGACATCGTTGCCGCCGTTGTCGTAGAAGGGGTCGATGATCAGCTCCCAGGTATCGCTGAGTACCTGGGAGGGCGGCGGCAGAGCAGCGCCGGCACCCGAGCAGAGCATCTCCCAGATCAGCCCGAGCAGTAGCAGGATCACCAACGGTGGCAGTAGATCCTGCAGCAGCGTCTGCTGCAGGCGCGTGCCGATACGGCTAAGCCGCGAGGGCGTGGCTGGTGTTGCCGGGCTGGCCACGGCGGCGGGCTCGATTTTGAGCTTGGCGTTCATCGGGTGTCTCCTCGCAGGCGGTGCATGGCGATCAGGCCATGGCCTTGATGGTCAGGCTGTCCAGATAGGCTTGCGGGTTTTCGGGGTCGAATACCTTGCCGTCGAAGAAGGTCTCCAGGCCGCGCGAGGTCGAGGTCGGGATCTGCTCGGCGGGCAGGTTCAGGGCGGCGGCGGCAGCGCGCCAGATGTCCTCGCGGTTGACCTGGGCGATCAGTGCCTGGCTGTCGAAATCGGTCGGCAGGTAGCCCCAGCGCTTGTTCTCGGTGAGGAACCAGAGATCGTGGCTCTGGAAGGGGTAGGAGGCGAAGTCGTCCCAGTAGCGCATCTGCTCGGGATGGTTTTCCACCACCTTGCCGGTGCCATAGGCGAAGTTGCCCTTCATGCGGTCGACGATGTCGGCGTAAGGCGCGCCGATCCAGCGGCGCTGCGAGCAGATCTTCGCCACTTCTTCCTTGTTCTCCGGCAGCTCGCAGAACATCTGCGCTTCCATGATGGCCATGGTCAGGGCCTGGGCCGCCTTGGGGTTGGCCGCCACGTAGTCGCTGCGCAGGGCGAAGGATTTTTCCGGGTGGTTGTGCCACAGCTCGCCGGTGGTGTTGGCCGTGTAGCCGATCTTCTGGTTGATCAGCTGGGCGTTCCACGGCTCGCACACGCAGAAGGTGTCCATGCTGCCGACCTTCATATTGGCGACCATTTGCGCCGGCGGCACGGTGATGGTGCTGATATCGCTGTTCGGGTCGATACCGCCGGCGGCCAGCCAGTAGCGCATCCACAGGTCGTGGGTGCCGCCGGGGAAGGTCATGGCCGCGCTGACTTTCTTGCCGCTGGCTTTCTTGGCATCCAGGGCCGCCTTGAACGGCGTGCTGTCGACGCCGATCTGCAGGTCGCGGTATTCCTCGCCCACCGAGATGCACTGGCCGGCCAGATTGAGGCGGGCGAGGATGGAGATCGGCACCGGCTGGTTGTTCGGGGTAACGATGCCGGCGCTGATCAGGTAGGGCATGGGGGTGAGGATATGGGCACCGTCGATGCCGTTCTTCGCCGAGCCCAGCACCAGGTTGTCGCGGGTGGTGCCCCAGGAGGATTGCTTGAGCACCTCCACCTCGGTCATGCCGTATTTGGCGAAGAAGCCTTTCTCGGCGGCGACGAACAGTGGCGCGGCATCGGTCAGGGCGATAAAGCCGAGTTTGGCCTTGGTGGTTTCCACATTCGTGCCGGCAGCCCAGGCGCTGGACGACAGGCCCATTGGCATGCCGCCGAGCAGGGCGATGCCGCTGGCGGCGACTATCGACTGTTTCAGGAAGCGCCGGCGCGAGGCCATCAGTACGCTGTTGCTGTCGTCATTGCTCGGCTTGTCGGTCATGGCGCGGTTTCCTCTGGGCGAAAAAAAACGATGTCACGCCGACCGGCTGAGCCGGCGGGCGTGGACATCGTTGTCCGGATTGGATTGTGGCGCTCGGCATTGCTGCCAGGCTTGTTCTAGCCATAGCGAAAGCCGTGCCAGGATGTGCGTAATGTCTTCGCGGATGCCGTCTCGGGACGGTCGCGCCTGGCAGATCAACGGTTTGCGTTGCCCGGCCAGGCGAGCGTTGCCTTCGTTCGCCCTGGCCGCGCGCCGCGCTGATCGGCCGCGGCGGCGTACGGCGGTGCACGTTCGCAGTGCGTGGATGCTGACGCGTGCCTGAGTTCAGTGCTTTTGTCGGGGGCTGGCCGTGGGTAGCTCGGCGTTGAGCGCCAACAGGCGCTGGGCCACCTCGTCCAGACGCAGGCTCTGGTTCATCGCCGCCTGGCGCAAGCGAGCATAGGCTTCGCTTTCGCTGCAGCCCTGCTGCTTGATCAGCAATTGCTTGGCGCGCTCCACCAGCTTGCGTTCGTCCAGGGCCTGGCGCGCTTCCCGTAGTTCGTCATGCATGCCCTGCAGGCGCTGGGTCTGGCTCTGCAGCAGATCCAGGGTCGAGCGCGCCAGGTTGGTGCTTTGACCTTCCTCGGCCGGGCTGTCGCGGTCGCTGTTGTGCACGCTGAACAGCCTGGCCTGCTCTGCGGCAGCGTGCATGTCGCTGAGGCCGTCGAGCAGGTGGCGGTGGTTGTGCAGGTCGCGGCTTACGCGCTGCATGCTCTGCTGGCAGCGCTGCAGCAAATCTTGCTCCAGGCAGGTTTCCACGCTTTTCATCGCGTCGATGCGGGCGGTGTGCAGCTCGAACCAGAGCTCGCCGAGCTGGCGGTCGACTTGGGCGTCGGCGTGGGTGCGTCGGGCGATCTCGCGCAGGCGGCAGGCCTGGGCGTTGCTGGGGCTGGCGCAGAGGCTGTGCCAGAGCTCCAGGGCCACCGGGCTGGCGAAGCGGCCGAAGGTAACGAAGCTGCGCTCCTGGCATTCCAGTAGATGCTCCAGGCGTTCGAGCATCTCGGCCGTGAAGTAGCCGCTGGCGAAACCGGCGACGCCCAAGGCGCGCTCCTGGCCGGCGAGTTCCTTGCCCTGCATAAAGTTGAACAGCGCCACCAGGCTGCGGGTGATGGCGGGGTCGATGGCGGTGTCGGCTGCCTCGAAGACCACCGCCAGCAGGCCGCCGATCAGCCGTACCAGGGCGGCGGTGGCGTCCTGCATGCTGATCCGGTGTTCGCGAATCTTGCGCCGCAGCGCCGGCAGCTCGTCGAGGCTGTGCAGGGCATAGGCGATGCGGGTGAACAGGCGGGTCTTGTCGGCCGAGCCGAGGCCGTTCTGGTCGATGCGTTCGAGGTCGTCGCGCACTTGACGCTCCAGGCTGTCGGCGACCTGGCTCAGGTCGTCCAGCTGCAGGCGCTGGTGCGGGGCGTTGCCGCTCAGGTAGAGGTTGGAATAGCCGCGTTCTTTTTGCAGGGCATGCACCAGCTGGCTGATGCGGGTCACCAGCTCGCAGGTCTGCGCCAGGTCTTCCAGGCCGAGCAACTCGCTGCGCCGGGCCGCCAGCATAAAGCGCAGGGTGGCCGGCATTTTCCGCTCATGCATGATCGCCGCCTCGGCAGGGCAAATATCCGGACGTCTGCAAGATGCAGTCCAGGCGGCGGGGTGCGTATCCCCAGGGCGGCTTTGCCCCTATAATGGCAGCCTTTTTCCGTGAGCAATTTCTGGAGCTGGTGATGGCCGAACGTACGGCTTGCGTCGAACGCAACACCCTGGAGACCCAGATCAAGGTCTCGATCAACCTGGATGGCAGCGGCAAGGCCAAGTTCGATATTGGCGTGCCGTTCCTCGAACACATGCTCGATCAGATTGCCCGCCACGGCCTGATCGACCTGGATATCCAGTGCAAGGGCGACCTGCATATCGACGACCATCATACGGTGGAGGATGTCGGTATCACCCTCGGCCAGGCCTTCACCAAAGCCATCGGCGACAAGAAGGGCATGACCCGCTACGGCCATTCCTATGTGCCGCTGGACGAAGCGTTGTCGCGCGTGGTCATCGACTTCTCCGGCCGTCCCGGCCTGCAGATGCATGTGCCCTTCACCCGCGCGGTGGTGGGCGGCTTCGATGTGGACCTGTTCCAGGAGTTCTTCCAGGGCTTCGTCAACCACGCCCTGGTCAGCCTGCATATCGACAACCTGCGTGGCACCAACACTCACCACCAGATCGAAACGGTATTCAAGGCCTTCGGCCGCGCCCTGCGTATGGCCGTCGAGCTGGACCCGCGCATGGCCGGGCAGATGCCGTCGACCAAGGGCGTACTCTGATGCAGACGGTCGCGGTTATCGACTACGGCATGGGCAACCTGCACTCGGTGGCCAAGGCCCTCGAGCACGTGGGTGCCGGCAAGGTGCTGGTGACCAGCGATGCCCAGGTGATTCGCGAAGCCGACCGGGTGGTATTCCCCGGCGTCGGCGCGATTCGCGATTGCATGGCCGAGATCAAGCGCCTGGGCTTCGACAGCCTGGTGCGTGAAGTCAGCCAGGACCGGCCGTTTCTCGGCATCTGCGTGGGCATGCAGGCGCTGCTGGAGCACAGTGAAGAGAACGATGGCGTCGATTGCATCGGTCTGTTCCCCGGCAAGGTGCGCTTCTTCGGCAAGGACATGGTCGAAGACGGCGAGCCGCTGAAGGTGCCGCATATGGGCTGGAATGAAGTGAGTCAGTCGGTCAAACACCCGCTGTGGCACGACATTCCCGATATGGCGCGCTTCTACTTTGTGCACAGCTACTACATCGAAGCCGGCAAGCCGCAGCAGGTGGTCGGTCGCGGCCATTACGGCAAGGACTTCGCCGCCGCCCTGGCCGAAGGCTCGCGTTTCGCCGTGCAGTTCCACCCGGAGAAGAGCCATACCCATGGCCTGCAATTGCTGCAGAACTTCGCCGCCTGGGATGGCCGCTGGTAAATGAGCCGGGCCAAGCAGAAGCCGCCACTGATGACCCTGAGCACCGAGCAGGAGCGTGAAGCCTGCCTGGTGCTCAAGCGTTTTATGGCCGAGCGCTTCGAGCTTGAGCTGGGCAGCTTCGAGGCCGCCGAAGTGCTGGAGCTGTTTGCCCGCGAGATTGCGCCGCATTACTACAACCGGGCGATTTTCGATGTACAGACTCACCTGAAAGAACGGTTCGAGAGCATCGAAAGCGACCTCTGGGCGCTGGAAAAGAGCTGACCCACCGAATTCACACGACTTGAGCAGGTTCAACCGATGCTGATTATCCCCGCTATCGATCTGAAGGACGGCGCTTGCGTGCGTCTGCGCCAGGGCCGCATGGAAGACTCCACGGTGTTCTCCGATGACCCGGTAAGCATGGCCGCCAAGTGGGTCGAAGGTGGCTGCCGCCGCCTGCACCTGGTCGACCTCAACGGTGCCTTCGAAGGCCAGCCGGTCAATGGCGAGGTGGTCACTGCCATCGCCAAGCGTTACCCGACTCTGCCGATTCAGATCGGCGGCGGCATCCGCACCCTGGAAACCATCGAGCACTATGTGCGTGCCGGCGTCAGCTACGTGATCATCGGCACCAAGGCGGTGAAAGATCCGCAATTCGTCACCGACGCCTGCAAGGCCTTCCCCGGCAAGGTGATAGTCGGTCTGGATGCCAAAGATGGCTTCGTTGCCACCGACGGCTGGGCCGAAGTGTCCACGGTGCAGGCCACCGACCTGGCCAGGCGTTTCGAGGCTGACGGCGTATCCGCCATCGTTTATACCGATATCGCCAAAGACGGCATGATGCAGGGCTGCAACGTCGAGGCCACCGCGGCTCTGGCCGCCGCCAGCCGCATTCCGGTGATCGCCTCCGGTGGTATCCACAACCTCAGCGATATTGAGAAGCTGCTGCTGGCCCGTTCGCCGGGCATTATCGGTGCCATTACCGGCCGTGCCATCTACGAAGGCACTCTGGATGTGGCCGAGGCGCAAAGCTTCTGCGATAACTTCAAGGGTTAATGGGTAGGGTGTGTGGGGCCGCCTAGGCTGCGCGCACCGCTGACGGTTTATCGGTGCGCACGGCGCACCCTACGAGAGATATCTGTTATGGCCCTCGCAAAACGCATTATCCCCTGCCTCGACGTGGACAACGGCCGCGTGGTCAAGGGCGTGCAGTTCGAGAATATCCGCGACGCCGGTGACCCGGTGGAGATCGCCCGCCGTTACGACGAGCAGGGTGCCGACGAGATTACCTTTCTCGATATCACCGCCAGCAGTGACGGCCGTGACACCACCCTGCACACGGTCGAGCGCATGGCCAGTCAGGTGTTTATTCCCCTGACCGTCGGTGGCGGTGTGCGCACCGTGCAGGACATCCGCAACCTGCTCAATGCTGGCGCGGACAAGGTCTCGATCAACACCGCCGCGGTGTTTACCCCGGAATTCGTCGGCGAGGCCGCCTCGCGCTTTGGCTCGCAGTGCATAGTCGTGGCCATCGATGCCAAGAAGGTTTCCAAGCCAGGTGAAACCCCGCGCTGGGAAATCTTCACCCATGGCGGGCGCAAGCCGACCGGCCTGGATGCCGTGCTCTGGGCGAAGAAGATGGAGGACCTGGGGGCCGGCGAAATCCTCCTGACCAGCATGGATCAGGACGGCGTCAAGAGCGGCTACGACCTCGGCGTGACACGCGCCATCAGCGAAATGGTCGGCATCCCGGTGATCGCCTCCGGCGGCGTCGGCAACCTTGAGCACCTGGCCGCCGGCATCCTCGAAGGCAAGGCGGCAGCGGTGCTGGCCGCGAGCATCTTCCACTTCGGCGAATACACGGTGCCGGAAGCCAAGGCCTACCTGGCCAGTCGCGGCATAGTCGTACGCTGAATGGGCTGGCCCGGCTCAGCTTGAGTACGGGTCGACAGCAGCTTGCCGCTCACTTGGTTAGAGTGTGCGGCCGTGCCCGTGGGCCGTGCCGACCCTATATATCCACCCGCGACCGCTCGGTCGCTTTCAGGTTGCAAAGCCTAGGCCTGGTGGACGCTGCTGGTTATGCTGCGCCCCAGTCCGGTCTTAATGGAAAGAGAGTTGCTATGTTCAGATCCTTGTCGATTGCGCTGTTGGCTGCAGGCTGGTTGTTGGCCGCCAGCGCCCAGGCCGAAGTTCCCGACGACTACCGGATGGTGCTGCTGACGGAGAATTTCCCGCCCTACAACATGGCGATCAACGGCAAGAACTTCGCCCAGGAAGACAATATCGACGGCATTGCCGCGGATATCATTCGCGAAATGTTCAAGCGTGCCGAAATTCAGTACAACATGACCCTGCGTTTCCCCTGGGATCGGATCTACAAGCTGGCCCTGGAAAAACCCGGTTATGGCGTGTTCGTCACCGCCCGCCTGCCCGAGCGGGAAAACCTGTTCAAGTGGGTCGGCCCGATCGGCCCGGACGACTGGGTGCTGCTGGGCAAGAGTGACAGTGCTATCAGCCTGAGCAGCCTGGACGATGCCAAGCAGTACCGGGTCGGGGCCTACAAGGGCGATGCGATTGCCGAGTACCTGGTGGAGAAGGGTCTGGAGCCGATCACCGCCCTGCGCGACCAGGAAAACGCCAAGAAACTGATGGCTGGACAGATCGACCTGTGGGCCAGCGGCGACCCCGCCGGACGTTACCTGGCGAAACAGGAAGGCATCAGCGGGCTGAAAACCATCCTGCGTTTCGACAGCGCGGAGCTCTTTCTGGCCCTCAACAAGGAGGTTCCGGATGAAGTGGTACAGAAGCTGCAGGCTGAACTGGACAAGATGCGCAGCGAAGGTTTTGTCGACGAGATCTTGAGTAATTATCTGTAATGCGAAAAACCGGCGGGGCGGCCACAAGCCGGCTCGCGGCCAGGGATGGTTGACGTCAAGTCGCCTGGCATCCGCCCGAGCAGGGATGCCGCTAGCCATAATCACAAATTTTGCGAGCGGGAAGACCTATGTTGAAAACGATAAAAAGCAGTCTGTTGTTCGGCCTTGTCCTTAGCGCCTTTGCCGCCCATGCCGAGTTGCCGGCCGACTATAAAGTGGTGCTGCTGACGGAAAATTTCCCGCCGTTCAATATGTCGGTGGATGACAAGAACTTTGCCCGCGATGACGGCATCGACGGCATCAGCGCCGAAGTGGTGCGGGCGATGTTCAAACGCGCCAATATCGATTACAGCCTGAGCCTGCGCTTCCCCTGGGACCGCCTGTACCGCCTGACCCTGGACAAGCCCAACTACGGCCTGTTCTCCACCACCTTCACCCCCGAGCGGCAGCCGCTGTTCAAGTGGGTCGGGCCGCTGGCCAAGACCAGTTGGGTGCTGCTCGCCGCGCCCGGCAATAACCTCAGCGTGGCCAGCCTGCAAGAGGCGGCGCAGTACCAGGTCGGGGCCTACAAGAACGATGCGGTCAGCCAGCACCTGGAAAGCCAGGGGTTGAAGCCGATCAATGCCCTGCGCGATCAGGAGAACATCAAGAAGCTGATCTCCGGCAAGATCGATCTGTGGGCCACCACCGACCCGGTGGGGCGTTACCTGGCCAAGCAGGATGGCGTCAGCGGCCTGACCACGGTGCTGCGCTTCAACGAGGCCGAGCTGTACCTGGCGCTGAACAAGGACACCCCGGACGAGGTGGTCGAGCGCCTGCAGAAAGCCCTGGATGAGCTGCGTGCCGAAGGCTTTATCGAAGAGATGACCAATAACTACCTGTAGTTGTTGGTTGGTATAAAAAAGCCCGGCCTTGAGCGATCAAGGCCGGGCTTTTTGTTGACTATCTGTAGGAGCGGCGGGGGCACCTAGGCCCAAGGCCGCGATTGCGGGTTCGCGGGCATGGCCCGCTCCTACATAGGGGTAGAGATCAGTCGCCGCGGGTAACGCTCAGGCCCTTGAGCAGGTTGAGGGCCTGGCTCAGCTGGTAGTCGTCGTCCTGGGGGCGCGCCGGGGTGCCGGTCTTGCTCTTGCTCGGCTTGTCCGCGCCGCCATTGCCGTTGCCCAGGTGACCTTGCAGGTCGGCTTCCTTGACGCCGGCCTCATCCTGCTCGCGGGTTAGCTTGGCGCGCGCCACCTCGATGTCCGGGACTATGCCCTGGGCCTGGATCGAGCGGCCGTTGGGGGTGTAGTAGAGCGCGGTGGTGAGCTTGAGGGCGCGGTCGTTGTTCAGCGGCAGCACGGTCTGCACCGAGCCCTTGCCGAAGCTGTCGGTACCCATCAGTACGCCGCGCTTGTGATCCTGCAGTGCGCCGGCGACGATTTCCGAGGCCGAGGCGCTGCCGCCATTGATCAGTACCACCAGCGGTACGCCTTCGCTGGCGTCGGCCGGGTCGGCGGAGAAGCGCAGTTCGGAGTTGGCGATACGCCCTTCGGTGTAGACGATCAGGCCCTTCTTGAGGAAATGGTCGGACACCTCGACTGCGGCCTGCAGCACGCCGCCGGGGTTGTTACGCAGATCCAGGACCAGGCCGCGGAGCTTCTTGCCGTTGTCCTTGCGCAGCTTGTTCAGCGCCTTGCCGACTTCTTCGCCGGTGTTGACCTGGAACTGGGTGATGCGCACATAGCCGTAGCCGTCGTCGAGCAGTTGGCTCTTGACGCTTCTGACCTTGATCACCGCGCGGGTCAGCTCTACGTCGAAGGGTTTACCGCCTTCGCGCACCAGGCTGAGGGTGATCTTGCTGCCGGCCTTGCCACGCATCTGGTCCACCGCTTCCATCAGCGACAGGCCCTTGGTCGGCTTGCCATCGATCTTGATGATCAGATCGCCGGGCTGGATGCCTGCGGCCGAGGCCGGGGTGTCGTCGATGGGCGATACCACCTTGATAAAGCCGTCTTCGGTGCCGACCTCGATGCCGAGGCCGCCGAACTCGCCGCTGGTGCTTTCCTGCAGGTCGCGGAAGGCTTCCGGCTCCAGGTAGGCAGAGTGCGGGTCGAGGTTGCTGAGCATGCCCTTGATGGCATTTTCCAGCAGGGTCTTGTCGCTTACCGGTTCGACATAGGCCGATTTGATCCGGTCCATCACCTCGGCGAAGGTGCGCAGATCCTCCAGGGGCAGGGGCGCGCTGTCGTTCGCGGTGGCTTGTGGCGGCGCTGCATCGGCCAGGGCCAGTGAGGCATGGCCCAGCAGGCTGGCAGCCAGCGCGAGAGCGGTGAGGCGGAACAAATGCGGCATGTCGAACTTACTCCTGTCCTGAAACGGTAAACGCGGCGTCTTGCAACCACCGACTATCCCTGTGTGCGGCACCATTGGGCCGGGTCGCTGGGGCGACCCTGCTGGCGAATTGCGAAATACAGTGCCGGGGTTTCCTGGCCGCCACTGTTGCCGACCGTGGCAATGGGTTCCCCCGCGGCGACCATATCGCCGGCGTCTTTAAGCAGACTCTGGTTGTGCCCGTACAGGCTCAGATAACCGTTGCCATGGTCGAGAATGACCAGAAGCCCGGAACCGCGCAACCAGTCGGCGAAGACCACGCGGCCGCCATGCACGGCGCGCACCTGGCTGCCGGCAGAGGCACCGATCAGCACGCCGTCCCACTTGGTTCGAGCGTCGCCGCCGCGCGGAGTGCCGTAACGCGCTACCAGACGACCATCCACGGGCCAGGGCAGCTTGCCCCGGGCCTGGGCGAAGGGTCCGCCAACGCTGGCTCCCGAACTGACCAGTGGACCGCTGGCGGCCGCCGCTGGGGTATTGACGCGGGGCTGTTCGCGGGCGGCGAGCAGGGCGCGCTGGCGCGCGGCTTCGGCTTCGCGGGCCTGGCGGGCGAGGGTTTCTTCGATGGTTTTCAGCACTCGGGCAAATTGTGCCTGGTCGCGCTCGCGGGCCTTGAGTTTGCGGTCGCGGGCGGAAAATTCGCTGTTCAGCTTGGCCAGGGCCTGCTGGCGTTCCTTGCGTACCACGGCGAGTTGCTGGTGCTGGACGTCCAGCGCGCTTTTCTGTTCCTGCAGCTGGGCTTGCTGAT
Source organism: uncultured Pseudomonas sp. (assembly GCA_964578635.1). Lineage (GTDB taxonomy): Bacteria > Pseudomonadota > Gammaproteobacteria > Pseudomonadales > Pseudomonadaceae > Aquipseudomonas. The sequence continues at coordinate 41,462 of CAZOEC010000024.1, forward strand.
TGGCGATGTCCAGCTCGACATTGGCCAGTTGCCGCAGGGTTTCGTTGAAGCCGTTGAGCTGCTCCATACGGGCTTCGCTGAGGTAATCGTAATAGCTCAGGGTGCGCGAGAATTTTTCCGGGTTCTGCTGGTTGAGCAGCAGCTTGACGTATTCCTGACGACCGCTCTGGTAGGCGGCGCGCGCCTGAATGCCGATCAGCCGCTGTTGCTCAAGGCGCGCGCCTTCGAGTTTTTTTTTCTCGCTGTCGAGACGCTGAATCTCTTCCTGGGTCTTTTTCAGTTCGTCCTGCAGGCCCTTGACCTGCTTTTCCAGCTGGCCCAGCTCGCTTTCGGTCTTTTTCAGGTCCTTCTGCACGCCGGATTTCTCCTGCTGCAGCTTGTCCAGCAGTTTCTTCAGCTCGGCAACATCGCCGCGGGCGGCGTCCAGTTGCTTCTGGGCGTCGGCTTTTTCGTCGGCGAAGGCAGGCGCAAACAGGACAGTCAGGAAAATCAGGGCAAGGGCGCGAAACATGGGGCGGGCGACACCTGGAACGGAGACGCGCCTAGTATGCCTAAAAAATGGCCGGGAGCCATTTTTAACGTCGCGTAGCGACGGCCCGTAGGGATGGCGTGGCTATAAAAAACCAGGCGCAAGCAGCAAGTCATAAGCGCCAAGCTCCGGCATTGGTCGGCCCACTGGGGGCGACCAATGCCGCGTGTGGCTTCAGTCCAGCTCGATAATGCTGGTGCCGGTCATCTGTGGCGGGATCGGCAGGCCCATCAGGCACAGCAGGGTCGGAGCCACGTCGGCCAGTACCCCGCCTTCGCGGATGCGGGCGTTGCGCTTGCCGACATAGATAAACGGCACCGGCTCACAGGTGTGGGCGGTGTGGGCCTGGCCGGTGCTGTCGTCTTCCATCTGCTCGACGTTGCCGTGGTCGGCGGTGATCAGGGCTTCGCCGCCGACCTTGTCCAGCGCCTCGACGATACGGCCGACGCAGCTGTCCAGGCATTCCACTGCCTTGACCGCAGCGCTGAACACCCCGGTATGGCCGACCATATCGCCGTTGGCATAGTTGACCACTATCACGTCATAGCGCTGGTTTTCGATGGCATCGACGATACGGTCGGTGACTTCGGGGGCGCTCATTTCGGGCTGCAGGTCGTAGGTGGCGACGTTCGGCGAGGGGATCAGGATGCGCTCTTCGCCTTCGAACGGCTCTTCGCGGCCGCCGGAGAAGA
>CAZOEC010000025.1:0-42573 GCA_964578635.1 uncultured Pseudomonas sp.
GTTCTCCGAAGAAGTGCGCCGCGGCATGGCCGAGGTGCAGCAGGTCGGCGAGCAACTGACCCAGATCATCCAGCAGACCCAGGCCCTGGCCCCGCGCCTGTCCATGGTCAACGAGGGCATGCAGGCCCAGGCCAGCGGTGCCGAGCAGATCAACCAGGCGCTGCAGCAGCTGGCCGAAACTACCGGACAGACAGTGGAGGCGCTGCGCCAGACCAGTAACGCCATCGACGAACTGAGCCAGGTGGCCAGCGGCCTGCGTAGCGGGGTTTCCCGCTTCCAGACCTGAACGAGGGAGCCACGCAGTGCTTGCAGCACATCACCCACGCATTGATGCCACAGCCGCGGCGGACAGGCTTTATCTGCTGTTCAGCTGCGCCGATACGCGCTATGGCCTGGATGTCAGCGAGGTGGCGGAGGTACTGCCTTCGCGGCGCTTGCAGTCGGTTGCCCAGGCCCCGGTCTGGGTGGCCGGAATCTTCAGTTATCGCGGCTGCCTGGTGCCGGTCCTCGACCTGAGCACGCTGCTGGCCGGTCAGCCGGCGGCGCGGCGCACCAGCACGCGCATCGTTCTGGTGCACTATCGTCGTGACGAAAACGGGCCAAGTCATCTGCTTGGCTTGCGGGTCGAGCGGGCCGGCGAAACCCTGCGCTGCGCGCCGAGCGAGTTCCACGACTATGGCCTGGATAATCCGCATGCAGCCTATCTCGGGCCGGTGTATCAGGGGCCGCAAGGCCTGGTGCAGTGGGTACGGGTGCAGGCGCTGTTGCCTGCCGAAGCCCATGCCCTGTTGTTTCCGGATGAGCCCGACGTCGTTGCGCAAGAGGTTTTGACATGAGCGGCGCGCAGCGTTTTGTCGACTTCCTCAAGACCCAGATCGGTCTGGAGGTCGGCTCGGTGGGCATCTCGGTGATCGAGCGGGCCGTGCGCCAGCGCATTGCCAGCGTATGCGCCATTGATGCCGACGCCTACTGGCAGGTGCTGCAGCACTCAGCCCAGGAGCGCCAGGCCTTGATCGAGGCGGTGATCGTTCCCGAGACCAGCTTCTTCCGCTATCCCGAGTCCTTCGCCTTGCTCGCCCAATTGGCCGGCCAGCGCCTGCTGAGCCTGGCCGGCAGTCGCACGTTACGCATTCTCAGCCTGCCCTGCGCGACGGGGGAGGAGCCCTACACGATCGTGATGGCGTTGTTCGATGCAGGCGTTGGCGCGGCGCAGTTCCAGGTCGATGCGCTGGACGTCAGCCCGCGTCTGATCGAGCGGGCGCAACAGGCGCGCTATGGCAATCATTCCTTTCGCGGTGCGCAACTGGGTTATCGCGACCGCTACTTCAGCGCGGTTGAGGATGGCTACGCGCTGGATGAGCGAGTCCGTCAACAGGTGCGTTTCCAGTGCGGCAACCTGCTCGACCCGGCACTGCTCGCCAATCAGCCGCCCTATGATCTGGTGCTGTGCCGCAACCTGCTGATCTACTTCGATCAGGCCACCCAGGAAGCCGTGCTGGCTGGGTTCAAGCGCCTGACGCGGCAAGATGGGGTCATCTTTGTCGGGCCGGCGGAGGCCAATCTGGCGTCTCGCCTGGGCCTGCAAACCCTGGGGATCCCTCAGGCATTCGCCTTCCGCTACCCAGCTGCCTCGGCAGCCGTCGAACGGGCCCCGCGCACGCCGCAGCTCAAGGCCCTGCGCCCGCCGCCTGTGCACAGTGGCGATGGTCGTGCCCGCACGGCCGTGAAGCATGCGCCGCGACCGGCAGCGGCAAGGCTTACGCCGACGCCATCCGCAGAAGACGGCAGCGCGCAGCTGCAGGCCATTGCCAGCCTGGCCAATCAGGGCCATATCACCGAGGCGCAGCAGGCCTGTGAGCGCTTGCTCACTGAGCAGGGGCCGAGCGCCGAGGCGTTCTACTGGCTGGGTTTGCTCAGCGATGCCAGTGGCCAGCCGGCCCAGGCCCAGGGCTTCTACCGCAAGGCGCTGTATCTGCAGCCGCAGCACTCTGAAGCCTTGAGCCACCTGGCCGCCTTGCTCGCCGCCCAGGGCGATCTGGCCGCCGCCGGCCGTCTGCGGGTTCGTGCCGCACAGGGAGTGAACAAGAATGCCTGAGCCGATCCTGACAGACTCTCTGGCCGATGATGCCCAAGCGCTCGACGACTGCTGGAACCGTATCGGCGTACGCGGCGACAAGTCCTGCCCGCTGCTGATCGAACATATCCATTGCCGCAACTGCACGGTATATGCGGCGGCGGCCATCCGCCTGCTCGACCGTTACGCGCTGCAGCAGGACGAAACGGAGGTGGAGTACGCGCAGGCTCCCGCCGCCGCGCAAGCGAGCCGTTCGTTGCTGGTGTTTCGCCTCGGCGAGGAGTGGCTGGCCCTGGCGACGCGCATTCTGGTGGAGGTTGCCGCGCCGGTACCGGTCCACACCTTGCCGCACCCGCGCGGCCGCGCCTTGCTCGGGGTTGCCAATGTGCGCGGCGCGCTGCTGACCTGTTTGTCGCTGGTCGAGCTGCTCGGCCTCGACGTCAGCGGTGCGCCAGCCCCGGCAGCGGGCGTGCGGGTGGCACCGCGCATGCTGGTGCTGGGGGCTCCCGGCGGCCATCTGCTGGCCGCGGTGGATGAAGTGGACGGCATCCATGGCTTCGCCCTCGATCTGCTGGCCGAAGCTGAACGGGACAACACCCTGGACCCGGCCAAATGCAGCCGTGGCGTGCTGCAGTGGCGCGGACGCAGCCTGCGCCTGCTGGACGAGGAGCAACTGCTGCAAACCATGATCCGGAGCCTGGCATGACGCCTGAGGAGATGCGCGACGCGCCCATGCTGGAGCTGTTCCGCCTGGAGGCCGAGGCGCAAACCCAGGTGCTTGCCGCCGGTTTGCTGCTGCTCGAACGCAATCCGACCCTGAGCGATCAGCTGGAGGCCTGCATGCGCGCGGCCCATTCACTCAAGGGCGCGGCGCGGATCGTCGGGGTCGAGGCCGGTGTGCAGGTCGCCCATGCCATGGAGGACTGCCTGGTCGAGGCCCAGGAGGGGCGGCTGCAACTGAGCCCCGCTCATATCGACGCGCTGTTGCTTGGCAGCGACTTGCTGCTGCGCATCGCCACCCCGGAGGGGCAGGTCACGCCGGCGGAAATCGATGCGCTGATTGCCCAGCTGGCCGGTCAAGTCGGCGTGCAGGCACCTGTACCTCCGGCAGCGCCGGCCAGCGTGCTGGCAGCCGAGACACTCGCCGATATAACCGAGCCGTCGCACACCGAGAGTCGCCCCCTTGAAGGCGGCGAACGGGTGCTGCGGGTCACTGCCGAGCGCCTCGATCATCTACTCGATCTGTCCAGCAAGACCCTGGTCGAGGCCCAGCGACTGAAGCCGCAACTGCTGGCCCTGCAACGCGGCAAACGTGTGCAGATGCAGTTGGGGCGGATGCTCGAAAGCGCTCAGCAGGCCTTGACTGACGGCGCTGCCGACACCTCTGCGCTGGCGACCCTGACTGAGGCCCTGCGTGTGCTCGGCGACTGCCGGCAGTTGTACGAACAGCAGGCCGTTGCCTTGGACGAGTTCGCCTGGCAAGCCGCGCAGCGCGCCCAGCAGCTTTACGACACCGCGCTGGCGTGCCGTATGCGGCCGCTGAGCGATGTGCTGCGCGGCCAGGCGCGGATGATCCGCGATCTTGCCCGCAGCCTCGACAAGCAGGTGCGCTTGCAGGTCGAGGGGGACGCCACCCAAGTGGACCGCGACGTGCTGGAGCGGCTCGATGCGCCGCTGATCCATCTGCTGCGCAATGCCCTCGACCACGGTATCGAGGCCCCCGCCGAGCGTCTGGCCGCAGGCAAGCCCGCGGAGGGGGTGATCAGCATCAGGGCCCGTCAGCAGGCCGGCTCCCTGCTTCTGGACATCGCCGACGACGGTGCCGGGGTGGATCTGTCGCGGTTGCGCGCGGCGATCGTCAAGCGCCAGCTGGCCAGCGAGGAAACCGCCGCGCAATTGAGTGAGGATGAATTGCTGAGCTTCCTGTTTCTGCCGGGTTTCAGCCTGCGCGAACAGGTGACCGAGGTGTCCGGGCGCGGCGTCGGCCTGGACGCGGTGCAGCATATGCTGCGCCAGTTGCGCGGCGGCATTCAGTTGCAGCAACAGAGTGGCCGCGGCATGCGTTTCCTGCTCGAAGTGCCGCTGACGCTCTCGGTGGTGCGCAGCCTGGTGGTCGAAGTCGGCGGCGAGGCCTATGCCTTTCCCCTGGCCCATATCGAGCGCATGTGCGAACTGGAACCGGCCGCCATCGTGCAGCTGGAGGGGCAACAGCATTTCACCTACGAAGGTCGCTCGGTGGGGCTGGTGGCGGCCGGCCAGTTGCTCCAGCGGCCTGTGGAGCGAACAGCGCGGGCGACGATCCCGGTGGTGTTGATAGGCGTGGGCGAGGCCCTCTACGGGATAGCCGTCGAGCGCATCATTGGCGAACGCATCCTGGTGGTCCTGCCGCTCGACCCGCGGATGGGCAATGTGCAGAACGTCCTCGCCGGTGCCGTGCTCGACGACGGCGCGCCGGTGCTGATCCTCAATGTCGAGGATCTGCAGCGCTCGCTGGAGCGGCTGCGCAGCAGCGGTCGCCTGGAGCGCATCGACCGCAGCGGGCAGGAGCCGGGAGTGGCGCGCAAGCGCGTGCTGGTGGTCGACGATTCGCTCACCGTACGCGAGCTGCAGCGCAAATTGTTGCTCAACAGTGGTTACGAGGTGGCAGTCGCGGTGGATGGTATGGACGGCTGGAATGCGCTGCGCGCCGAGCCCTTCGACCTGTTGATCACCGATATCGACATGCCGCGCATGGACGGTATCGAACTGGTGACCCTGCTGCGCCGTGATCACCGGATGCAGTCCTTGCCGGTGATGGTGGTGTCCTACAAGGATCGTGAAGAGGACCGGCGGCGCGGCCTGGAGGCCGGTGCCGACTATTACCTTGGCAAAGCCAGTTTCCATGATGAAGAGCTGCTGGATGCCGTGGCGATGCTGATCGGCAGGTCGCTATGAAGATCGCCATCGTCAACGACATGCCGCTGGCCGTGGAGGCATTACGCCGGGCCCTGGCCTTTGCTCCCGAGCACCAGATTCTCTGGGTTGCCGGCGACGGTGCCGAGGCGGTTCGCCGCTGCGCGCTGCAGACGCCGGATCTGCTGCTGATGGACCTGGTCATGCCGGTGATGGATGGCGTCGAGGCGACCCGCCGGATCATGGCGCAGAGCCCCTGTGCGATTCTGCTGGTGACCGGCGACAGCAAGCAGAACATGCGCCAGGTCTTCGATGCCATGGGCCACGGTGCGCTGGATGTGGTCAATACCCCGACCCTGGGTGGCGAGGCCGCCGCATCCTTGTTACGCAAGATTCAGAATATCGGCTGGCTGATTGGCCATGGCGATAAAGCGGCCGGTTGCACCGCGTCAAACCAAGCCAGTGGCGTTGCGCCGCCGCAACTGGTCGCCATCGGGGCATCGGCGGGTGGCCCGGCGGCGCTGGCCGAACTGCTGCACGGCATCCCGGCCGATTTCCCGGCGGCCATCGTGCTGGTTCAGCATGTCGATAAGGTGTTTGCCGCCGGTATGGCCGACTGGCTGAACCAGGACTCCGGCGTGCCCGTGCGTCTGGCGCGCGATGGCGAACCGCCACAAAGGGCAACGGCATTGTTGGCCGGCACCGATCAGCACCTGCGGCTGTTGGCCAATGGTCAACTGGCCTACACCGCCGAGCCCAGCGGCTACTCTGCTTATCGTCCGTCCATCGATCTATTCTTCGAGAGTGTAGCCGCGCACTGGAGCGGTCAGGCGGTGGGTGTGCTGCTGACCGGTATGGGCCGTGATGGTGCCAAGGGGCTCAAGCAGATGCGCGCGCAGGGCTTTCTGACCATCGCCCAGGATCAGCAGAGCAGCGCCGTTTACGGTATGCCCAAGGCGGCAGCGGGACTCGACGCCGCCGTCGAAATTCGTCCCTTGGAGGAGATTGCACCACGCTTGCTGAGCTTTTTTGCCTGAGCGATGAGGGCTGTCAAAGCCAACGGTAACTGGGAGCTTCACTATGAGCGTTTCACATGAAAGATCCGTGCTGAAAGTCGATGAAAATGCCGTAATGGTCCTTCTGGTCGACGACCAGGCGATGATCGGCGAGGCCGTGCGGCGCAGCCTGGCCGACCAGGAAAACATCGATTTCCACTTCTGCGCCGACCCGCACGAGGCCATCGCTCAGGCCGTGCAGATCAGACCCACGGTGATCCTCCAGGATCTGGTCATGCCCGGGGTGGATGGCCTGACGCTGGTCAGCCAGTACCGCGCCAACCCGGCGACTCGCGATATTCCCATCATCGTCCTGTCGACCAAGGACGATCCCGGGGTCAAGAGCGCCGCCTTTTCTGCCGGTGCCAACGACTACCTGGTCAAGCTGCCGGATGCCATCGAGCTGGTTGCGCGGATCCGCTACCACTCGCGCTCCTACCTGACCCTGTTGCAGCGCGACGAGGCCTATCGGGCCCTGCGCGAGAGCCAGCAGCACCTGATGGACACCAATCTGGTGCTGCAGCGCCTGATGAACGCCGATGGCCTGACCGGCCTGTCCAATCGCCGGCATTTCGATGAGTTCCTTGCCATGGAATGGCTGCGGGCTCAGCGCGAACAGGCGCAGATATCGCTGTTATTTATCGATGTCGACTCGTTCAAGGCCTACAACGACGAGCTGGGTCACCTGGCGGGCGACGATCTGCTGTGTCAGGTGGCCAATTCCCTGCGCGAGAACTGCACCCGGCCTGCCGATATGGCCGCCCGCTACGGTGGCGATGAGTTCGTTATGCTGCTGCCCAATACCCCGGCCGCTGGGGCGCGGGTGGTGGCCGAGAAGATTCGTGAAGCCATGCAGGCGCGGCGGATTACCCACAGTTATCCCTCGCACGGCTCCATCGTTACCTTGAGTCTCGGCGGGGCGACCCTGGTGCCGATGCCTGGCGAATCCCCGCAGTTGCTGATTCAGCTGGCTGACCAGGGCCTCTATTGCGCCAAGAACCAGGGCCGTAACCGGGTCAAAACCCTCGAACGGCCGGTGCCGCCGGCCTGATGCCCCCGTTACAGCCTTAGGCCTTGCTCCCTTAACCGCTTATAAAGGGTATTGCGGCTCAGTCCCAGACGCTTGGCCAGGTGCGAGATATTGCCACCACAGGCGTGCAGCTGGCCGGCCAGGTCATGCTCAGCGAGCGCCGATAGCGCTGGCGGCTCACTCGCCGCTGCTTCCTCATCCTTTCCCTGCAGATCGGCAAAGAAATCATCCGGCAGATGCTCGGGGCGGATCGCTTGCTCGTCGGCCATGGCCAGGGCGATCTGCAGCACGCTGCTCAACTGGCGCAGGTTACCCGGCCAGGGGTGGCGCTCGAACAGGGCCATGACCTCCGGGCTGAGCCCGGCCCATTGTTGCGGCTCGCGGTGGTAGTCCCAGATACGCTGGACCAGGGCGGCCTTGTCCGTGCGCTGGCGCAGCGGCGGTAGTTCCAGGTTGAGGCCGCTGATGCGGTAGTACAGGTCCTGGCGAAACAGTCCGGCTTCCACATCCTGGCGCAGCGGACGATTGGTGGCGGATACCAGGCGGATATCCACCGGGTACAGCTCGCTGCTGCCCAGGGGCTGCACGCAGCGCTCCTGCAGCACGCGCAGCAGACGCGCCTGTACGCGCAACGGCATATCGCCCACTTCGTCGAGAAACAGGGTGCCTTTATGGGCCTTGCGAATCAGGCCGATGCTGCCTTTCTGGCTGGCCCCGGTAAAGGCACCTTTCTCGTAGCCAAAGAGTTCGGACTCCACCAGTTCGGCGGGGATGGCCGCGCAGTTGACCGCGATCAGCGCCTGTTTGGCCCGCGAGCTGGACTGGTGCAGGGCTTTGACGAACACTTCCTTGCCGACGCCGGTTTCGCCGTGCACCAGGATCGGGATGTCCTTTTCCAGCAGGCGCTCGGCCTGGCGTACGGCCTTGTCCACCCGCGGGTCGCCGAGATTGATCGAGGCCAGGGTAAAGCCGTTGCCCTGGGCCTGCGGCTCAGCTTCGGCGGCTGGGCGGAAATCGCGGGCCTGGATCGGGGCGGGCTGTTGCGGGCGTTTGACCTGGGCGTGGAAGCGAAAGCGGCCGCCGGCGCGCAGGTTGAACGGCTGACCTTCGGGCTGGTTGAGCAGCTGGCGCAGCGGCACATCGAACAGGCTCTCGATATTCACCCGGGCCAGGCCCACGCCCAGCAGGCTGTCGGCGCGGCGGTTGGCTGAGACCACCTGGCCCTGGTCGTCGAAGATCAGCAAGCCGGCCCAGGGGCTGTCGAGGTTGTCCAGACTGGTGTTGAAGCTGAGCTGAAAGTAGCGCTGCTGGAACAGGTTGAGAATCAGCCGGTTCTCCACCGACTGGCTCATCATCTTGACCATGCCCAGGGTGTGGGCCGGCGGCAGGTAGCTGTCGCTGGAGACATCCAGCACCGCGATCATCTGCCGCTGCTCGTCGAAGATCGGCGAGGCCGAGCCGGTCATAAAGCGGTTGGCCTTGAGAAAGTGTTCGTCGTGCTGGATATGCACCGCCTGGCCGCAGCTCAGGGCGGTGCCGATGGCATTGGTGCCGGTGTAGCGCTCCAGCCAGCTGGCCCCGGCGACGAAACCGGGGGCGCGGTTGGGCTCGATAAAGCGCTGGTCGCCCCAGGATTGCAGCACCTGGCCCTGATGGTCGGCGAGCATGATCAGGCAGTTGGAATTGGCCAGGATATTGCCGTAGTAGGGCAGCACTTCCTTATGGGTGGTCTGCACCAGAGCGTGCTGACTGTCGAGCAGGGCCGACACCTCGCCGGGGCTGGGGCGGCTAAAGATGGGCGTGCTCTGGTGGGTCAGACCGAAGTCGCGGCAGCGCGACCAGGAGTCCTGGATGATGCGGTCGTGGGGCAGGGCAGCAGTCGCTTCAGCCATCACAAGGGTCTCGGGGTGGTTCTTGTTGTTATGGGGTTCGGTCTGCGCCGAAGTCGACTCAGTGTCGCCTATGACTGTTCAATGTCAACGCCGCGACTGTTCAACTGTTCACTGTGCACTGTTCAAGGTTGTTCAATCGCTTTGCCGAAGGCGTTCAGATGCTTAGGTTATGTTTTTATAAATCAATAAGTTGGAGTTTTATTTCAGGGTTTGGCACGGAACTCGCCTTGTTAGACGGAGATAACAAGAAAAAGGACGGCCCATGTCACTTACCCTGGAGCATGTCACGCGGATCGTCGATAACCAGCTGCATATCGACGATGCCTGCCTGAGCTTCGAACCCGGTTCCTTCAACGTGTTGCTGGGCCGCACCCTGTCCGGCAAGACCAGCCTGATGCGTCTGATGGCCGGCCTGGACAAACCCAGCAGCGGGCGCATCCTGATGAATGGCGCGGACATGACCCATGTCTCGGTGCGCCAGCGCAACGTCTCCATGGTTTACCAGCAGTTCATCAATTACCCGACCCTGACGGTGTTCGAGAACATCGCCTCGCCGCTGCGCCAGGCCGGGGTGAGCAAGGCCGAGATAGTGGAAAAGGTCCACGCCACGGCGAAGATGCTGCGCATCGAAGGTCTGCTGGCGCGTTACCCGCTGGAGCTGTCCGGCGGTCAGCAGCAGCGCACGGCCATGGCCCGAGCCCTGGTCAAGGATGCCTCGCTGATCCTGTTCGACGAGCCCCTGGTCAACCTCGACTACAAGCTGCGCGAAGAGCTGCGCCAGGAGATGCGCGAGCTGTTCGAGGCCCGTCACACCATCGCCATCTACGCCACCACTGAACCCAACGAGGCCCTGGCCCTGGGCGGCACCACCACCATCCTGCACGAAGGTCGGGTGGTGCAGAGCGGCAAGACCGCCGAGGTCTATCACCGCCCGCAGCAGGTGCTGGCCGCCGAGCTGTTCTCGGAGCCGGCGATCAACCTGATGCCGGGGCGCATCAGCGGCACCGAAGTGAGTTTTGCCGATACCGTGCATTTCCCCCTCAATCCGGATCTGCAGAATATCGCCGAGGGCGAATACCGCTTCGGCGTGCGCCCCAGCCATATCGGCCTGGTGCCGTCCAACGACGATGATCTGGAGCTGGCGGTGACCGTCGAGCTGGCCGAGATCAGCGGGTCGGAAACCTTTCTGCATGTGCGCAACGAGCAGTTCGTGCTGGTGCTGCACCTGCCCGGGGTGCATGAGTACGACGTGGATACGCCGATCCTCATCTATATCCCCACCCACAAGCTGTTTGTCTTCGCTGCCGACGGGCAGCTGATTCAGGCCCCCAGCCGCCGTTTAGGGAGGACCGCCTGATGGCCGAGATCCGTCTGCACAACCTGGCCCACAGCTATAGCCGCGACCCCAAGGACCCGGCCGATTACGCCATCCGTGAGATGAACCACATCTGGCAGCAGGGCGGTGCCTATGCGCTGCTGGGGCCGTCCGGCTGCGGCAAGTCGACCCTGCTGAATATTATTTCCGGCCTGCTCAGCCCTTCCCATGGCGAGGTGCAGTTCGACGGCAAGGTGGTCAACCAGCTGCACCCGGAGCAGCGCAATATCGCCCAGGTTTTCCAGTTTCCGGTGGTTTACGACACCATGACGGTGTTCGACAACCTGGCCTTTCCGCTGCGCAATCAGGGCATGAACGAAGCGAAGATCCTGGCCAAGGTCAATGAAATCGCCGAGGTGCTGGAGCTGCACCCGCTGCTGCACAAACGGGCGCGCAACCTGACCGCCGACGAGAAGCAGAAAGTCTCCATGGGCCGTGGCCTGGTGCGTGATGACGTCTCGGCGATCCTCTTCGACGAGCCGCTGACGGTGATCGACCCGCACCTGAAATGGAAACTGCGGCGCAAGCTCAAGCAGATCCATGAGCAGTTCAATATCACCATGGTCTACGTCACCCACGACCAGCTGGAGGCCTCGACCTTCGCCGACAAGATCGCGGTGATGTACGGCGGCCAGATCGTCCAGTTCGGCACCCCGCGCGAGCTGTTCGAGCGGCCCAGCCACACCTTCGTCGGCTACTTTATTGGCAGCCCGGGGATGAACCTGATCGACGTGCAGCCCTGCGCGGATGGGGTGCGCTTCAATAACACCGTGCTGCCGCTGTCGCCGGCGCTCAATCGACGAATTGCCGAACTGGGCGGGCAAAGCCTGAAAGTCGGTATCCGACCGGAGTTCGTGCATATCTGGGACGGCCCCAACGACGATGCCCTGTGCGGCGAGGTGGTGCACCTGGAGGACCTGGGTACCTACAAGATTCTCAGCCTGAAACTCGATGGCCAGCTGCTCAAGGTGCGCCTGCAGGAGGACCAGCCGGTGCCGCAGCAGCGGGTCTACCTGAGCTTTCCGGCGCAGTGGCTGATGCTCTACGCCGACGACTTTCTGGTTGAGACCCACGCGCTGGAGGTGCAGCCATGAAGGTGCAGAACAACAAGGCCTGGTGGCTGGTGCTGCCGGTGTTTCTGCTGGTGGCGTTCAGCGCCATCGTGCCGATGATGACGGTGGTCAACTACTCGGTGCAGGACATCTTCGACCATTCCACGCGCTATTTCGTCGGTGTCGACTGGTACAAACAGGTGCTGCAGGACACCCGCCTGCATGATTCGCTGCTGCGCCAGTTCATCTTCTCCGGCTGCGTGCTGCTGATCGAGATTCCCTTAGGCATCGCCATCGCCCTGTGCATGCCGACCAAGGGGCGCATGGCCTCGCTGGTGCTGATTGTGCTGGCCATCCCGCTGCTGATTCCGTGGAACGTGGTGGGCACCATCTGGCAGATCTTCGGCCGCGCCGACATCGGCTTGCTTGGCTGGAGCCTGAACAGCCTGGGTATCAGCTACAACTACGCCTCCAACACCAGCGACGCCTGGGTCACGGTGCTGATCATGGACGTCTGGCACTGGACCTCGCTGGTGGCGTTGCTGTGCTATTCCGGGCTGCGGGCGATTCCCGATGTGTATTACCAGGCGGCGCGTATCGACCGTGCGTCAAGCTGGGCGGTGTTCCGCCATATCCAGCTGCCCAAGCTGAAAAGCGTGCTGCTGATCGCGGTGATGCTGCGCTTTATGGACAGCTTCATGATCTACACCGAACCCTTTGTGCTGACCGGCGGCGGGCCGGGTAACGCCACCACCTTCCTCAGTCAGACCCTGACCCAGATGGCCATCGGCCAGTTTGACCTGGGCCCGGCGGCGGCGTTCTCCCTGGTGTATTTCCTGATCATCCTGCTGGTGTCCTGGCTGTTCTACACCGCCATGACCCACAACGACAAGAACCGCTGAGGCCGACCATGAACCTACGCAAACAAGTGGTGCTGGGGCTCTATATCCTGTTCCTGCTGGTGCCGATCTACTGGCTGCTGAATATGTCGTTCAAGAGCAACAGCGAAATCCTCGGTGGCCTCAGCCTCTGGCCCCATGACTTCACCCTGGCCAACTACAAGGTGATCTTCACCGATCCCAGCTGGTACGAGGGCTACCTCAACTCGCTGTACTACGTCAGCCTCAATACGGTGATTTCCCTGAGCGTGGCGCTGCCGGCGGCTTACGCCTTCTCGCGCTACCGCTTTCTTGGCGACAAGCACCTGTTCTTCTGGTTGCTGACCAACCGCATGGCACCGCCGGCGGTGTTTCTGCTGCCGTTCTTCCAGCTGTATTCCTCGATCGGCCTGTTCGACACCCATATCGCCGTGGCCCTGGCCCACTGCCTGTTCAACGTGCCGCTGGCGGTGTGGATTCTCGAAGGCTTTATGTCCGGGGTACCGAAGGAAATCGACGAAACCGCCTATATCGACGGCTACAGCTTCCCGAAATTCTTCGTGAAGATCTTTATCCCCCTGATCGGTTCGGGCATCGGCGTCACGGCGTTCTTCTGCTTTATGTTTTCCTGGGTCGAGCTGCTCTTGGCGCGCACCCTGACCTCGGTGGACGCCAAGCCCATCGCTGCGGTGATGACCCGCACCGTCTCGGCCTCGGGTATCGACTGGGGTGTGCTGGCGGCGGCGGGGGTGTTGACCATCCTGCCGGGCATGCTGGTGATCTGGTTTGTCCGCAACCACGTGGCCAAGGGCTTTGCCCTCGGTCGAGTCTGAGGAGCTGATGATGGAATGGATGAGCTGGACGACACCGACCGCCGCGTTCTTCATCGGCATCGGTCTGATTCTGGTGGGCATGACCACCTGGGAATTGCGCTCGCCGAGCATTTTGCGGCGCGGGTTTCTGCCGATTGCCACCACCCGTGGCGATCGCTTGTTCATCGGTCTTCTCGGCAGCGCCTACCTGCACTTGCTGGTAATCGGCGTCACCGACTGGAGCATCTGGGTCGCCTTCGCGATGTCCCTGGTGTGGCTGTTGGCTGTGATGCGTTGGGGCTAGTCGAATCGCTCGGCAATGTTGCTCCGAAACCTAAACAGGAGGTCTCTATGTTCGACAAAAACAATAAGCTGCGACATAGCGTTTCATTGGCAGCCATGCTGGCACTCAGCGGGTTGAGCGCTGCGGCCTGGGCCGATGCCTATGAAGACGCCGCCAAGAAATGGATTGGCAGCGAGTTCAAACCGTCCACCCTGACTGCTGAACAGCAGCTGGAAGAGTTGAAGTGGTTCATCAAGGCGTCCGAGCCGTTTCGCGGGATGAACATCAAGGTGGTCTCGGAAACCATCGCCACCCACGAGTACGAGTCCAAGGTGCTGGCCAAGGCCTTCACCGAAATCACCGGGATCAAGCTGACCCACGACTTGCTGCAAGAAGGCGACGTGGTGGAAAAGCTGCAGACCCAGATGCAGTCGGACAAGAACATCTATGACGGCTGGGTCAACGACTCGGACCTGATCGGTACGCACTTTCGCTACGGCAAGACCGAATCGATCACCGACCTGATGGCCAACGAAGGCAAGAACTTCACCTCGCCGACCCTGGACATCAAGGACTTCATCGGCATCTCCTTCACCACCGCGCCGGACGGCAAGATCTATCAGCTGCCCGACCAGCAGTTCGCCAACCTCTACTGGTTCCGCGCCGACTGGTTCGAGCGCCCGGAACTCAAGGCCAAGTTCAAGGAAATCTACGGCTACGAGCTGGGCGTGCCGGTCAACTGGTCGGCCTATGAAGACATCGCCGAATTCTTCTCCGAGAAGGTCAAGGAAATCGACGGCCAGCGCGTCTACGGCCATATGGACTACGGCAAGAAAGACCCCTCCCTGGGCTGGCGCTTCACCGATGCCTGGTTCTCCATGGCCGGCGGCGGCGACAAGGGCCTGCCCAACGGCCTGCCGGTGGACGAGTGGGGCATCCGCGTCGACGGCTGCCGTCCGGTGGGTTCCAGCGTTTCCCGCGGCGGCGATACCAATGGCCCGGCGGCGGTCTATGCCACCACCAAGTACGTCGACTGGATGCGCCAATACGCGCCGCCGGAAGCTCAGGGCATGACCTTCTCCGAATCCGGCCCGGTGCCGGCGCAAGGCAGCATCGCCCAGCAGATCTTCTGGTACACCGCCTTTACCGCCGACATGACCAAGCCGGGCCTGCCGGTGGTTAATGAAGACGGCACGCCGAAGTGGCGCATGGCACCGTCGCCCAAGGGGCCGTACTGGGAGGAGGGTATGAAGCTGGGTTATCAGGACGCCGGTTCCTGGACCTTCCTCAAGTCCACCCCGGACAAGCAGCGCCTGGCAGCCTGGCTGTACGCCCAGTTCGTCACCTCCAAGACCGTGTCGCTGAAGAAGACCCTGGTTGGCCTGACGCCGATTCGCGAGTCGGATATCAACTCGCAAGCCATGACCGACGCTGCGCCGAAACTCGGCGGTCTGGTGGAGTTCTACCGCAGCCCGGCGCGGGTGCAGTGGACGCCGACCGGCACCAACGTGCCGGACTACCCGCGTCTGGCCCAGCTGTGGTGGCAGTTTATTGCTGAAGCGGCCAGTGGCGACAAAACCCCGCAAGAGGCGTTGGATGGCCTGGCGGCAGCTCAGGACACCATGCTCGGGCGGCTGGAGCGTTCCGGTGTACTCGGCGAGTGCGGTCCCAAGCTGAATGAGGCGAAAGACCCGCAATACTGGTTGGATCAGCCGGGAGCACCCAAGCCGAAACTGGCTAACGAGAAGCCTAAAGGCGAAACCATCAACTACAACGAACTGCTGAAGTCCTGGGAACAGGCGCGCAACTAAGGTCCACATGCAATAAAACATGCGCAATAAAAAAGGCCGCTTAATTAAGCGGCCTTTCTTTGTTTGCGTGTTAAGCGATCAATCGTCGCCGCCCATAATGCCGAAGATCTGCAGCAGGCTGACAAACAGGTTGTAGATCGATACATACAGGCTGATGGTCGCCATGATGTAGTTGCGCTCGCCGCCGTGAATAATGGCGCTGGTCTGGAACAGGATGCAGGCCGAGGAAAACAGCACGAAGCCGGCGCTGATCGCCAGTTGCAGGCCGCTGATCTCGAAGAAGAAGCCGGCCAGCATGGCACCGATCAGAACGAAGAAACCGGCAGTGATAAAACCACTGAGAAAGCTCATGTCCTTGCGGGTGGTCAGCACATAGGCCGACAGGCCACAGAACACCAGGGCGGTCATGGTAAAGGCCGAGCTGACAACTTCAGCACCGTTGGCCATGCCCAGGTAACGATTGAGAATCGGGCCCAGGGTGTAACCCATAAAGCCGGTCAGGGCGAGGGTGGAAACCAGACCCCAGGGCGAGTTGCGCAGTTTGGCGGTGAGGAAGAACAGGCCGTAGAAGCCGATCAGCACCACAAAGATATTCGGATAAGGCACGTTGGCGCGCTGCGCCATAAAGGCAACCAGACCGCTGAAAGCCAAGGTGATGGCCAGCAAGCCGTAAGTGTTGCGCAGGACGCGGCTGACTTCTTGCTGCTCGACCTGCGTATGGTCGAGGGCATAATTGTGATCGTTCATGGCGACACTCCTGTAGAGGCTAGATGGTTCCGTGACCAAGGTCGAAGGGGATCATAACAGAGCCACGCAAGCTGCCAAGACGCAGAGTTTGACAGTGTGTTGCGTTCCGGTAAGATTGCCGCCCGCACTAACGCCGGAAGCGTGGCAGAGCGGTTGAATGCAACGGTCTTGAAAACCGTCGAAGGGGAAACTCTTCCGTGAGTTCGAATCTCACCGCTTCCGCCATTTTCCTCTGGTTGTCATGCAAGCGTATTTTGGCGTTTGCTTTTTGACGGTCATGCGCCAAGCTTGGTCAAACAACGCAAATCTGATTTGATCAGCATTTCAACAAGGCTGCTGTCTGGGTGGCCTGACGCACAATGGGGTGTCGCTTGATTAGGGTGCTAGTAGTCGATGACCACGATCTGGTTCGCACAGGCATCACGCGCATGCTTGCCGACATTGAAGGCCTGCTGGTCGTAGGTCAGGCCGAATCCGGTGAAGAGTCCCTGCACAAAGCCCGCGAACTGAAGCCCGATGTCGTCCTGATGGACATCAAGATGCCCGGCATCGGCGGTCTCGAAGCCACCCGCAAACTGATCCGCAGCCACCCCGACCTCAAGGTCGTGGCCGTGACCGTGTGTGAAGAAGATCCTTTTCCTACCCGCCTGCTGCAGGCCGGTGCCGCCGGCTACCTGACCAAGGGCGCGGCGCTGGAGGAAATGGTCCAGGCAATCCGCATGGTGTTCAGCGGTCAGCGCTATATCAGCCCGCAGATCGCTCAGCAGCTGGCGCTCAAGTCGTTTCAGCCGCAGAACAACAATTCGCCGTTCGATCTGTTGTCCGAGCGCGAGATCCAGATCGCCCTGATGATCGCCGGCTGCCAGAAGGTGCAGAGCATCTCGGACAAGCTGTGCCTGTCGCCGAAAACCGTGAACACCTACCGTTACCGCATCTTCGAGAAGCTGTCGATCACCAGTGATGTGGAGTTGGCATTGTTGGCGGTGCGCCATGGCATGATCGATGCCGGCAGCTGAAACCGGCGCGGCTTTCGACTCAAGCGCTTTTCTCGCCACCTGCAGTGGCCGCCCCGGCGTCTACCGCATGTTCGATGTGGATGCCCGGCTGCTCTATGTCGGCAAAGCCAAAAACCTGAAAAAGCGCCTGGCCAGCTACTTCCGCAAGACCGGTCTGGCCCCCAAGACTGCCGCCCTGGTGGGCAAGATCGCTCAGGTCGAAACCACCATCACCGCCAACGAAACCGAGGCGCTGCTGCTCGAGCAGACGCTGATCAAGGAATGGCGGCCGCCCTACAACATCCTGCTGCGCGACGATAAGTCCTATCCCTATGTGTTTCTTTCGGATGGCGATTACCCGCGCCTGAGCATCCATCGCGGGGCGAAGAAGCCGAAAGGCCGCTATTTCGGCCCCTATCCCAGCGCCGGGGCGATCCGCGAAAGCCTCAACCTGCTGCAGAAAGCCTTTCTGGTGCGTCAGTGCGAGGACAGCTTCTTCAAGAACCGCACCCGGCCTTGCCTGCAGTACCAGATCAAGCGCTGCAAGGGCCCCTGTGTTGACCTGGTGACGCCTGAGGAATATGCCGAGGATGTGCGCCATTCGGTGATGTTCCTCGAAGGCCGCAGCAATGCTCTGAGCGATGAGCTGTCCGGCGGCATGCAGCAGGCCGCCGCGACCCTGGATTTCGAGCGCGCCGCCGAGCTGCGCGACCAGATCTCCCTGCTGCGCCGGGTGCAGGATCAGCAGAGCATGGAAGGTGGTAGCGGCGACGTCGATGTGGTCGCGGCCATGGTCAACCCGGGCGGTGCCTGCGTGCACCTGATCAGCGTGCGTGGCGGGCGGGTGCTGGGCAGCAAGAATTTCTTCCCGCAGGTGGCCATCGAGGAGGAGGGCAGCGATGTATTGCTGGCCTTCCTCGCCCAGTACTACCTGAGTAGTCAGGAGCGCGACCTGCCCAACGAGCTGATCGTCAATGCCCAGCACGAAGACTTCCCCACCCTGATCTCGGCTATCGAGGAGATGCGCGGTCGCCAGTTGAGTATCAGCTATCGCGTGCGCGGCACCCGGGCGCGCTGGCAGCAGTTGGCGGTGACCAATGCCGAGCAGGCCCTGGGCGCGCGCCTGGCCGATCGCCAGCATGTGGCCGCGCGTTTCGAGGCCCTGGCCGAGGCGCTGGACATGGATGAGGTGCCGCAGCGCCTGGAGTGTTTCGATATCAGCCACTCCAGCGGTGAAGCCACGGTGGCTTCCTGCGTGGTGTTCGGCCCGGAAGGCCCGCTGAAGTCCGATTACCGTCGCTACAACATCGAGGGCGTGACGGCGGGTGACGACTACGCCGCCATGCACCAGGCGCTGACCCGGCGCTTCAGCAAGGTCAAGGAGGGCGAAGGCAAATTGCCCGATATCCTCCTGGTCGACGGCGGCAAGGGCCAGCTGGCCATGGCCCGCACAGTGCTCGAAGAACTGGCGGTGCCCGAGCTGATTCTGCTCGGCGTGGCCAAGGGCACCACCCGCAAGCCGGGGCTGGAAACCCTCTACCTGAATGACGCCGCCCATGAGTTCACCCTGCCGGGCAATTCGCCGGCGCTGCACCTGATCCAGCAGATTCGTGACGAGTCGCACCGTTTTGCCATTACCGGCCACCGCGCTCGACGCGGCAAGGCGCGCCGTACATCCAGCCTGGAGGAGGTGGCCGGAGTAGGGCCGAAGCGCCGCCGTGAGCTGCTCAACCACTTTGGCGGCCTGCAGGAACTGTCCCGCGCCAGCAGCGAAGAAATCGCCAAAGCGCCGGGTATCAGTAAAAAGCTTGCAGAGCTGATTTATGCAGCACTGCACAGCGAGTAGAATGCCCGCTCACTTTGCAGCCTAGTTGTGCCGATGAATATCCCCAACCTGCTAACCGTGCTCCGCGTTCTGCTGATTCCCTGCTTTATTCTGCTGTTCTATCTGCCCTTCAGCTGGAGCTATTGGGCGGCCAGCGGGGTATTCGCCTGCGCCGCCGCAACTGATTGGCTGGACGGCTATCTGGCGCGCCGGCTTGAGCAGAGCACGCCATTCGGGGCCTTTCTCGACCCGGTGGCCGACAAACTGATGGTGGCCGTGGCCCTGGTGCTGCTGGTGGCGGAACACACCAACCTCTGGCTGACCCTGCCGGCGGTGATCATTATCGGTCGCGAAATCGTGGTATCGGCCTTGCGTGAGTGGATGGCCGAACTGGGCGCTCGGGCCCATGTCGCCGTCTCCAATCTGGCCAAATGGAAAACCGCGGCGCAGATGGTTGCGCTGATCGTTCTGCTGGCCAACCCGCCGACATTTACCGCCTGGGTGATCCTGGGCTATGTGCTTTTGGTGATCTCCGCCGTGCTGACCCTGTGGTCGATGGTGCAGTATCTGATGGCGGCCTGGCCGCACCTCAGCCCAGTTGCCGAAAAGAAATAAGTTTTTTGAATCAAGGGGTTGACGCGGCGTTCCGAAGCTATAGAATGGCGGCCGTCAGCACGACAAGCGGGAATAGCTCAGTTGGTAGAGCACGACCTTGCCAAGGTCGGGGTCGCGAGTTCGAGTCTCGTTTCCCGCTCCAATTTTAACGGGCCGTCTAAACGGCCCGTTTAGTTTCAAGGCTGAGTAGCAGAGTGGTTATGCACCGGATTGCAAATCCGTGAACGCCGGTTCGATTCCGACCTCAGCCTCCAATTAGAAAAGCCTCGTAGATCCATGATTTACGAGGCTTTTTCATTTTAAAGTCCGCGGCTTGCGACTCGCCCATGGGCTGTATATAGTCCAGACCTCGCAAGTTGAGCCGCTGACGGCAACAAGCGACAACACGCCAAACGCCCCGATGGTGAAATTGGTAAACACAGCAGACTTAAAATCTGCCGACCGCAAGGTCTTGCCGGTTCGATTCCGGCTCGGGGCACCATTGACATGATTTCAGATGTTCCCAGATGAACCTGAAACCCACTGAAACCGGCCTTTGTAGCCGGTTTTTTTGTGTCTGTATGCTTTCCAGTGTTTCTATACATTCCCGTCTTTTAGGGGTACGTTTAGGGGTACGCCGGTTCGGTAAGGAAGGTGTACCCCTATGGCTCGATCAGTTGTTCCGCTGACAGACCCGAAGTGTGATGCCGCCAGGCCTCGCGAGAAGCCCTACAAGCTGAGCGACGGCCAGGGGCTGTTCCTGCTGATAAAAGTGAATGGCACCAAGAGCTGGCGCATCAAGTTCAAGCGCCCGGACGGCAGGGAAGGTCTCGCCACCCTCGGGAACTATCCCTCCATCGGTCTGAAAACTGCCCGAGAGCTGAGGGCCAAGGCGCTCGAGTTGTTGGCTCAGGGTATCGATCCCATTGAGGCGGACCGGCAAGCCAAGGCCGAAGCCGCTGCGGCAGTAACCAACACTTTTAAGTCTGTCGCCCTGGAGTGGCACGCCGCTGGCGCGCGCAAATGGTCAGCGGGCCATGCCGCCATGATCATGCGGCGCATGGAAACCGACCTGTTTCCGTTCCTGGGGCATCGCCCAGTTGCGGATCTGAAAGTGCGTGATCTTCTGGTACCGCTGAAAAATGCTGAGAAGAAAGATCACTTGGATGTCGCGGGCCGCTTGCGCCAGTACACCGATGGAATCATGCGCTACGCCGTCCAGAACGGGTACATCGAGAGCAACCCCGCGCGCGAGCTACGAGGGGCCACAGCCACCCGCAAGGCAGCACACCGCCCCGCATTGCCTCTGGATCGACTGCCCGAGCTGCTGAGCGGTATCGATGCCTACAAGGGCCGAGCGCTGACGCGACTGGCGCTAAGCCTGACCCTGCTGGTCTTCATTCGCTCCAGCGAGCTGCGCTTTGCCCGCTGGCCTGAGATCGACTTTGACCGAAGCCTATGGACCGTTGCCGGGGTGCGCGAGGCCATCGCGGACGTGAAGCACTCACACCGCGGTTCTAAGATGGGTACGCCGCACCTGGTGCCGTTGAGTCGGCAGGCCACGGCCACCCTTGAAGCAGTTCGGTTGCTCACTGGGCGCTTCGACCTGGTCTTCGTCGGTGATCACTACCACCACAAGCCCATGAGCGAAAACACGGTGAATGCCGCACTGCGGCGCATGGGCTATGACACCAAGGTCGACGTGTGTGGCCACGGCTTTAGGACAATGGCTTGTAGCGCCCTGGTCGAGTCCGGTCTCTGGTCTCGCGACGCCGTAGAGCGGCAGATGAGTCACCAGGAGCGCAACGGGGTGAGGGCGGCCTACATCCACAAGGCCGAGCACATCGAAGAGCGACGGCTTATGGTTCAGTGGTGGGCCGACTACTTGGACGCCAACCGGGAGAAGCACATTACCCCCTATGACTTCGCGCATCCTGCAGAGCAGGCTCGCAACGTGGTGGAGATCAGGCGGGCATGAGCAAAGACAAGTCGCCAGCGGAAGCTTCATTCACGGCCCATCAAATCACCTTCACTGGTGATATGCAGGACTTGGCGGCGCGAGTTACGGTGCTTTCCGACACCCTTTATCTTGAACAAAACGGTTTGCCGGGTAACTTGTCGCCCCTGGCAAGGCGGATAATTGAGCTAGTCGAACTGCCTGGTTCGGCTGTAGAAATTATGCAGCGATTGGCGGATATAAATCGCCTGCTGATGGTGTGGCCTATTCTACAAACCCGGAAAAATAAGGCTCGAACAGACAAGGCCAAAATGCAGACCGCACGCCAGGATAGGAAGCCTAAGCACGACTGGGCAGCTGTCAGTAAGACGGAGCTGGAATTGCGGGGAGCCGGCAGATCGCCCCGCGAATTCGCTGCGATCATAGAGCAGCGTCATGGCGTGCCGCCGACAACTTATAGGGAATGGCGTAGGAAAAAACCGACGGGCTAATTATTTAACCGTCGTTTGGGTGCATAGCGTAGGCATCGGCAATCAACCGAGGACATGCCGATGCAAACAAATGTACTGCAAGACATTCAGCAGCAGGCGTCCAGCCTGGTGCAACTGTTGGCCTTCAGCGAAGTCTGCAGCCTGATGCGCAAGTCGCGCTCGGGGCTGTACAAGCTGATGGCCAGCGACTCCTCCTTCCCCAAGCCGATCAAAGATGGCCAGTCCCGCTCGGCGCGGGCTTTCTTCGCGGCTTCGGAAATCGCTGCCTACCAGGAAGCCAAATTGGCGGGGAGGGCAGAATGAAAAAGGCCACCCGTCCCGAAGAACAAGGCAGCCAGTCGCACGGCCATTTTAACAGCATCATCATCGATCCCGCCCAGCTACTGCGCACCGCGCCGAGCAAGATTGCTCGCGTCCTGGTGTACCTGCGCCACTTCGGCTCGCTCAATCGGTTTGAGGCCGCCCGCCAAGTCGGTGACACCTGCCTGAACTCGACTATTCCGGCGCTGGAAAATAACCACGGATTGACCTTCGAGCACATGCCGGAGAAAGCCGCGAACCACTGGGGCGAGCCTTGTGACGTTAAGCGCTACCGCCTGCCAGAGAGCCAGCACGCACAGGCGGACAAGGTGCTGGCGCTGATGTTCGCCCGGCGCGCTAAAGCGCAGAAGGCCGCCGCATGAGCGCACATTCTCTCCCAACCGTTGCCAAGCCCGCCCAGGCGCGCTATGGTTTGAACGTCGCTGCAAATTCAGCGACCGGGTTTGGCGACCTGAACACCTCTAGGCGCAACAGCGCCCACAATCCGAAAGCAGGCGCTTTTTTTGTGTCCGCGTTTTCGAGTTATGGCGGCTGTGCGTGGGATACCTTCGGGTATGCCGGGTGCCTAGAGTCCCGGTTCGCCAACCTGCGTACAGCTGCCACCCTAATTCGTTTGGCGACGATTCGTGGCAGCTCCCCAACTCTAGGAGCCGCACCCATGAAACACGCCCTCAATCCGTCCGCACCGGCCTACACCTGCACTCATGCCGAGGCCTGGAAGGCCCGCGCCATCGCCGCACTGCACGCCGACTCTTCGCTTTCCGTCCGCCTGAAAAGGTACAACGCCGCCATGGCCCGGGCCCGCGCTCTGGAAGTGCAAGGCGGTGCCGTATGAGTAACGCACCCGCAATCGCCACCCTGGCAAACGATGCAATCGACCTGCTGACAGCTACCTGTGAGCAGCTGGATATGCTTGCCGCCACCCTGCGTGCCATCCGCAAAGCCTACCCCGACGCTTTCGCAGAGATGAGCGACGGCATCCGCAGTGGGTTGCTTGATACCCGCCATCTCTCGGACCTTGGCCTTAACGCCGCCTCCGAATGGCGCGAGTACCTGGCAGAGCGAGCCAGCGAGCTGACCGCCCAACTCGATTACGCGCAAGAAACCGCAGGGGGTGCCCAGTGAGCGACCTTCCCCGCATTGCCAATAAGCTCGGCAGCACCCTGGCCCAAGCCGGCATGGGCCTGAAAACCATCTCCGAGCTGCTGGGTTGTGATGGCTGCGAACACGACCTGACCGAGGAAAACATCAACGGCTTACACCACGCCGTCGCGGCCATCGCTGACCTGGTGGCTATGGCTGGCTATGAGCTGTGCGGTCAAGTCGAGATAGCCGAATCCATGGATAGCAAAGGGGGTGCGCAATGAGCATCTTCACCCAAGCTGGCGGCTTCACCCTGTACCACTACGTTCAGCACTCTGACAGCCCGCGCTACCCGTACGGGCTGTGTGGACCGTTCGCCAGTGAGACCGAAGCCGACGAAGCACTGGAGCGCATCACTACTGCCTTCCCGGCTGTCGAGTTCCACATCGAGCAGGCAGGGTTTGCGGGCAACGCTCACCAAATGCTCAGCCAGGACAACGCCAAAGCGCGCCTGCGCCTCGCACAACTGAGGGCTTAAGCCATGACTAAGAAAAACGGCGCTCATGCGCCGACGGGATCGGCTTGCCCAAATCTGACCAAGTTCAAGCCGCCGAAGAGGACCGCGTAATGGGTATTCTTGACCACAACCCTGACCTGGCGGACGTAATCCGCGGCGACGCGCACGCCCAGGCCTTGATCGCCGAGAGCGAAGCCTACCGTCGGCAGCTTGAAGAACGGGCCAGCACCCCGGCACCTGAACCGCGGACACTGCAGCCCGACCTGGAAGCCGCGGCCCCTTACCCTCTGGATGCGCTGCCGCCGCTTATGCGCGACGCAGCCCAAGCGATTGCCGAGCATGTGCAAGCCCCGCTGGCGCTGGCTGGTCAGTGCGTTATCGGGGCGGGCGTATACCTGGCGCAAACGCGAGTGAACGCGCCCCACATCCACCGACCGAGCGGCATGCCCTGCACGCTGTTCCTGCTGACCCTGGCCGACTCGGGCGATCGCAAAACCGAGTGCCGTCGCCTGGCGTTCAAGACCGCCGACGAAGCCGAGGAAAAAGCCCGCACCGAGCACCGTAAAACCTGTGACGAAATCACCAAAATGGCCGGGGGTTTGAAGGGTAAGGCGCTCGAGCAGTTCAATGCCGAGCACCCGCTGCCCTTCGATCCGCGCACGCAGTACAGCGACGCCACCTATGAACGCATCGCCGGCGACATGATCCGGGGCGCATCGGCTGCATCCTGGGACACTGACGAAGGGGGTCAGGTTCTGGGCGGTGTATCGCTTAAGGCCGACACCCGGGCCGCCACCCTGGGCGGCCTGGTGAAGGCGTTCGATACTGGCGCATTCGAGCGCACCCGTTCGCACGGCAACGCCGAGGGCTCTGGCTTTGCCTACAACCGCCGCCTGAGCATGCATCTACTGGCGCAAGCGGTGACGGTAGCCGCGGCGCTAGATGATCCGTTGTTGCGCGGCCAGGGCTTTCTGCCGCGCTTCCTGTTCGCCAGCCCTCCCAGCTTGGCCGGCACCCGCTTTCTGACTGCGGATCAGCTCAACCGCAAGGCATATGCCGACCCACGCCTGCAACGCTACTGGGCGCGCTGCGAGGCCATCAACGCAACCCCGCCTGCAATTGACCCGCAGACGGGCGAAGTATCGCCGCCGGTGCTGGACCTGGACGATGAAGCAGCCCGCGACTGGCTGGACTTCTACAACGAAGTGGAAGGCGAGCAATCCCCGCTGGGCAAGTTCGCCAACCTGCGCCCCTTTGCAGGGCGCGCTGGTGAGCTGGTGCGCCGCCTGGCCGCCGTGTTTGCTTGCTTTGAGGGCCAACAGCAGATAGACGGCGAGTGCATGCGCCGCGCCACCGTGCTGGTGCGGCACTCCCTGGCCGAGTGGGCGCGCTACACCGACAGCGACGCGGTAAACCCCAAGCTGCAACAGGCTACTGTGCTGCTGGAGTGGCTGCAGCTCAAGCAGTGGGAGACATTCGACTCCCGCAAGTTGCAGCGCGAAGGGCCGAGCCTCGCCCGGAAAAGCGCTAAGCAGCGCGACAGCCTGCTGGCCATCCTGGTGGATCACAACCAACTGCTGACCAGTGACGGCAAGCAATTCAGCATCAATCCACTTGCGACAACCGCGACAGCCGCGACAAAGCCCAGCCCGCAAGGCCAGGCCACTTGCGACATCGCTGCGACAAGCTGCGACAAATCACCAGCGGCCCTTGCTGACCTACGGTTGTCGCAACCTGTCGCAACCTTGTCGCAAACCTCAAAGTCAGCAAAGACGGGGCTTGTCGCGGCTGTCGCAAATGTCGCAAGCCAGGAACAGCTTTACAACCAAAACCCAAGTGTGGAGGTGGCGCGTGATTGATCCCATCGAAAACGAGATCCGTCAGCACCTGGAGCGCCTTGGCGTAATACCGCTTTTGGGCGGCCTGGTACCGGAACCTGCCACTGCCGAGCTGCTGGGCTATGCCCCGTCCTACTTGCGCCGCCTGGCGGCTGCCGGGCAAGCACCGCTGCCATTTGTCCGGCGTGGCAATCGCAGGTTCTACAAAATCGACGACATCCGCCGTTTTGCGACTGAAACCGTCGCATAGCACCGAAGTTAGACGCAGACCGAGGCGCACGCCCGCGCGTAGGGTGATCGCCATAGCAGGTACGCCGGGCGCTACCTGCCGACATCACGCTTCGCGCTGATGGTCCGCCGCCATGCCGGGCGCTGGCGGCCACTCCCCCACCCAAACACGAACACCGGAGTAATTCCGATGGGCAACCAGAATCATGCATCGCGCTGGGAACGCCTAAAGGCACATCTCGCCGCCGGCGGCCAAGCCAGCGAAAGCGACCACCGCGCACTCGCCACCATCACGCAGGAAATGACAGAAATGGATACTGATATCGGCCAAATTACTGGCGTGATTCAATCACACCACAAAACTCTCCAAGACCACCAAGACACCCTGAAGACCCAGCAGAACAGCAATCTAGAGATCAATGCTCGCCTGTTGGAGTTGGAACAGAAGGCAGTCGGCAGCGGGTTCAGATCCTCGGCTCCGTCTCCGCGTAATATCGCCGCGGACGCGATCAGTTCTTTCAGCGACTCCAGCTCATTCGCAGCCCTGAAGGATTGGAACCAGGGCACTGCCCGGGCCAATCTGAGTGCCAGTATTCGAGCCATCGTCAGCGACGGTCACGGTGGCTCGTCTGCCGGCCAGATGCCCTCGCATCCTGATCGCTCTGGCGTCTTCGGCCCCGTGCTCCAGCCGCTCACGCTCCTGCAGGCGCTGCCATCTCGCCCCACCACCAGCGATTCGGTCGAGCACGTCCGCCTGAACGTCACCGGCGACGCAGAGCAGCAAGTCAACGAAGGCGATGAAAAGGCGGAACTTGATTTCGATGGCGAGCTGGTCAAAGCGGCCGTGATCACGATTGCCGGGCACACAACGGCATCTCGCCAAGTGCTGAGCGATAATGCCTCACTGCAGACCCAGCTCGACTTCGTTATCCGCCAGAAAGTGCTCAGCAAGCTCGAGCACAAGATTATTCACGGCCAGGGCGTCGACGACATCGATGGTCTGCTGAACCTGGCGACGGTCATGATTCCCACGTTGACCACCACGCCAGCAGACCGCATCGGCGAAACCGTGACGGCTATGCAGGTCCTGGGCTATATCCCAAACCTGATCGTGATGAACCCGAACGACTGGCTGAAGATCGGCATCACGAAGACCGAGCAGGAAGGCAACTACCTGTTTGGCAGCCCGGTGGCCCCGGTGCCGCTGGTGCTGTGGCGGGTGCCGGTTGTACTGAGCCACGTCATGCCGGAAGGCTCGGTTCTGGTGATCGATACCACGCATGTCACGGTACTGGATCGAGAGGCACCGAGCGTCATGGTTTCCAACAGCCATATGGATTATTTCACCCGTAACCTGGTGAAGATCCTGGGCGAGATGCGCGCCGGCCTTGAAGTACGTGATGCCCAAGCGGTCTTCCTGGTTGATCTGGTGGCGACCTAAAGCATTCCTTGGCGTGGATTAGCGGTGAGTGCCACGGCTTTAAAACCGCCGCAGCCTGGCCCCCAACTTCCTCATCGGGGGTGACAGAGCACTAGGCCCGCCCCGAGCGGGCCTTTTCACATCAACCGGAGCAGACAATATGACCCATGAAAACGCCCTACCGAAACCGATCAAAAAGGCACTGAACCAGCTCGCTCACTGCCGCGCTCTGATGCACGAAGCCCAGGTCCGCACCAACCTGCAAAGAGAGATAGATGACCTTCTCGCCCGCGGCATGACACCTGCCGAAGCTCTGGAGCATCTACGCGCCAACCCGCCCACTGTCGATCCGCAGTACTGAGCACCGCCCTCAAATCCCCCACCCAAGGGGGATTTTTTATGGCGTGATCACTCCCGAAACTGCAAAGTATCGCCGCTCCTGCATCTTCACAGAATCCCGAAACCCCGGAGCCTGCGGGCGATCCGGCCGATCCCTGAGTTTTCAATTGTAGAGGATGCATAAAGGACAAAGGCGGGATATTCCCACCATTGCTGGGATCGGCCCAGCAGGTGGTTCTGGCTGCAGATGCGCTCAACGTTGAGCGCATTGCCGGCTGAGTAGATCCCCGGAATTTCGGGTATTTACTCAGCACTAGGGTGGGTCGGTGATTCGTCTACCCTGAGTGGCTGGGCGTGAGAGATGCGAGCGAGGTTGCTCACATCACCGTGACACACCTTCCACCCTGGTACCGATAACGCCGCTAGCGTTACTTGGACGTTACCAACTCCATAACTCATTCCCACCGGTAGACCTTGGCTGAACGGCTGGGCGATTCACCCACCCCCAGCAATAATCAGCTCGTATAAGCAGAGACACATCAGCCCAAGAACGGACACGATCCTATGCTGCTGACACTGCAAGAGCTGGAAGAGCTCACCGGCTACCAGAAGCCATCGGCACAGATGCGCTGGCTTGAGGCTCAGCGAATTCCGTTCCTTGTTGGTGGCGACGGCAGGCCCAAGGTCCTGCGCGCCCCATTGGTTGCGCGCCTGGGCGGGTCACCATCATCGCTGGGTAAGCCTGAGCCTAAACTTCGATTAGGCGGACACAAGCCCCGGCGGAAGCCCTAGCGCCATGCGCGGCGGGAGGGCGGGTCAAAAGTCTGAGAGATTTGGATTCCCGAACGACGGGGGGGCCGTATTTTCACACCCGCGAAAAATGAAATTCAGAAGTGCCCAGGCCCTGCGTGCAAATGATTGATGTTCAATTTTCAAAATCTAATTTTGACGGCGTGAATATTTGGCTCCCCCCGTCGTTCGGGCAGTCGATCCGCTTGGACTTTCGCCCCGCCCTATCCGGCGCGCAGGTAATCGGCGGAAAAATCCGCTGATCGATCTCAGCTCTACCTTGGCAGCGCCCTTGTTATGGCATGACCAGCACCAGGATATGGGTACTTCCCCTTTTAGGGGTACGCTTAGGGGTACAGCGTGAAATTGAAAGTACATACACCAGTATTTAAGCTGGTTTTTGGCTGTTATTCGATTCCGGCTCGGGCACCACCTTTCCTCGCTACAACTCCCTCGCCTTAAGTCCGCTGTCACGCCCCTGTCGCGTCAGTGTCATATGCCTGCCACCTGTTTTAGCTGCAATCGCTGCAACTCATCTGGAGGTGTGGCGATGCGAATTTGCGTGATCGGAGCCGGGTATGTCGGGCTGGTATCGGCGGTCTGTTTTGCCGAAATGGGTAACCGGGTGATTTGCGTCGAGCAGGATGCCGCGCGCGTCGCCGATCTGGCTGAGGGTCAGGTGCCCATTTATGAGCCCGGGCTGGAAGCGCTGCTCAGGGCCCATCTGGTCAGCGGTCAGTTGAGCTTTACCGAGGATCTGGCGCTGGGCGTCGCCCAGGCGGAGATCGTCTTTATCGCCGTGGGCACGCCAAGCGGGGAGGATGGTTCGGCGGATCTATCCCATGTGCTCGCCGTTGCCGATGCCCTGGGTGCCTGCCTGCAGCGCAGTTGTATCGTGGTCGACAAGTCCACGGTGCCGGTGGGTACCGGGGAGCGGGTCGCGCAGCGGATCAATAATGGCCTGCGCAAACGCGGCCAGTCGTGCAAGGTCAGCGTGGCGAGCAATCCGGAGTTCCTCAAGGAGGGCTCGGCCATCGATGACTTTATGCGTCCGGACCGGGTCATCATCGGCTGCGACGAGCCGGAGGCCGCTGAGGTGCTGCGCCGTCTGTATGCGCCGTTTTTGCGCAACCACGAACGCCTGCTGTGCATGAGCTTGCGCGCCGCGGAGTTCAGCAAGTACGCCGCCAATGCCTTTCTCGCCACCAAGATTTCCTTTATCAACGAAATGGCCAGCCTGTGTGCACGCCTGGACGTCGATATCGAGGAGGTGCGTCGCGGCATCGGCAGTGACAAACGCATTGGCACGCATTTCATCTACGCCGGTTGCGGTTATGGCGGCTCCTGTTTCCCCAAGGATGTGCGGGCGCTGATCCGCACTGCAGAGCAGGAGGGCATTGAACCTGGCATCCTGCGTGCAGTCGAAGCTCGTAACGCGCTACAGAAGACGTTGTTGTTCCAGGCGTTGCGTGAGCATTTTTCCGGTTACTGGCAAGGGCGGGTCGTGGCGCTTTGGGGCTTGGCTTTCAAGCCTGGCACCGATGATCTGCGCGAGGCCCCCAGTCTGGTTCTGCTGGATGCGCTGCTGGCCGCTGGGGTGCGGGTACAGGCCTATGACCCGGTTGCCAGCGCCGGCGTGGCGGCGCGTTATGGCGCGGAGGTCGAGCGCGGTCAGCTGCGTCTGAGCGAGTCGCCTTACGGCGCTGTCGAGGGGGCCGATGCCCTGGTGTTGGTGACCGAATGGAAGCAGTTTCGCCAGCCGGACTTCGTCAGAATTCGCGGCCTGATGCGCATGCCAGTAGTCTTCGACGGGCGCAATATCTACGACGCTAAACAGCTCGCAACGCTTGGTTTTATCTACCGTGGCATTGGCCGCCCGGGCCTTGGTCATTGTAAGGTCAGTGCAGCCTGATAGACTTGGTGCGGTTTTTCGCTGTCATCTAAAGGATTTTCATGATCAAGAAATGCTTGTTCCCCGCCGCCGGTTACGGCACACGCTTTCTCCCGGCCACCAAGGCCATGCCCAAGGAGATGCTGCCGATCGTGAACAAGCCGCTGATCCAGTATGGCGTCGAAGAGGCGCTGGAGGCCGGATTGACGGAAATCGCCATGATCACCGGGCGCGGCAAGCGTGCCCTGGAAGACCATTTCGATATCAGCTACGAGCTCGAACATCAGATCCGCGATACCGACAAGGAGAAATACCTGAGCGGGATCCGGCGTCTGATCGACAAATGCAGTTTTTCCTACACCCGCCAGGTCGAGATGAAGGGCCTGGGCCATGCCATTCTCTGTGGCCGCCCCCTGATTGGTGACGAAGCCTTTGCCGTGGTACTGGCCGATGACCTGTGCCTGAACCTGGACGGCGACGGCGTGCTGACCCAGATGGTCAAGCTGTACAAGCAGTTCCGCTGCTCGATCGTGGCTATCCAGGAAGTGCCGCCGGAAGAAACCCACAAGTACGGGGTAATTTCTGGCGAAATGATCCGGGAAGATATCTACCGGGTTAACAGCATGGTCGAGAAACCCAAGCCTGAAGATGCGCCTTCGAACCTGGCCATTATCGGCCGCTATATCCTGACGCCGGATATCTTCGAGCTGATTGAGCAGACCGAGCCCGGCAAGGGCGGTGAAATCCAGATCACCGATGCCTTGATGAAGCAGGCGCAGAATGGTTGCGTAATGGCTTACAAGTTCAAGGGCCAGCGCTTCGACTGCGGCGGTGCGGAAGGCTATATCGATGCCACCAACTTCTGTTTCGAGAACCTCTACAAGCCAGGCAAGGCCTACTGAGGCGGCAAGTTGCACGCCCTAAGCTGTAAGTGAATGCAAAGCCACCGCGAGGTGGCTTTGCCGTTTTTGCTTATCGTTTGCACGCGCCGGTCAGGGAATCGGCATCGCCTCAGAGCCCGGCCCAAGCGGCTGGCCATAGCTGAACTCGACATAATTTCCTGATGGATCTCGCAGCCCGCAGTAATAGCCGACCGGGTAGGGCTCGTCACGCGGGGCCCAGATCAGGCAGCCCGCGACCTGGGCCTTGGCGGCTATGGCATCGACCTGCTCGCGACTGGCCACGGCGAAGCCGAAGTGGCTGTAGTCATCGGCCGCCAGCCCACGGTCCTGCCCGCCGGGCATGATCACAAAGATAAATTCGTGTTCCTTGCCGGGTTCGGCCATCCAGACAATCCGCGAGCCCTTGCCGGCGCGCTGGTGAATCACCGCCATGCCACAGAACTCGCGGTAGAAGGCCACACAGGCATCCAGATCGGGAACGTGCAACGCCAGGTGGGTGAGGGTCGGACGCATGGGGTTGCTCCTTGAGGGTACTTTGCAAGCGTAGTCCGAACGCGGTGCTCGGGGCGATTGGGTTATGCTTGCGGCCTGATCTGGAGGCTTGTGATGACCTACGACTTCGACCTGTTTGTAATCGGTGCCGGCTCCGGCGGTGTACGCGCGGCCCGCTTTGCCGCGGGCTACGGTGCCCGCGTGGCGGTGGCCGAGAGCCGCTACCTGGGCGGCACCTGCGTCAACGTCGGCTGCGTGCCGAAAAAGCTGCTGGTGTACGGTGCCCACTTTGCCGAAGATTTCGAGCAGGCCCAGGGTTTTGGTTGGTCGCTGGATCAGGCGCAGTTCGACTGGCCGACCCTGATTGCCAACAAGAACCGCGAAATCGAGCGCCTCAACGGTATCTACCGCAACCTGCTGGTCAATAGTGGGGTGACCCTGCTGGAAGGCCACGCCCGTCTGCTCGATGGGCACAGCGTCGAGCTGGGCGGCAAGCGCTACAGCGCCAAGCATATCCTTATCGCCACCGGCGGCTGGCCTCATGTCCCGGATATTCCTGGCCGCGAGCATGCCATCGACTCGAACCAGGCATTCTTCCTCCCACAGTTGCCCAAGCGTGTGCTGGTGGTGGGCGGTGGTTATATCGCCGTGGAGTTCGCCTCGATCTTCAACGGCCTGGGCGCGCAGACCTCCTTGCTCTACCGGGGCGAGCTGTTCCTGCGCGGCTTCGATGGCGCGGTGCGCCAGCACCTGCACGAAGAACTGAGCAAGCGTGGCCTCGACCTGCAGTTCAACAGCGATATCACCCGCATCGACAAGCAGGCCGATGGCAGCCTGCTGGCAACGCTCAAGGATGGCCGCGAGCTGGCAACCGACTGCGTGTTCTACGCCACCGGCCGCCGGCCGATGCTGGACAACCTCGGCCTGGAAAACACCGAGGTGCAACTGGACGAGCGCGGCTATATCCAGGTCGACGAGCAGTACCAGAGCACGGCACCCTCGATCATGGCCATCGGCGATGTGATCGGCCGGGTACAGCTGACCCCGGTGGCCCTGGCCGAAGGCATGGCCGTGGCGCGGCGGCTGTTCAAACCGGAGGAGTACCGCAAGGTCGACTATAAGATGATCCCCACGGCGGTGTTCAGTCTGCCGAATATCGGCACCGTAGGCTTGAGCGAGGAGCAGGCCAGGGAAGAGGGCCACCGTGTAGTGGTTTTCGAAAGCCGCTTCCGGCCGATGAAGCTGACGCTGACCGACTGCCAGGAGCGCACCCTGATGAAGCTGGTGGTGGATGCCGACAGCGACCGGGTGCTGGGTTGCCATATGGTTGGCCCGGAGGCGGGGGAAATCGTCCAGGGCCTGGCCATTGCCCTGAAAGCCGGGGCAACCAAGCGGATGTTCGACGAAACCATCGGCGTGCACCCAACGGCGGCCGAGGAATTCGTCACCATGCGTACCCCGGTCGAGTCCTGAGGACGTCATGGCAGAACTTTTCTATCTCGCCGACCTGTTCGGCGTTGCGGTATTTGCCATTACCGGTGCGCTGATGGCCGGTCGTAAATCCATGGACCTGTTCGGCGTGCTGGTGATTGCCATCATCACCGCGCTGGGCGGCGGCACCCTGCGCGATGTGATCCTCGACAACCACCCGGTCAGCTGGATTCTCAACGACCTCTATATCCTAGTGGCCTCTCTGGCGGCCATCGGTACGGTGATCTGGGTGCGCCTGACCCAGCCCATTCATGAGAAAGGCCTGCTGCTGGCGGATGCCTTCGGTCTGGCGGTGTTTACCGTGATCGGCACCGAAGTGGCGCTGCAGCATGCCGTGCCCTATAGCACGGCGGTGATCATGGGGGTGATGACCGGCGTGGCCGGCGGGGTAATGCGCGATGTGATCTGCAACGAGATTCCGTTGATCTTCCAGAAGGAAATCTACGCCACCGCCTGTATTGCCGGAGCCCTGATGTTTATCGGCCTGCGCGAGCTGGGCACTCCGCACTGGCTGGATACCGGGGTGTCCATGCTGACGGTGCTGCTGATCCGCCTGGCCGCTATCCGTTGGCACGTATCCTTGCCCCGCTTTCATCTGCTGGACAGGGACTGATGATCGAACGTCTGGAGCAGCGGGTGGTGTTGCCTTAAATCCTGAGCAAGGCCTGCTGCCGCCAGGCTGGCGCACTGGTAGGGAAGAGTGCTTCGGTCGGACGCAGCCGGGCCAGGCCGCAGGCAGCGGCGATGCGTTGGCGCTGTTGTCCCCGGGCGAGCGCCTGCAGATAAGCCTGTTCGCTGATCGGTTGGCCGAGCAAATAGCCCTGGCCATTCTGGTAAGCGCCTTTCTCCTGTTGCCACCAGGCCTCGATCAGCGTCGGATCGGGCCAGGGCAGGTTCTCGTCGTCATCCATGGCCACGTTGGGGTCGGCAGGATCGTCGTTGGGCCCGGCGTCATAGTCGGGGCTGTCCCTGCGTTCCAGATCCAGCAGGGCCAGATCGGCTCCGGTGATCAGGCTAAATGCCTCGCCGGCGACTCGGGCATGGGGTAGGTCATGCATCTGCTGGATCAGCCAGGGCAGGCTAACCGGGTCGCCCAGAAGGCCAACGGCCTGGATCACCATGCGGCGTTGCTGCGCTTGCGGCATCAGCTGGCGAACCCAGGCAATGCTGATATCCCGTGGCTGCCAGGCCAGCAACACCAGCAAGGCGCGGTACTGCTGGGCCCCCGGTTGTTCGGCGAACTGGCGCAGCGGCACCAGCGCCTCTTCGTCGCCCATCTGCACCGTGGCCCAGTTGGCCCAGAAGCGGGTGGCGGCGTTCGGGTGTAGACGATGGGCGCGAATGGCCGCCATCAAGTCGCGTCGACGCAGCTCTCCAGCGGTACGCGTGGCTCGGGCGAGCACGCCAGGATCGGCATGGGACAGGCCCGCCAGCAATGCCGGGCCGGGATCGTGGCGGTGCATGCCGCAGGCGGCCAGGCCGATACGGCGAAAGATCGGCTCCGGCGACACCAGCAGGCGGTCGATCCAGGGTGCGATCAGCGGCCACTCCAGCCAGCCCAGCGCCGCTGCCATAAAGCGCTCGGCATCGGCCTGGCTGCGCAGATGCTCAGCCAGGCGGGCCATGGCAGCAGTATTGCCGGTCTCGAAGGCCAGTACGGTAGCGGCGAATACTTCGCCCAGGATATTGGGGCCCAGTTGCTGGAGCAGGGCATCCAGCCCGGGCAGGCCGGCGATACGCAGGCCATCCAGATGGGCTTCGATGCGGTTGTCCAGGGTGGCCAGGTGCTGGAGGTCGTAGTGCGGCGCACGTACGGCGTAGTCACGCAGCAGGGCGAGGAAGGCGGCTTCTTCACTGTGTTGGTCGACTATCGCGTCAAGCGTGGTCATTTAGTCGATCCGCTGCCAGAGGCTTCCATCAAAGGCGAAAACATCTTTGGCCGCGATGCTCCATAACACGCCATCGGCGGCGCTCAGGTGGAAGCAGTTGTCCGGCTCATCATCGCCAAAGTCGACTGTTTGTAGGTGGCCGTTCTGCAGTTTGTAGATAGCGGTCGAGCTGGATACGTAAAGCGCCCCCTTGAACCAGGCAAGACTCCAAAAATCGTCGTCGCTGTCGCCATGCTCAATGACCTCCCAATCGGTGTGTCGCCCGCGCAGAAGGGTACCGAGTTGTCCGCAGGCATATAGGTAACCATCCTCCGCGCAGCAGAGTGCTGTGATTACGAGATTCGTCGGGCTGACCTGGGGCTGCCAGCGCTTGCCGTCGTAGGCCCAGATTTCACCTCCCCATCCCGCGGCGTATATTTCGCCGCTGCTGAAACCTGCGATGGTCTCGAAACCAACAATCTGTTCGTCCTCCGCGGCTGGCCTCGCCCCGGTATCCATCGCACGCCAGTCGTTTTCGTCATGACGGCGGTAAACCTGCCGGTCCATTCCACATGCATAGGCAACTCCCTCGACGGCACATACCCCGCGTATCTCGCCCCGCCCGGCAATGGCGGACTCATCGTTGGGCAACTGTTCCTCATGGGTATCGCCCGAGCCCGTGCAGATAACCTGGCCGCCCGCGCCGAGAAACAGGGCCTGTTCCAATGGCAGATGAACCAGAGTGCCGGCTACTACCGACCAATGCTGGATGTCGTCATCGTCGTCGCCGACTCGCCAGGTGCCAGCATCCCATTCGGTGATATAGGTGTGGTCAACGCGATTGGCTTGCATCTCGTCCGATACCGACGCCAGATAAGCCAGGTCGTGGTACCTGACTACGCCCGTGACGAATGAAAAGATCCCGGTCCATTGTCCCGCCATCAACTCTCTCCTTTTTAACGTGCGCCTCTGCCTGGGGCAGCGGCCAATCTGGCGTTGCGGGCACTGACGGCCTGGTTGGCCGCGCGAACGTCGCTCTGTCCCGTTTCCACGGCTTTGATTTGTGTCGTGTCCTTGATCCCGCACTGCTTGTGGTAGTTATCCAGCTGGGCTTCGAGGCATTTCTTTGAGCATTTGGACTGCGGGAAGGCTTTCGACATCGCCGTCACCGAGTTGCCTTTCGCGGTCTTATAGCTCATGCGCTTGGTTTTGGTGGTGTACCCATTCTCGAAGGTGAGATTGCCACTGCGGGCCTTGGCCGAGCTGCTGCTTTGGTAGGTGTGCATCAGGCCGTGCGTGCCTACGTTCTGGTTTACCCCCTCGGCACAGACGCAAGGGGCTTTTCCTTCCTTGTAGTTCTTTACACCTTTGAGCGGTGAGGAGCCGGTGCCGCCGCGTCCGGTGTCATGTAGTGAGCTGGCCTCTATCAGGTGGTGTGGTGTTTGTTGCGGGCAGCAGCCGCTGGGCTTATAGGGTTGCAGGGAACAACGCCGAGCAGACAGACACTTGCTTGCAGCGGCCTTGTCAGCCACCTGGTTGGCTTCCGGACTGGCTTTTTTACCTGAAGGTTTTTTCTTCTTGCCGAGGGCGGTACAGGCATCCTTGTTGCCATGGGGCTTGAAGTCGGCACAGTCGCTCTTCTCTTTGTTCACTTCCTTCTTGCAGGCTCCTCCTCCGGCATCCATCGACATCTTGTCCATATAGGGCCAGACCGGCGTATTGCCCGGCATCGAGGCATGGTTATGGGTGGTCATATCCAGATTTCTGACCACATTCTCACCCTCGAACTTCACATCCATCGACCAGGAGGTGAAGTACACCTTGCCCTTGATCTTGCTGGTAATTACCCCTTTCTTCGGCGCGCAGCCGGCTTCGTCGCCGTAGCTGGTCTTGAAGTAGCTCTTGTTCTTGAGCATCACTTCCTTGCCGGTGATCTTCACAGTGCGGGTGCCGTTGGTGGTGTCCTTGGCCATGCCGGTGTTGGGGTAGGGGATGGGCACGCCAGGCGGGGTGGCCGGGGTTTGTGGCGGGGTAAAGCAGACGTCGGGGAAACAGGCCACCGCCTTGCCGTCGGCCGACTTGCACGACACCTCCATATTGTTGGCGTAAACCTCGTTGCCCATCAGGCGGCCCTCACGATCTGATAGCTGAGCAGAGCGGCGGCGCGCTGGCCGGCGTCGTTGCCCAGGTGGCAGAGGATATTGGGGCCGTCGCCATAGGCCTTGCGGCTGGCGGCCAGGGCCACGGCGAGCATGGCCGGGCCGATGGCGGCACCGACCTCGCCGATGCAGTCGGCCGGGTGCCAGATATGGAAAAACTCCTTGCGCACCCGCAGGGTGCGACTCAGGGCCAGGGAGGCTTCCTTGAAGTAGTACTGCTCGCCGGACAGGTCGGTGACGCGGTAGTCCATCTGCTCCAGGCCGCAACCGACTTCGGCCAGGGCGGCGCGGATGGCCTGGGTCAGGCCTTCGGCGCGCAGGGGAATGTCCTCGCTTTCGACCGTTGCCGGTTCCATGCCGAAACCCAGGCCCAGGCAGGCCAGTTGCGGCTCCTCGCCGGCGACCGGTGCACCCAGCACCACTGCTGCAGCGCCTTCACCGGGGATAAAGCCGTTGGAGTTCTGGCTGGTCAGCAGGCGCTCGCGTTCCTCGAAGGCAGCCAGGGTCGGGGCGCTGAGAAAGGAGTCGACGCCGGCGATCAGCACATGGCGATGGCCGCCCTGGTGGATCAGCTTGCGCGCATTGAGCAGGGCCACCGCAGCGCTGACCCGGCCACGGGCGATCACGCTGGAGCCGGGATGAAAGGCCAGGCCCAGTTCCCGCTCGATTCCGTGCAGCAATGTCAGGTCCAGGCCGTCCAGCCGCCCCGGCCGTTCCTGCTCCGCAACGCCGAGCAGCAGCGGCGTCTGCGCCGGGTCGATGCCTGGCGTGCTCTGCAAAGCCTCGGCAATGGCGCGGGCAGCCATCTTGATCAGCTTGCTGTGGCCGCGCCAGGGCTCCTCGAGTGGCACGCTGGCGGCGATCAGCCATTCTCCGCCACGGTCGATAAAACGGGTCTCCTGGAAATTGTCGATGGCGCAGCGAATCGCCGCGCAGCTGGCCGGGGCACTGAGGCCTACGGCGCTGACCATGCCGGAGCCGAGAATGCACAGAGCGCTCATCATTCGCTCTCCGCCGGCTGCTGCCTGGCCCTGACCAGCTCGCCGAGGCCGGCGTGATAGTCCTTGCCCAGCACCCGTGCCCGCCACCAGGCCCGCGACATGCTGCCGACCAGCACCTGGCTGATCTCGAACATATTGCGCCTGAGCGGCCGGCTGGTGCGCCAGGTCAGCTGCACCTGATTGGCGTCGGTGTCGATCAGCAGGGTGTCGATTACCGCATGCACGGTCTCATGGCCGCCCTTGTTGAGAAAGAAGGTGACCGGTACCTCCACGGTGGGGATGCGAAAGCCCGCGCGTTCCTGGGGCGTCAGGTTGAGCAGCACGACCTCTTCGCCGCCCTTGAGGTACTCGGTCTGCTGGTCGGCCGGCGCGGCCTGGAAGTAGCGATTGTCGAAGTCCGCCGGCAGAAAGGGGAAGCAGTCGGCCAGCCAGGCCTCGTCGTAGGTGCCGGCAAAGGCGGCGCGCTCTGGCCAGTGACGGCCGATGGGGCCCAGGGCCATGGGGCGGAAATCGCCGTGGGGGCTGTCCACCGGCTTGCCCAGCTCCTCGGTGTTGGGCATCGGCATGCCGAGCATATCGGCGCTGTCCATGTTGCGCGGGTACCAGCCGCAGCCGGCCGGGTTGTCCAGGTAGCAATGCTGTTGCTGAGGGTTGCCCTTGAGCGAATGAGTACCGCCAAAGGCCTGGGCGTAGGAAATATCCTGCTCGATAAAGGCTTGCGGCAGACCGGGGGCGACGCCGAGCAGCCCCGGCTGCCAGTGCCGGGGGCCGAGCACGCTGAAGGCCTTGGCCACCCGGCCGACGCGGATGCCGGCGGTAATCTGGCTGGCGGGACGGCCGCCGGGGGTATGGGCCTTGCCCAGTACCAGCACGTCGCAGAAGGGTTTGATCGGGGCGAAGTCCATTTCCCGTAGCGGCGCGCTAAGGCCGGGCTCGCCAAGGAAGGTATCGACCATCAGCAGCGCTTGTTGCACCTCCAGCAGGCGCGCCTCGCGGCCGTCCAGGGGCAGGTCGAAGCAGCCCTTGGCGATCACCACCAGTGACTCGCGGCCATCGGGGGCCAGGCCCTGGGTATAGGCGGCGGCGAGGCGGGTGGCGTTAAGCAGTTCCATAGGCCGGCAACCTTCTAGTTGATCTGCACCGAGCCGCCCTTGATGCGGTTGACCCCGCTGGAGCGGCTGGACAGATAGGCCCCCTGGATAATCACCTTGCCGGCGCTGGTCAGGGTGATGCTGGCCTTGCCGCAGCGCAGCACGATCTCGCGTTCGGCGCGCAGTTCCAGGCGCTCCTCATCCAGCTGCACCTGGGCGCTCGGCGCGCTCGCTCCGAGCAGGCGGCCGATCACCAGGGGCCGAGTCGGATCGCCGTTCTCGAACATCAGCGCCACCTGGGCACCGATATCCGCACCGGTCAGTGCCGCCATGCTGCGGGCGACCAGGCCCTGGGCCTCGCCGCAGCCGGGAAAACTCACCCGTGGAGCACTGTCGTTGGACAAGGCGAGCAGGGTGCCGATCATCACACCGTCGAGGCGCGCCTGGCTGGGCAGGAAGTATTGAACCGTCATAGCTGGGCTCCTAGTTCTGCAGGATCTTCTGACCCTTGACCACCACGTTCTTGCTGGCCTTGACGTTGATCGCGCCGGAGCCGTCGATGGTGATGTTCTTGCCGCGAATGGTGATGGTGCCGTCCTTCTTCATGGTGATGCTGGCCGAGCCGGTGGTCAGGGTGATGGAGTCGCCGGCGGTCAGCGAAAAGTTCTTGCCGACGCTCAGGCTGTCGTCCTTGCCGATGCTGCTGTCGCGGTTCTGGCCGACGCTGCGCGACTCGTTCTTGCCGATACTGGTGCTCTGGTTGCTGCCGATCGTGATGTCTTCGTTGCTGCCGACGCTTTCCGTGCGGTTGCTGCCAATGGTGATGGTCTCGTTGCTGCCGACGCTCTCGGTGCGGTCGCTGCCAATGGTGATGGTTTCGTTGCTGCCGACGTTTTCGGTGCGGTTGCTGCCGATGCTGATGGTCTCGTTGCTGCCGACGCTCTCGGTGCGGTCGCTGCCGATGCTAATGGTTTCGTTGCTGCCGACACTCTCGGTGCGGTTGACGCCGATGCTGATGGTCTCGTTGTTGCCGACCTGTTCACTGCGGTCCACGCCGATGGTGATGGTTTCGTTGTTGTCCACCGTCTCGGTGCGGTCGTGTTTGACGTGCACGGTTTCGTCGTTGTCTATGGTCTTGCTGCGGTCGTGGCCGACCCAGTGGGTCTCGTCGTTCTCGACCTCGATGTCCTGGTTCTTCTCCGCGTGGATAAACAGCTGCTCCTCGCCCTTCTTGTCCTCCAGGCGGATCTCGTTGAAGTTGGCCGGCGTGCCGCTCTTGCTCGAGCGGCTCTTGATACCGCTCTGGGTGGCATTGGCCGGCAGCTCGTAGGGCACGGTCTGTTCGGCGTTGTAGACGCGGCCGGTGATGATCGGCCGGTCCGGATCGCCCTCGAGGAAGCTGACGATCACCTCCTGGCCGATCCGCGGGATATGCACTGCGCCCCAGTTCTTGCCGGCCCAGGCCTGGGACACGCGCATCCAGCAGGAGCTGTTCTCGTTGGACTGGTCGTGGCGGTCCCAGTAGAAGTGCACCTTGACCCGGCCGTACTGGTCGGTCCAGATCTCCTCACCGCCGGGCCCGACCACCAGGGCGGTCTGCGGGCCACGGACGATGGGCATGGGGGTGAGCGGCAGCGGGCGGAAGGCCTGGCTGGCGTCCATGCAG
Organism: uncultured Pseudomonas sp.; assembly: GCA_964578635.1. Classification (GTDB taxonomy): domain Bacteria; phylum Pseudomonadota; class Gammaproteobacteria; order Pseudomonadales; family Pseudomonadaceae; genus Aquipseudomonas. Next base: position 40,860 of record CAZOEC010000025.1, read on the forward strand.
TCCAGCTCGCTGGTGAACTGCTCGCTGGCGTCGGCAAAGCCGGTTTCGTAGGCGTCCTGGTGAATGCGGTAGCGTGCGCCCACCACCAGGTATTCGCGGTTCTGGTCGGCGCGGTCGTAGCCGGTCAACTTGAACAGGTGGCCCGAGCCCAGGCCGCGGGCGCGGCCGCGCAGCTGCACGCGCTCGAACTGGGTATGGATGGCCTCGATACGGGTGCGCGCGTAGTGCTCGCCGTCCTTGCTCTGCACATATTCGCCGGGGTAGTCGAACAGCGGGTAATCGGCGTTGCCGTGGCTGCGCGAGACGCTGGAGCGCACCTCCAGGCTGGCCGCGGGGCGCTGGAAGTCGTAGTCGGTCAGGGCCAGCGAGCCGGGCTGGACCTCGCGGGCCAGTTGCCAGTCGTAGAAGTGATCGCGCTCGCGCATCTGCTGTTCGGGCGGGAAGAAGGGCACCGAGGCGTAGCCGTCCACCGTGGAATGGGCTCCGTAGGCGTCGGCCAGAACCAGCACGTGACGGGCCTTCTCGTGGCGAAAATAGTAGTAGATACCTTCCTGCTCCATCAGCCGGCTGACGAAGTCGAAGCTGCTCTCGCGGTACTGCACACAGTATTCCCACTCGCGGTAGCTGCGGCTGAGGCTGTCCTCGAAGTCGGAGAAGCCCAGGTCGCGGAACACCTGTTTGATGATGTCCGGCACCGTCTTGTTCTGGAAAATCCGGCAGTCCGAGGTGCGCGTCAGCAGCCACAGCCAGGGCCGCAGGCTGACCTGGTAGCCTGCGTACTGGCCGTTGCCCACGGTTTGCCGGCAGTTGCAGGCGATGCCGTGGAAATAGCGCTTGCCGCCATCGTGCAGCTCCAGGGTCAGGCCCATGGGTTTGCCCAGCAACTGGTCGAACTTGACCGCGTTGTTCTCCGAGGTCAGCTCCAGCTGGTAGTGAAACAGCCGGCCCAGCTCTTCGCTGCCATCCAGGCTCTGCAAGAGCAGCACGTCGCCGCCGAGGGGGCTGTCGACCTGGACCAAACGATTCTTCTGGGTGATGGCCATAAACCGCATCCTCTGGCTCACAAGTGGGCGTCAGTCGCCCGCCGCAACGTCGTGCTGGGCACCATCGTGCTGGGCAACGTTCTGCTCATGGAAAACCGGCTGGTAGAAATCATAGTGCAGGGCATTGTCGCGCTGGCTGATGCGCACCCCGCTCAGCGGCTTGCCCTCGAGCATGCGCGTGAGAAACTCGCGGCTCATGTCCGGCAGCAGGGTGTTGGTGAGAATGGCGTCGATCATCCGCCCGCCACTCTCGATCTCGCTGCAGCGCGAGACGATCAGCTCGATCACGCTGTCGTCGTAGTCGAACGGCACCTTGTGCCCGGCTTCCACGCGCTTCTTGATGCGTTCCAGTTGCAGGCGGGTGATGGCCTTGAGCATGGTGTCACTGAGCGGGTAGTAGGGGATGGTCACCAGACGCCCGAGCAGGGCTGGCGGGAACACCTTGAGCAGCGGCTCGCGCAGGGCCTTGGCGATGGCGTCCGGGTCGGGCATCAGCTCCGGGTCGCTGCACAGGCTGGCGATCATCTCGGTGCCGGCGTTGGTGGTGAGCAGGATCAGGCAGTTCTTGAAGTCGATCTGGCGGCCTTCGCCGTCCTCCATCACGCCCTTGTCGAACACCTGGAAGAAGATCTCGTGCACGTCCGGGTGGGCCTTTTCCACCTCGTCCAGCA
>CAZOEC010000026.1:0-42236 GCA_964578635.1 uncultured Pseudomonas sp.
GTTGTCGGTGCCGTCACGGGTGACGAAATCCTCGATCAGGCGGGTCAGGGTGTCGGCTTCGAGCAGGTGAAAAGGGATCAGCACGGTCAGTTCTCCAGAACGCAGCGGCGATGCTAACGCGCGCCGGCCCGGCTGGCCATGGCTGGCCGGGCTTCTGTTAGAGCGCGTTATCGGCCGCGGGCTGTTGCAGCAGGCGTTCCAGGGTGCTGTAGAGGCGTGCGCTGTCCAGCGGCTTGCCGAGGAAGTCGTTCATCCCGGCGTCGCTGCCGTGCTGGCGGTGCTCATCAAGGATATGCGCGGTCAGTGCGACGATGGGCACCGCGGGCAGATTATGCTGGCGCTCGAGGCGGCGGATCTGCCGGGTGGCCTCGAAGCCGTCCATTTCCGGCATCTCGCAATCCATCAGGATCAGCTGCGTGGCGCTCGGGTCGCGCTGGTATTCATTGACCGCGGCCAGGCCGTTGGTGACCAGGCGCACGTTGTAGCCGCGCTTTTTCAGAAAGCCCTGCACCACCAGCTGGTTAACCGGGTTGTCTTCGGCCACCAGGATGCAGGGCGCGCCGCCGCTGTCGTGACGCGGCTGCGGCAGGGGGCGGATTTGCGGGCTGCGCGGCTCCTCATAGAGTTCTTCCAGGGCCCCGCGCAGCGCCGTGACGGCCAGCGGCTGAGCCAGGCTGAGCAGGCGCAGGCCCGCGCTGTTGGGTGTCTGCTGGCATTGTTCGGGGGAACTGAGGAGCAGGATGCGCTGGCCGGGATGCAGCAGGGGGCGCAGGGCGTCCAGCCAGTGCTGGGTGCTGCCGGGCCAGGGGGCCATCAGCACCAGCAGCGGCGGAGCGGCGAAATCCTGCAGGTAGCCATGCAGGCTTTCCGGGTTCTGGCAGCGTTCGGTGCGCATGCCCCAGCGCCCGAGCAGGCGGCTGAGGGCGTCCAGCCCCAGGCCGTCGAGGGAGGTGAGCAGAGCGGTGCGGCCCTTGAGCAGCTCGCAGAGCGGGTCGGCCGGCTGTTCCTCGTTGGCCTGGGGGATATCGAAGGCGAAGCGGGTGCCCTGGCCCGGGGTGCTCTGCACCTCGATCCGGCCGCCCATCATTTCCACCAGTTCCTTGCTGATGGCCAGACCCAGGCCGCTGCCGCCGTAGCGGCGGGTGGTGCTGGAGTCGCCCTGGGCGAAGGATTCGAACAGCTGGGTCAGGGACTGATCGCTGATGCCGATACCACTGTCGCTGATGGCGAAGATCAGGTGGGGGTTGCCCTGGGAATCGCTGCGCCGCGAGACGTTGAGCGATACATGGCCCTCGGCGGTGAATTTGAGGGCATTGCTCAGCAGGTTCATCAGCACCTGCTTGAGCCGCGTCGGGTCGCCCTGGATGCGCCGCGGTACGCCTGCCTCCAGGCTGATATAGAGACGCAGGCGCTTGTCCAGGGCCTGGCCGGTGAACAGGCTGAGGGTGTCGGAAATCAGCTCCTCCAGATCGAAGTCGATATGTTCCAGGCTGAGCTTGCCGGATTCGATACGGGCGTAATCGAGGATGTCGTTGATCACGGCCATCAGTGAGCTTCCCGAGCTGGAAATGGTGTCGACATAGAAACGCTGGCTGCGATCCAGCGGGGTTTCCTTGAGCAGTTGCAGCATGCCCAGAACGCCGTTGAGGGGGGTACGGATCTCGTGGCTCATCTTGGCCAGGAAGCGGCTCTTGGCCAGGTTCTCGATTTCCGCCTGTTCGGCGGCGCGGCGCGACTGGAAGCCTTCTTCCTTGAGCATATTGATGCGGTCGGCCAGGCCGATGGACAGGGTGATCAGCTCGATGGTTACACCCACCTTGACCACTGCATCGCCATACAGGCCCAGCAGTTCGAGGCCCAGGGAGCCTGACGTGGCGATGATAAAGGAGGCCAGCAGAATGCCCCAGGCGAGGATGTAGTAGGAGCCGTAGCGCAGGCCCTTGCGCCATACATAGGCCCCGCTGAGCAGCAGCACCAGGGACACCGCCAGCACGGTGAGGCTGGCGAGGATGTTCCAGGCCTGTAGACCGATCAGCGGCACCGACACCAGGCAGCCGCCGACCAGCAGCATAAACAGGCGCAGGCCCAGGTCCAGGCGCGGGAAATACTGCTGGGTGTGCAGAAAGTGGCGGCTGAACTGGGTGGCGGTGAGGCAGTGAATGTACATCAGGATATAGATGCTGACCGACTGCAGGCCGATATGCTCGGGCAGCAGCTTGAACAGCATGCCGTCGAAGCTGGCGGCGAACAGACCGATATTGAAGCTGTACACCAGGTACCAGAAGTAGGCCGCCTCGCGCAGCGAGATAAACAGGAACAGGTTGTAGCAGAACATGGCGAACAGCACGCCGTAGAAGGCCCCGTTGATGCCCATCAGGTTTTCCTGGGCGGCGGCGCTGGCGTGGTAGGTGCTGAAGAACAGCGGTACGAAGACCGTACTGGTGGTTTCCACACGGATCAGCAGGGTGCTGCTGCCAGGCGGCAGGTCGACCGGGAACCAGAAATTGCGCACCTGCACTGGGCGCTGGGAGAAGGCGTACTTGTCGCCGCTCTCCTGCGTCTGCCAGTTGCCGTCGGGGCCGGCCAGGTAGAGCTGCAGGTGATCGAGCAGCGGGTAATTGACTTCCAGGTAACCGGCCAGGTCGCTGGGCAGGCGGTTATCCAGCTGCACCCTGAACCACCAGACCGAGTCGTTCTTGCCGAGGTTGGCGTGTTCGCCGGCAACCGGGATAAAACGCTGGTCGGGCAGGTTGCCGACCTGTTCCAGGCTCAGGCTACCGTCGGGATCCTCCAGGTAGCCCATGCTCGGCCCGAGGGAGAGGCGCAGGTCGTTGCTTTCGAGCAGCGCAGGTTGCAATGCCCAGGCGGGCCCACATAGCCAGAGCAACAGCAGCGCAAGCCAGATATGAGGCATCCGCAAACCTCTTGGTTCTTAGTGGGGGCCTGGCTCAGCCAGTTTTAGTGCTGTCACTTTGCCCGGATGCGCGTTGCCCTTCAAGCGTCCTGATCGCGGTGGCCGAGCAGGCTTTCCACTGTGGGTACGCGGGTGTCGCTCTCCATCTGGGCATCGTGTTCCAGCTGGTGGCTGAAACGCTCCAGGGAGCCCTGGGCCGGTTGGGCGTCGCTGGCAAATACCGGCGGGCTGAGCAGGTAGGCGGCGAGCAGGCTGCTGAGGGCCTTGAGGCTGTCGATATGGGTGCGCTCGTAGCCATGGGTGGCGTCGCAGCCGAAGGCCAGCAGTGCGGTGCGGATATCGTGGCCGGCGGTGACGGCCGACTGCGCATCGCTGTGGTAATAGCGGAACAGGTCGCGGCGTACCGGGATTTCATTTTCGCTGGCCAGGCGCAGCAGCTGGCGCGACAGGTGATAGTCGTAGGGGCCGCCGGAATCCTGCATCGCCACGCTGACCGTGTGCTCGCTTGACTGCTGGCCCGGGGCGACCGGGGCGATATCGATGCCGACGAACTCGCTGACATCCCAGGGCAGGGCGGCTGCGGCCCCGGAGCCGACTTCTTCGGTGATGGTGAACAGCGGGTGACAGTCGATTTCCGGCTCCATCCCGCTCTCCTGGATGGCCTTGAGCGCGGTAAGCAGGGCGGCAACGCCGGCCTTGTCGTCGAGGTGACGGGCGCTGATATGGCCGCTTTCGGTGAACTCCGGCAGCGGGTCGAAGGCCACGAAGTCGCCCACCGAAATCCCCAAGGATTCGCAGTCGGCGCGGGTGGTGCTGTAGGCGTCCAGGCGCAGCTCGACGTGGTCCCAGCTGATCGGCAGGGTATCCACGGCGGTATTGAAGGCATGCCCCGAAGCCATCAGCGGCAGCACGCTGCCGCGAATCACCCCGTGGTCGGTGAACACGCTGACCCGGCTGCCTTCGGCAAAGCGGCTGGACCAATGGCCGACCGGGGCCAGGCCCAGGCGGCCGTTGTCCTGCAGGGTGCGAACAATCGCGCCGATGGTGTCCAGGTGCGCCGATACTGCGCGGTCCGGGCTGTTCTGCTTGCCCTTGAGGGTGCCGCGAATGGTGCCGCGGCGGGTCATCTCGAAGGGGATGCCGATCTCCTCCAGGCGCTCGGCCACATAGCGCACGATGGTGTCGGTAAAACCGGTGGGGCTGGGGATGGCGAGCATCTCCAGCAGTACCTTCTGCAGGTAGGCGAGGTCGGGTTCGGGGAGTTTCTGCATATAGGTTCTCCTTGCGAAAATTGTCTGGGTGGCTTGCGGTCCGCTATCAACTCCGCTCCCGGACTGCGCTGCGCTTGTCCGGGAACAGGCAGCGCGGCGCAGGCTTAATCCACCTGGCTAAGCGGAAACAGCAGGTCGATAAAGCGCTCGGCGGTGGGTTGCGGCTGGTGGTTGGCCAGGCCGGCGCGTTCGTTGGCTTCGATAAATACGTAGTCGGGCTGATCGGCTGCCGGTACCAGCAGGTCGAGGCCGACCACCGGGATGTCCAGGGCGCGGGCGGCCTTGACCGCGGCATCGGCCAGCGTCGGGTGGAGGGTCGCGGTGACGTCCTCCAGGCTGCCGCCGGTGTGCAGGTTGGCGGTCTTGCGCACGGCCAGGTGCTGCCCGGCGGGCAGGATGCTGGTGTAGTCGACGCCGGCGGCATGCAGGGTGCGCAGGGTCTCGGCATCCTTGGGAATACGGCTTTCACCGTCGGTGGCGGCCTGGCGGCGGCGGCTCTGGGCGTCGATCAGGTCGCCGATGCTGTGCCGACCGTCGCCCACCACTTGCGCCGGCCGACGGATGGCCGCGGCCACCACCTCGAAGCCGATCACCAGGATGCGCAGGTCACAGCCTGGGTGAAAGCTTTCCAGCAGCACGCGGCTGTCGAAGGTGCGAGCGCGCTCGATGGCATCCTGCACGTCCAGCGGCGTGCGCAGGTCCACCGCCACCCCCTGGCCCTGTTCGCCGTCCACCGGTTTGACCACCAGGCTGCCGTGCTCGGCGAGGAAGGCGGCATTTTCCTCGGCGCTGCCGGCCAGGCGCTGCGCTGGAAGGCTCAGGCCGGCGCGGGCCAGGGTGCGGTGGGTCAGGCGTTTGTCCTGGCACAGGGTCATGCTCACCGCGCTGGTCAGGTCGCTCAGCGATTCGCGGCAGCGTATTCGCCGGCCGCCGTGGCTCAGGGTGAACAGGCCGGCTTCGGCATCGTCGACCTGCACCTCGATGCCGCGACGCAGCGCTTCATCGACGATGATCCGCGCATAGGGGTTCATCTCGGCCTGGGGGCCGGGGCCGAGGAACAGGGTCTGGTTGATGCCGTTCTTGCGTTTGATGCTGAAGGTCTGCAGTTCGCGAAAGCCCAGCTTGGCGTAGAGCTGCTTGGCCTGGCCGTTGTCATGCAGCACCGACAGGTCGAGGTAGCTCAGGCCGCGGCTCATGGAGTGTTCGATCAGATGGCGCACCAGCACTTCGCCGACACCGGGCCGGGTGCAGCGCGGGTCGACGGCCAGGCACCAGAGACTGCTGCCGTTTTCCGGGTCGTTGTAGGCCTTGTGGTGGTTGAGGCCCATGACGCTGCCGATCACCGCTCCGCTGTCTTCGTCTTCGGCCAGCCAGTAGGTGGGGCCGCCCTCGGGGTAGGGGGTGAGCTTGTCCGGGTCGATCGGCAGCATGCCGCGCATCCGGTACAGGCAGTTGATGGCCTGCCAGTCCGCCTCGTTCTGCGCCCGGCGGATGCGGTAGCCGCGAAAGCCGCGGCGCGCCGGGCGGTAGTCGGTAAACCACAGGCGCAGGGTGTCGGAGGGGTCGAGAAAGAGTTGCTGCGGGGCCTGGGCCAGCACCTGCTGCGGCGCGGCGACATACAGGGCGATATCGCGCTCGCCGGGCCGCTCGTCGAGCAGGGCCTGGGCCAGCTCGACCGCATCCGGGTAGGTGTGGCCGATCAGCAGGCGGCCCCAGCCGCAGTGCACGGCCTTGGGCTGGCTGGGCGGAGCGTTGTGATCCTCGGCCAGGCGCGCCTGCAGGCGTTCGTAGGAAGGTGTCTGGCCGCGCAGCAGGCGCTGGTTGTAGGCAGTGGCGCGCATTGGAAATTGTCCTTTGCTCATTCGCGTGACCCGGTCTGTGCCAGGTTGTGGGTTTGAGCCGCGACAACCCCGGATTGCATCCGGGCTACGGCGGTGTTGCAGGGAGCGCAGGGTGGATGTCGCATGGCACATCCACCCAGGTCATGGCGCTACAGCCCCTGTTCGTTCAGCCACAGGTTGAGCGCGGCCATCTGCCATAGTTTGGAGCCGCGCAACGGGGTCAGTTGGCCATGGGGATCGGTCAGCAGGCGGTCGAGCATGGCCGGCTGGAACAGGCCGCGGTCCTGGCTCGGGTCGAGTAGCAGATCGCGTACCCAGCCCAGGGTCGCGCCTTCCAGATGCTTGAGTCCCGGCACCGGGAAGTAGCCCTTGGGCCGGTCGATTACCGCGCTGGGGATCACCTGGCGCGCGGCTTCCTTGAGCACGTGTTTGCCGCCATCCGGTAACTTGAACTGACCCGGAATGCGCGCCGAGAGTTCCGCCAATCGGTAGTCGAGGAACGGCGTGCGCGCCTCCAGGCCCCAGGCCATGGTCATGTTGTCGACCCGCTTGACCGGGTCATCGACCAGCATCACCGTGCTGTCCAGGCGCAAGGCCTTGTCCACCGCGGCGTTCGCCCCGGGCTGGGCGAAGTGCTGGCGAACGAATTCGCCGGCCGCATCGTCGGTCAGCCACTGGGGCTGCACGCAGGCGGCGTATTCCTCGTGCTCGCGGTCGAAGAAGGCGCTGCGGTAGGCGGCGAAGGCATCCTTCGCGCCATCCACCAGCGGGTACCAGTGGTAGCCGGCAAACAGCTCATCGGCACCCTGGCCGCTCTGTACCACCTTGCAGTGCTTGGCCACTTCCCGCGACAGCAGGTAGAAGGCGATGCAGTCGTGGCTGACCATCGGCTCGCTCATGGCGCGGAAGGCCGCCGGCAACTGTTCGAGAATCTCGTGCTCGCCGATGCGCAGCTGGTGGTGACGGGTAGCGAAGCGTTCGGCGATCAGGTCGGAGTACTGGAATTCGTCGCCACGCTCGCCGCCGGCATCCTGGAAGCCGATGGAGAAGGTCGAGAGGTTTTCCACCCCGGCCTCGCGCAGCAGGCCCACCAGCATGCTCGAATCGACCCCGCCGGAGAGCAGCACGCCGACATCCACCGCGGCGCGCTGGCGGATCGACACGGCCTGGCGCATGCCATCGAGCACCAGGTCGCGCCATTCTTCCAGGCCGTAGCCGCTTTCATCGGGGCGCGGGCCGAAGGTCAGGTTCCACCAGGTCTGCTGCTCGCAGTTACCCTGGGCGTCGACACGTAACCAGCTGGCCGGCGGCAGTTTCTCAACGCCGGCGAGGATGGTGCGCGGAGCCGGGACCACGGCGTGGAAGTTCAGGTAGTGGTTGAGCGCAATGGGGTCCAGGGTCTTGCCGATATCGCCGCCGGCAACCAGGGCCGGCAGGCTGGAGGCGAAGCGCAGGCGCTGGCCGGTGCGCGACAGGTACAGGGGTTTGACCCCGAGGCGGTCGCGGGCGATAAACAGCTGCTGGCTGTCGCGCTCCCATATGGCGAAGGCGAACATGCCGTTAAGCTTGGGCAGCAGCGCCTCGCCCCAGGCGTGATAGCCCTTGAGCAGCACTTCGGTGTCGCCATCGGAGAAAAAGCGGTAGCCCAGGTCTTGCAGCTCGTGGCGCAGCTCCGGGTAGTTGTAGATGGCACCGTTGAATACCAGCGACAGGCCCAGGTCGCTGTCGATCATCGGCTGGCCGGAGGCTTCGGCCAGGTCCATGATTTTCAGCCGGCGATGGCCGAGGGCGATCGGGCCCTGGCTATGGAAGCCGTGGGCGTCGGGGCCGCGAGGGGCCAGGTGATGGGTGATGCGCTCAACCGCAGCCAGGTCGGCCGGGCGTTGATCAAAACGTAGTTCTCCAGCTATTCCGCACATAGTTCCTTACCGGTATTGCCGTTGGGGAGGGCTCGGTGGAGCAGCTGGCTGCCTGCGAACTGCTCGCCGAACCTTTTACACCAAAACAAATAAATGCTTTCATGTCAAAGTTTAATGTCGTGTAGAAAGGCGGTTATGACCGATAAAATAGTTTCTACTGAAATAGATTTGTCATCTGTCGTGGCCTTCGAACTGCCGCTGTTCCAGGCCCTGCGACGCCTGCAGCAGGCGGGTGAGGTGCATGCCAAGCGCCTCAGCCGCTTTGGTGGGCTGACGCCGATGCAGTTGATGATCCTGCAGGTGCTGGCCGGGGAGAAACGCCTGACCGCCAGTGACCTCAGCGGCCGGGTCAGCCTGACCGCGGCGACCCTGTCGGGCATGCTCGACCGCCTGGAGGAGCGCGGCCTGCTGCAGCGCCAGCGCGACGATCAGGACCGCCGGCGGCAGTGGCTGCTGCTCAGTGCTGCCGGGCGCGAGCTGGTGCAGCAGGCCCCCAGCCTGCTGCCGCCGGAGTTTCGCCAGCGCTTTGCCGCCCTGAGCGATTGGGAACGGCACAGCCTGACCGCCGCGCTATTGCGCGCGGCCGAGCTGTGCGGGGAGATGGAGTAGGGGGACGCTGGGCTGTCGATAAAACTGGCAATTGCCACAAAACCGTGGCCTGCGCCATTCGCGGTCGAGACCGCTCCTACAAGAGCGTGCCCGCCACAGGCCCTGTAGGAGCGGCCCATGGCCGCGATCCAGGCGACTCGGCGGCCCCCAGTCAACAGCGGTTCGGCCGGGGAAGGATTAGTACAGGCCGGCCTTTAGCGCTGGGCGCTGATCTTGGGCTGGCGATACAGGTCGATCAGCACCTGATCGAGAATCGACGATGCGCCCCAGGGGCGTGGGTCGTTAAGGATCGCCACCACGGCCCAGCTGTTGCCGTTGCTGTCGCGGCTGTAGCCGGCGATGGCGCGCACGTTGTTCAGGGTGCCGGTCTTGATCCGCGCCTGGCCCACCAGTGGCGTCTTGTGCAGGCGGCGGCGCATGGTGCCGTCCATCGCCACCAGCGGCAGCGAACTCATGAACTCGGCGGCGTAGGGGCTTTGCCAGGCGGCCTCCAGCAGTTTGGCCATTTCCCGGGCGCTGACCCGCTCGGCGCGGGACAGGCCGGAGCCGTTTTCCATCACCAGATGCGGGGCGGTAATGCCCTTGCGTGCCAGCCAGGCGCGAATCACCCGTTGCGCCGCCTTGCCGTCGTCCTGGTCGACGGGGTCGCGGAACTGCGCCCCCAGGCTGAGGAACAGCTGCCGGGCCATGGTGTTGTTACTGTACTTGTTGATGTCGCGGATGATCTCCACCAGATCCGGGGAATAGGCCCGGGCCAGCAGGCGCGCATTGCTCGGCACATTGGCCAGACGATCCTTGCCCTGGATGCTGCCGCCCAGCTCCTGCCAGATGGCGCGAATGGCCCCGGCGGCGTAGCTGGGGTGATCGAGCAGGGACAGGTAGGTCTGCGAGCTGCAACCCTCGGCCAGCTGGCCGCTGACAATCACGTTGGTGCCGTCGAACTCGGTCACCGGGTTGTAACGCACATCCGGCCAGCCCGGGCATTTGGCGGCGGGCAGGGCCTTGACCCGGTTGTCGATGCGGATATTGGCAATCGGCGGCTCGGCGGCGATATGCACCTTGCCACCCTCGGTGCGGGCGATAAAGCGCAGCGCCTTGAGGTTGACCAGCAGCGAGTCGGGGGCCACCAGGAAGGGCTTGTTGGCATCGCCACCATCGTCATTGAAGCTGGGCAGCTGTGGCTGCACGAAGTGGCTGCGGTCGAGCACCAGATCGCCAGTCACCTGCAGCACGCCGTTGGCACGCAGGTCGCGCATCATCAGCCAGAGCTTTTCCATATTCAGCTTGGGGTCGCCGCCGCCCTTGAGGTACAGGTTGCCATTGAGCACGCCGTTCTTCAGCTGGCCGTCGGTAAAGAATTCGGTTTTCCACTGGTGGGTCGGGCCGAGCAGTTCGAGCGCCGCATAGGTGGTCACCAGCTTCATGGTGGAGGCCGGGTTGACGGAAATATCGGCGTTGAAAAAGGTGCTGCTGCCCGGGCCATTGAGCGGCACTGTCACCAGCGACAGGGATTGGGTGCTGATCTTGTTGGCTTTCAGCGATTGCTCGACCTTGCTCGGCAGGCCGGCGGCGTGCAGGGGCAGGGCCAGGGAGGCGAACAGGCTGCCGAGAGCCAGGCGACGCAGGGTATTGATCATGGGGCAGGTACCCTCCAGCTGAGGGATAGAGATGACGCGAGACATGGATAGCGATCCCATCGCGGTTTGGGATGATGTTGGCAATTATGCCCCAAGCCTGCGCGGGTTGCCTGGTCGACAGGGCTCAGGGCGCGGGTTTTTCTTGGCGCAAAGGCTCTGGGGTGGCCTTTGCCGCTATGGACACATGGCGCTTGCCTGGCCCCTGTGCTTGTCCGCCTGGCTGCAGAGCGGGCGTTCGGGCGGCGAAACTGCTAGAGTGCGCGGCGTTATCACTTTTGAGGATTGTTCCATGGCTACTAACCGTTCCCGCCGTCTGCGCAAAAAACTCTGCGTGGATGAATTCCAGGAGCTGGGTTTTGAGCTGAACCTGAACTTCAAGGACGATCTGACTGAAGAAGTCATGGATGCGTTTCTTGATCAGTTCCTGAGTGACGCCATGACCGCCAATGGCCTGGGCTATGTGGGCGGCGACGACTACGGTCTGGTATGCCTGGCCAAGCGTGGCTCGGTCAGCGAAGAGCAGCGCGCCCAGGTTGAAGCCTGGCTGAAAGGCCGCACCGAGCTGGTCGACTTCACCGTCAGCCCGTTGATGGACGTGTGGTACCCGGACAGCCCGATCAATCAGGCCTGATCCTTCAGCCCGGGTTCGGCCGACAAGGCAGAACCCAGGCTGGCAATAAACGGGGCCGGGTATGCACCACGCATACCCGGCCCCGTTTTTTTGTGCCCGCCTAACGGCACAGGCCACCCTCTATGTCTGCCCCGACAGCCCCGCCTTGGCCAGTACGGCGGCCTCGTCCACCGCATCGATTTGCTCGCGCCCGAGAAAGCGTTCGGCATAGGTCTGGTAGATTTTCTCGCGCACGAACAGACCAAACAGCTGGGTGTCGATATGCGCACCCTGGCACATGCCGGCCATGATATTCAGCGCCTCGGAGAGCAGTTTGCCTTTCTTGTAGGGGCGATCCACCGCCGTCAGTGCCTCGAAAATATCGGCGATGGCCATCATCCGTGCCGGCAGGCTCATGTCCTCGCGCTTCAGGCGTTTCGGGTAGCCGCTGCCGTCCATCTTTTCATGATGGCCGCCGGCGATTTCGGCGACATTGCGCAGGTGGGGCGGGAAGGGCAGACGATTGAGCATCAGGATGGTCTGCACGATATGGTGGTTGATGATGTAGCGCTCCTCGCCGGTCAGGGTGCCGCGGGTGACGCTCAGGTTGTACAGCTCGCCGCGGTTGAACTTGTGCAGCGGCACTTCCAGTTTGAACCCCAGCGGGTTGTCGGCCGGGATCAGCTCGCTGGCGGGCCGCTCGATCAGGTGTTCGGGCTTGTCGGCCAGCAGACGCTCCTCGACCGGTAGCGTCGCCGCCGGGCTGCGCTCCTGGCGCTTGCCTTCCTCCCAGGACACGCCGAGGCGATCGTCCAGGGTGCGTAGCCAGGTGCGTGCGGCGATTTTACCCAGGCGCTGCAGATCGGCCTCGGCCATGGCTTCGCCGCCAATATTGCTGCGCGCGACAAAGGCGAATTCGTCATCCAGCGCCGCCAGCAGCTCATCGCGCAGGCGCGCCAGCTGTGCGGCGTCGCCACCCTGCGCACAGCCCTGCCAGTAGGCGATCCAGGCATCGCGCTTGAGCACCTCGAAGCGCATGCGCACCTCGTGGATGCGGTCGTACAGGGTCTCCAGCTTGGTCGCCTTGTCCACCACGTACTCGGGGGTGGTGACCTTGCCGCAGTCGTGCAGCCAGGCGGCGATATGCAGGGCCTCCCATTCCTCATCGCTCGGCCGGTAGTCGCGGAAGGCCGGCTCGTCGCTGGCGGCGGCGGCCCGGGCGAGCATCAGGGTGACCTCGGGCACGCGCTGGCAGTGGCCGCCGGTATAGGGGCTCTTGGCGTCAATGGCCCCGGCGATCAGCTGGATAAAGGCGTCCAGCAGTTGCTTCTGCCGTTCCAGCAGGCGCTGGCTCTCGATACAGAGGGCGGCGACGCCGGACACCGCTTCGACGAAGGCGATGCGTTCGGGGCGCAGCATGGTCTGGTCGGATTCCTCGCCGAGGTCGCGATGCAGCAGCAACAGGACTCCAAGGGTATCGCCCTGACGGTTGTGCAGGCCGGTGGCGACCAGGTGCACCCTGGGGCTGTCGAGGGCCTGCAGCAGGCTCTGGAAGTCGCCGGCCTGGTCGAAGCCAATGGAGGTGGCCGTACTGCCGCCGCCACTGGCCGGCTGGCGCAACCAGTCGGGTATCTGGCTGGAGGCCAGATCGTAGTGGGTCAGGCCGTGCTTGCCCAGGCTGTGCTGCTGGCCATTGATAAACAGGCCGTGGGGTTCCAGGCGGCCGTTCTCGCTATCGCTCAGGTAAATCAGCCCGCCATTGGCACCGCTGATATCCACGGTTTCTTCCAGCACCCGTTTCAGCAACGGGTCGAAGCGGGTTTCGGCGGAAAGGCTGGCGGCGATTTCCAGGAAGCTGGAGATCGTCTCCTTCATCCGCGCCATGGACACCGCCAGTTGATCGACTTCCAGCACCGGCGAGCGACCGCTGGCCGGGTAGCTGAAATCGAAGCGGCGAATCGCCTCCGCCTCCAGCACCAGGGAATGTAACGGCCTGACGATAATCCGCGAGCTGAGCCAGCCCAGGGGCAGACAGAACAGCAGGGTGGTCAGGGTGACCAGCGCGCCTTGCCAGCGAATGCGATAGGCGTCGGCCAGCAGTTCGTCTTCCGGCACCAGCAGGGCCAGATGCAGGCCCTGGGGGCCGCCTTCCTGCAGATGGCGACTGGAAACCACCCAGCGCCGCTGGTTGAGTTCCAGGGTGTCCTGTTGCCGTTGCTCCACGCCATTGGCGAGCAGGGCGGCAAAGGTCGGGCTGAGGTCGCTGGCCAGGGTCAGCTTGGGCGTGCCGTCATCGGTCACCAGGCGTTCTCTGTCCGGGTAGGCCACGGCATTGCCCTGGGGGTCGAACAGAACCACCTCGGTCGAAGGCGTGACTCTGTGCTTGGCCAGGGTATCGGAGAGGTCGGCCAGGGTCAGGTCGGCCCCCAGCACCGTGGTCAGGCCGGCGCGCCGGGCCAGCGTGGTGCCGACCTCGGCAGTGGAAAAGAACACATAGGGGGCGGTGGTGATCTGCCCGCCATCGGCGCGGGCGCGGTTGTACCAGTCGCGCTTGCGCGGGTCGTAGTTTTCCTTGAGGCGCTGGCGGCGGCTGATGGGGTTTAGCGAACCATCGAAGAACAGGTAGTTGGCCTCGGTGCCGGCGGCGCTGCGTTCGATCGACCAGACCTGGTAGGCGGCCTGCTCCGGGGCGTCGAAGCGCTCCTTGAGCATGTCGCTGCGCAGCGGGCGCACCATAAAGAAGTCGCCATCGGCGTAGCCGAGGTACAGCGACGCCAGTTTCGGGTTGTCGCGCAGCGCCTGCACCAGGGGCTTGAGCAGCGTCAGGCGGCCTTCCAGGTCGGTGGCCTGGGTGGCTTCATGCAGGGCCAGCAGGCTGAGCAGGTGGCGGATGGGTTGATAGGTGTGCTGCAGGTCCTGTTGTACTTCCTGTTCGATGCGCTGGAACAGGGTGCTGCTGCTGGAGAGGATGATCTGGGTGGTTTGCCGGTAATTGAACACGCCGAGAACGATGCCGGTCAGCAGGAGCAGAAAGGTGAACAGCGCGCTGATATGGATATGCAGCGGTGCGCGTCGCTCGCGTTTGCGGACTTGGTCGGGCATTCGCCTCACTCCTGTGGTTTGCGCTCTGTTAGCAGCAAAGCATAGTGAAGGCGTGACGGCTTGCCGGCGGAACGTTGCGAAGAAGATAAAGTTTTTATTGCCAGCGGTTCTAAGCGCTCAGGGTGGACGACAGCCCCGCTGGGGCTGTCTGCAGGCGCGCGCCTGTGCGCGACCGCTCAGGGCTGCGGCTGATTGGCCGCCAGCCGCTGGGCGCGGTTGCTCAACAGCTGGCGCAGGCCGTGAACCAGCAAGGCGATAGACAGGGCGATTACCACGCCGAACAGGGCATTGAGCAGACGCACTTCGGCCAGGTCCCAGTCCTGGGCCAGGCTTTCTGCCAGGAGCACGAAGCACACCGTGGTCTGCAGCACGAATAGCCCGTAATTGTTGGCCTGCAGGCCGCGGCTGAGGGCGATCAAGGGCAGCAGGATGGCCACCATCAGCGCCGGGTCCTGCACGTTATGGCCGAGCAGGATCAGCAGGCCGGCCGCCGCCACGCTGGCCAGGATCGATTGCAGAGCGCGCACCAGGCTGCCCTGGAAATCCAGCTGCAGGGTGGTGACCACGGTCAGGGTCAACCAGTAGCCGCGCTCCAGCCCCGCCAGGTTGACGACCAGCCCCGCCAGGGCGAAGGCCAGGGTGCAGGCCAGGGCATGCAGCCGCCATTGCTGCTGCGGCAGGCGTTTGGCGTGGCGCTTGAGCACCTTGAAGATGCTGATAAAGCGCGGCATATAGGGCCACATGCGCAGGCCGTGCATGCCGCGCAGGCCAAAGGCCAGGAGCATCACCCAGAGCCCGCCGAGGATAAACAGCATGGCGATGGCATAGGGGTTGTTGAGGTTGCCCAGGCCCTGTTGGCCCTGACCCAGGCACAGGCAGATCGCCAGGCCGATGCCCAGTTTGCCGGCTTCGCTGCCGAAGCGCTGCAGCCAGGCCAGAAGGAAACCGAAGGCGGCGAAGATAAAGAAACTGGCATAGGGGTGGCTGGCCGACCAGAAACCCAGGCCGGCGCTGCAGGCCCCCAGGCCGCAGAGCATCAGCATGCGCAGCATGCCCAGGCGATGCAGCGGGTTGGCCTGGGCGGCCTGAAACGCCCCCGCCGAGGCCCAGAGAAAGCCCGGGTGAGCGCTGAACAAACCGAGCAGCAGCGGCAGGGCGCAACCGAAACCGGCGACCATGGCCGGGCCCCAGGCGGGTGGGCCGGCGTGCCAGCTGAAGACTTGTTTGAGCAGATGCTTCATCGCTTATACCGGGCTTGAGCGGCCGGTCATCTCCCGGGCCATTTCAGTAGCGTAGCTGTCGGTCATGCCGGCGATAAAGTCGATCATGCGCAGGAACGAGCGGTACAGCGGCCAGTTCGGATCGGGCGCGTTGTTGCCGAGCAGGTCGAGAATGCGCCGGTTCTTGAACGAAGGCGTGCGTCCGCCGTGCTGCTCCAGGGCCGCGCCGCAGAAGGCGTTGAGGAGGATTTCCAGGGTGGTGTAGGCACCGATCTCGTGCAGGGTCTTGCGCTTGTCCTGGAAGATCTTCTGCCGGGCCATGTCCTTGGCGCTCTGTACGCAACGCTTGGCGGTGCCGTGCATATGCTCGACCAGATCGCCCTGCAAGGTGCCGGCGAGCAAGGCATCCTGCTGCTCGACAAAGGCTTCGGCGGCGGCATTGGTCAGGTGTTCGATGGCCTTGCCGCGCAGGATCGCCAGCTTGCGCCGCCTGGAGTCGTCTGGGCCGAGCTGGCGGTAGGTTTCCGGCAGATCATCGCCCACCAGATCGAGCAGCAGCGCCTCGACTTCGCTGTAATCGAGCAGCTCCATTTCCAGACCGTCTTCCAGGTCGATCAGGCCGTAGCAGATGTCATCCGCCGCCTCCATCAGATAAACCAGCGGGTGACGCGCCCAGCGCTGTTCTTCTAGCTGCGGCAGGCCGAGTTTGCCGGCGATCTGCTCAAGCAGCGGCAGCTCGCTCTGGTAGCAGCCGAACTTGTGCTTCTTGTAGCCCAGGGCCTCGGCGTGGCGGGCGGTCCAGGGGTATTTCAGGTAGGTGCCGAGGGTCGCGTAGGTCAGCCGGGTGCCGCCGTCGAACTGGTGGTACTCCAGCTGGGTGAGCACGCGAAAGCCCTGGGCGTTGCCCTCGAAACTGAGAAAGTCACCGCGCTCGGCGTCGCTCATGCTGTCCAGCCAGCCGCGCCCGGCGGCCTGCTGAAACCAATGGCGAATGGCGTCTTCGCCGGAATGGCCGAAGGGTGGGTTGCCGATATCGTGGGCCAGGCAGGCGGACTGCACGACCATGCCCAGATCGCTTGGCTCGCACCAGGCCGGCAGGGCATCACGAATCATCTCGCCGACGCGCATCCCCAGGGAGCGGCCCACGCAGCTGACCTCTAGGGAGTGGGTCAGACGGGTATGGATATGGTCGTTGCTCGATACCGGGTGCACCTGGGTCTTGCGTCCCAGGCGGCGGAATGCGCCGGAGAAGATGATGCGGTCGTGGTCTTTGTGAAAGGGCGTGCGGCCCAGTTCATCGGCGCTGTGCGTCGGCTTGCCAAGGCGTTCGCGGTTGAGCAGGGTTTGCCAATCCAAAGCATGTCCTCGCCATCGGGTGGCTTGTTGGGGCGCTATCGAGCTGCCCTACGGAAACGTCTGGGTCCTAGCTTCGGGGTTCGGCGGGGCGGCTGCAAGTGGCTCGTTGAATTGTCAGGGGTTTTCTGCGTGCCCCAGTGCGGCGGGTCAGAAGCCTGCGGCGTCGATGTCCATCAGCAGCAGGCGTTTGCCGTTTTCGATAAATTGCCCGGCGGTCAGGCAGTACTGGTTGGTTGTGGCGTCGCGGTAAGTGCTGGAGAGAATCAGCCGGCGCTCGTCCCAGCCTTCGGCGAGCAACTGGTAGAAGTAGGGCCGCCACGACCAGTTATGCCCGACATAGCGTGCGTCGCTGTGCCAGGCGCTGCTGCGCCACTCCAGGTTGGCGGTGAGCTGGGTGCCGTGGCGGTCGCACTGGTAGATACGCAGCAGCCAGGGGTAGGCCTGTGGCAGAGGCAGCAGGTGGTCCGGCGAGCCGTTTTCCACCCACTGTTTGAAGCTGTTCATCAGTTCGCCCAGCTGCTGGCGCAGGCTCATTAGGCGGGCGCGCTCGGCAAGCTTCTGTTGCACATAGTTGTCACGCAGCTGGGCGAAGCGTTTGACGAAGGCGTTGCTGTTGAAAAAAGCCTCTTCGGGTTTGGCGAACAGATAGCCCTGTACATAGCGCGCGCCGCATTCCAGGGCGAAGTCCAGCTCGGCTTCGGTCTCCACCCCTTCGGCGATGATCCAGCAGCCGGTCTTTTCCGCCATCTGCGCCAGGGCCTTGACCACCTCGCTGCTCGGCCCGCCGCGGGCGGCCTGCTGGAACAGGCGCATGTCCAGCTTGAGGATATCCGGCTGCAGGGCCAGCACCCGGTCGAGCTGGGAATAGCCTGCGCCAAAGTCGTCGATGGCGATGCGTGCGCCGGCCTCGCGATAGCGCTCGACCACCCGCGGCAGGCGCAGGGTGGCCCCGCCCAGTTCGGTGATTTCAAAGACGATACGCGCCGGGTCTATGCCACTGCGCTGCAGTTGCTTGAGGCTGGGCAAGGGTTGCCCGGGCCGCAGCTGGCTGATCCAGCGGGGGGAAATATTCAGGCTGAGAAACCAGTCCTGGGGGGCTTCATGAAAGCGCTCCAGGGCCTGCTCGCGCACGGCGCGATCCAGGCGACGCAAGGCCGCCGGCGGGGTTTTCGGGTCGCTGAACAAGGGGCCGGCGGAATGCAGCTGGCCGTCTTCGCTGCGCAGGCGCGCCAGCGCCTCAACCCCGGCGATGCGGCCGGTGGCGGTGTCGATAAAGGGTTGGAAGACAGCGACTGGTTGACCGTCGAACACCAAGCACATCCTTAGGCAGCGCAGTGCCCCGATAGATGGCACCGGCATTACCTTAGCAATATTGCTGCCAGACTGATGGCAGAGTGCTCTGTGTGCTGCGGGCGGCAGTGGCTGTCGGGGCTTTGCGCTCGGATGCTGTCGGACGGGGCTCAGGCCGCGTCGTCTGTGCCCGTGGCCCGGCTCGGCGGGCGGGGTGGGTTGCGTCTGAGCAGGGGAAAGGCGACCAGGGCGATGCGCAGCCAGCGTCGCCAATTGCCGTGACGCACGCCGAGAGTCGCCAGGAGCAAGGCACCGCCTGCGACCCAAAGTGGTGCATTGCTTTTGCCCAGTTCTTCGCGCCAGTGCTGGCTGAAGTACTGCGCCTGGCGTAGCGGTTGCAGCATCACCAGGGTTTCATGGCGCAGCTCCTGGCGGTGCATCTCCAGGCGCATGCGCAACATGGCTTTGCGCAGGTCACGGCGCGAGGCTTTGGCGGGCAGGTCGGTTAGGCTCATGGCAGCAGTTGCTCGCGGTCACGGGCCAGCTCTTCCAGGCTGGCGGCGAAGGGGGCTGGGGCGTTACGTACACGCAGCAGCAGGCCGCACAGGCAGGCCAGCAGACCCAGGGCGTAGAAGGCGCAAAGCAGCGCGATCACCGTAAGCCGGTGACTTTCCCAGAAGACGATCAGCAGCGCAGTCGACAGCCCCAGCAGCAACAGAAAGGCGAAGGCCAGACTCAGGCTGACCAGCACCAGCAGGCTCAGGGTATGGCTCTGCTGCTCTTTGAGTTCTTCGCCAAACAGTGCCACATGGCCCTGCAGCAGACCCAGCAGGGCACCGGCAAAGCGCCGCGGTGCGGCACCGCGGCTTGGGGATGACGGTGTTTCTTGCATATGTATTCTCGATCAGCGTCGCGAAATCAGCATGCCCAACAGCAGGCCGATGGCGGCGGCAACCCCCAGGGTCTGCCAGGGATGGGTCTGGACATAGCCTTCGGTGGCTTGTACGGCGGCCTTGCCGCGCTCAAGCAGGGCACCTTCGGCATTGTGCAGGGTGGTACGGGCGCGGCCGAGGCTGCTGCGGATCTGCTCGCGCAGCTCTTCCGCCTGCTCACCGGCCAGGCTGGCCGAGTGCTGCAGCAGTTGCTCGGTGTCGCGAACCAGCGCCTGAAACTCTTCCAGTAACTGGTCTTGGCTGGATACAGGGGTTTTACGGGCCATGGTGTCTCTCCTTTGACTTGTCAGTGTAGGGGGTTCGAGTCCTTTGCGGGGCCAGGGTTCCTTCTTTAATCGTGCGCACCTGCTGGGATCTGGGCTGACGAGGCTGGTATAGCGCTTGCATTGCGCTGGTGCGCTCGCTCGTTTTTATGCGCCTTTATGGGGCTCTGCGAGATTTGGCCTGGACGCCGCGGTGCATCAATAACTCATTAATAACTATGGATTTAGTACCCTGAAAGCGGTTTGGCAAGGTGCCGTTTTGGTGCCTTGCCCGAGGTTGGAAACTGGTCGGTGGTGTGGCTTGTGCTGCTATCTGGTGCGTTTTCGACTGGGAGTGATCTGCTTTGGTGCTTTTTCCCGCGACGGAGTTTTCTTTGCCGATGGAAAACATCAACAGTGCTGTGGAAACCCTGATTCACGGCTCCAATACCCTGTTTATCCTGCTCGGTGCCGTAATGGTACTGGCCATGCACGCCGGCTTCGCCTTCCTTGAGGTCGGCACGGTCAGGCAGAAGAACCAGGTCAATGCGTTGTCGAAGATCATCTCCGACTTTGCCGTGTCGGCCCTGGCCTACTTCTTTGTCGGCTACTGGATCGCCTATGGGGTGACCTTTCTGGAGCCGGCCAGCGTGCTGACCGAGGGCCACGGCTACGGCCTGGTGAAGTTCTTCTTCCTGCTGACGTTCGCTGCGGCGATTCCGGCGATCATTTCCGGCGGTATTGCCGAGCGCGCCAAGTTCGGTCCGCAGCTCTGTGCCACGGTGCTGATCGTCGCCTTCGTCTATCCGTTCTTCGAAGGCATGATCTGGAACGGCAACTATGGCGTGCAGGCCTGGCTCGAAGCGCAATACGGCGCGGCCTTCCATGACTTCGCCGGCTCGGTGGTGGTGCATGCGGTGGGCGGCTGGCTGGCGTTTGGCGCGGTGATCCTGCTGGGCCGCCGTGATGGTCGCTATCGCGATGGCCGCCTGGTGGCGTTTGCCCCGTCGAATATTCCGTTTCTGGCCCTGGGCTCGTGGATCCTGATCATCGGCTGGTTCGGCTTCAACGTGATGAGCGCGCAGACCCTGGGCAGCGTCAGCGGCCTGGTGGCGGTCAACACCCTGATGGCGATGGTCGGCGGCACGGTGGCGGCTTTGCTGGTCGGCCGCAATGACCCGGGCTTTCTGCACAACGGCCCGTTGGCCGGCCTGGTGGCGGTGTGCGCCGGTTCCGACCTGATGCATCCGGTCGGTGCCCTGGTGACCGGTGCGATTGCCGGCGCGCTGTTCGTCTGGGCGTTTACCGCGACCCAGGTCAAATGGAAGATCGATGATGTGCTCGGCGTCTGGCCGCTGCACGGCCTGTGTGGCGTGTGGGGCGGTATCGCCTGCGGCATCTTCGGTCAGCAGGCGCTCGGTGGCCTGGGCGGCGTCAGCCTGGCCAGCCAATTTATCGGCACCGCGCTGGGCGTGGTGGTGGCGCTGCTGGGTGGTTTCCTGGTGTATGGCGTACTCAAGGTGTCGATCGGCATCCGCCTGACCCAGGAAGAGGAATACTACGGTGCCGACCTTTCGGTGCATAAGATCGGTTCGCTCAGCCAGGACTGATCGAGGCGCGCAACGCAAAAGGCCCGGACAAGTGTCCGGGCCTTTCTATTACGGTTGTAGCTGTTGCCGGTGCTTAGAGCAGCGGCAGGGTGTAGCTGACAATCAGACGGTTCTCGTCGAGGTCGCCAATGCTGGCATTGGAGCGCACCATCGCGTTACGCCAGCGCAAGGCCAGGTTCTTGAAGGTGCCTTCCTGGATGGTGTAGCTGATATCCAGGTCGCGTTCCCATTCCTTGCCATCGCTGCCGCCGACGCCATCGAAACCGTCGCCGGTCACATAGCGTACGAAGGCATTCAGGCCGGGTACACCATAGGTGGCGAAGTTGACGTCGTAGCGCGCCTGCCAGGATTTCTCGTCCTTGCGGGTGAAATCGAGGATCTGGATGTAGTTGACGATATAGGGGTCGGTTTCGGCCAGGAAGGGGAAGGCGTTGTCGCCGCCGACCTTCTGGTAACCCAGGCGGAAGGTGTGGGCACCGGTGCCGGCCCAGAGGTTGACCGAGGTCAGGTCGTTGTCCAGGTCGCCACCGAGCTTGCGGCCGTTGTCCTGGGAGTCGAAGTAGGCCAGGTTGACCCCCAGCTTCCAGTCGCCGATAGGCTGTACGTGGATCAGGTTGTACAGCTTCTGGTCGTAGATATCGTCCAGTTCGCCGTACCACAGGCCGACCGTGGTGTTACCGCCATTGAACTTGTAGTCGCCGCCTGCGAAGTTGTAGCGATCGCTCGCGCCGCCGACGTTGGTCGCGGTGATGTCCTGGCTGTCGGTGGAGTTGCGGAAATTCACTTCACGCAGCTGGCCGCCGTTGAGGGTCAGGCCGTCGATCTCCTGGGAAGTGAGCATCGCACCGTTGAAGACTTGTGGCAGCAGGCGCGAATCGCCGGAAGAGACGATGGGCGTCTTGGGCATCAGGCCGCCGATCTTGCCGACGGTCTTGGACAGGCGCACCTTGGCCGCAGCAGTGGCTTCGGAATACTCGTCCGGGCCCTCGTTGCCAAAACCGTTCGGCAGCAGGTTGGTACCGGCACGCTCGTCGGAGGAGTCGAGTTTCAGACCCAGGCCGGCGTAGGCGTCCAGGCCGAAGCCCACGGTGCCTTCGGTAAAGCCCGACTCGGCCTTGAAGATAAAGCCCTGCGCCCACTCTTCACGCTTGGACTGGGCAACGCCCGGGTCACGCAGATCGCGGTTCATATAGAAGTTACGCAGCTCCAGGCTGGCTTTGCTGTCCTTGATAAATTCAGCCTGGGCCAGGGACGGCAGGGTCATGCAGGTGCCCAGTGCGGCGAGTGCCACGGCGCGGGCGAGGGGAGATTGACTCATTATTGTTAGCTCCTCATGTGTGCGGGTCGGCTTGTGGCCGATCTATTACAGCAAAACGCAATAAAACACGGGCAAGGCGGCTTGACCCTTAGACTTTGGTCGGCACACCGCGCGCCTTGCACGCTGAAAGTGACCGTGCAGTCGCCGTGCGCTGTTTGTGCACCGGGTACCGTTGATCGGGCACTTTGCTCCTGAACTAAAGTTTCACTTACTGCAGCCGTCAACCATTCAGATACTCCGCCTAGGTAATTTGCCATGAACCCCCTGGCCTCGCCGTCATCCACTGCCACCCGTCCATCCTCCAGCAGCACTCAGCCGGTCGTGCGCACTGTCGCCGATGCCAATGCGGTGCTGGCCAACCGTCTGGCCGAGCGCCTGGGGTTGCCGCCGGGTGGCATGGGGATCAAGGCCGAGGACTACAGCCCGGAAAAAGTCGCCGGGCGCATCATCGGCTTTATCGAGCAGCGCCTGCACAGCGAACAAGCCGCCGGTGCCGATACCGGCAAGCTGCAAAAGCTTCTCGACCAGGCCCGCAGTGGCGTGGAAAAGGGCTTTGCCGAAGCGCGGCAGATCCTTGATGGCATGGGCGTGCTGCAGGGCAAGGTGGCGAGCGATATCGACGACACCTACCAGCGTATTCAGGACGGCTTTGCCAGCCTGGATCAGCGTTTCAATCCGCCCGCCCCAGCGGAAGGCGGCACCACGGCAGTGGCGGCCTATAGCGAACGCTTTAGCGCCCAGGCGCAAACCTTCGAGCTAGCGGTCACGACCCGCGATGGCGACCGTTTGCGTATTTCCATCGCCCAGGCCTCGGCCAGCTGGTCGCAGAACAGCATTGCCGCGGCGAGTAATGGCAACAGCAGTGCGGTGGTCGCCAGCAGCCAGTCGGGGAGCCTGCAGATCGGGGCCTGGCAGGTTAGCGTCGAAGGTGAACTCGATGAGCAGGAGCGTGCGGCCCTGGAGAAACTCTTCGGCCAGGTGCAGGAGTTGTCCAACAAGTTCTATTCCGGCGATCTGTCGGGTGCCTTCGACCGGGCCATGGCCCTGGATCTGGATGGCGAGCAATTGGCCTCCATGTCCCTGCGGTTGACCCAGACCAGCATTCGCCAGGCCACCGATGCCTACAGTGCTGTCGCCGAGCAGGGTGGCCAGGCCGCCAGCGCGGTCAATGCCAGTCTGCTTGATTACGCCCAGAGCCTGCTGGAGGCGCTGCGCAGCGCCAACCAGGTGAGCGAGGACGGCAAAGGCAGTCTGCTCGACCTGCTCAAGGGCGGTTTTTCTCTGGATGAGCGTTTCGATAACAAGCGTCTGGAAAAAGCCGAGCGCCTCAACAGCCGTCTGCTCGAAGGCTTGCAGCCCCTGCTTGATGAGCCCCAGCCCGCCGCCGGAAAAAATACCGAGGTCTGATGGCTGCGACTAAGGATCGAGCCGATGGCCGTGCGGGCAGTGCTAGACTGAGCCCTCAGTGAATGATCGAGGCGTGCAGATGCTTCCGGAATGTCAATTGTTCGGTACCCTTGGCTGCCACCTGTGTGAGGTGGCGGAGGCGTTACTGATGCCGTTCGTCGAGCACGGCTTGCTGGTCGAGCTGGTCGATATCGTCGAGCACCCGGACTGGGTCGAACACTACGCGTTGCGCATCCCGGTGCTGCGCCGTAGCGACACCGGTGCCGAGTTGAACTGGCCATTCGAAGCCGAACAGATCGTCGAATTTCTGCGCTGAGCCTGCCTGTTCCAAGTGCTTGATAACTCATAGTCAAAGGATAAAGAAGCATGAGCATGGTGCTGGGGGATGCCTTGTCGCTGCTGTTGTTTCGGCTGCACAGTGGCCGCTTGTTGGGAATCAACCTGCTCAAGGTTCAGGAAATCATTCCCTGTCCGGTCTTGACCAAACTTCCCAGTCGCCACCCCCATGTGCGTGGGGTAGCGACCTTGCGCGGCTCGGCCTTGACCGTGATCGACCTGGCCCGGGCAATCGGCGAGCAGGGCGTCAGCGACAGCCGCGATGGCTGCCTGATCGTCACCGAACTCAGCCGCTCGCGTCAGGGCCTGCATGTGCAGAGTGTCGAACGTATCGTCCAGTGCTCGACCCGTGATGTGCGTCCACCACCCGCCGGCTCCGGGAGCAAGGCGTTTATCACCGGGGTGACCCAGATCGACGGCAAGATCGTACAGATTCTCGATATCGAGAAGGTGCTGCACGAACTGGCCCCGGCGGTTGTCGAGGAACTTGATGAACAACTGCTGTCGGAGGCCGAGCGCAATCTGCTCAGGGGGCGTCGAGTACTGGTCGTGGACGACTCCCATGTGGCCCTGCAGCAAAGCATGATCACCCTGCGCAAGCTGGAGCTGGACTGCCAGATGGTCAGAAGCGCCGCCAGTGCGCTGCAGTTGTTGCTGGCCGAGCACGAGGCGGGGCGGCCGATCGAGGTGCTGGTTTCGGATATCGAGATGCCGGAGATGGATGGCTACGATCTGGTGCGCGCGATCCGCAAGCAGGCGGATATCGGCCAGACCTATGTGCTGCTGCACACCTCGCTGGACAGCACCATGAACACCGAAAAAGCCCGGGCGGTGGGAGCCAATGATGTACTGACCAAGTTCTCCACCGTCGACCTGAGCAAAGCTCTCGTACGTGCCTTTTCCAGCCTGAGCTAGCTTTCCAGCGGCCACAAAAAAGCCCGCTATCTGCGGGCTTTTTTGTGTGTTCTGACTGCGTATCGCACGCTGGAAAGAACTGGGAACTGGTCGGAGAGACAGGATTCGAACCTGCGACCTTCTCGTCCCGAACGAGACGCGCTACCAAGCTGCGCTACACTCCGAATAATTCGAGATTGTACTCAAAAAGTTTTGCTGCACAAGGGGTTAGGCGCGGTTTTTTTGAGCCGTCGAGGGCTCTGCGGCGATCAGGCGGCACGCCATAACGGCATAGGCACGCCTGAATGCAGCCGCTAATTACAGTTCCTTGACCGTACGAACCTGGTCCTTGTTGACCTTGGCGCGTTTGCCGTCGAGTTGTTCAAACTCGTAGAAGCCGGAGGTGGAATCGTAGTCGGGAGCATCGACTGTCTGGATTTCGCGGCCATCGTTCAGAGTGATCACCGAAGGCGATGCACAACCCGCCAGAGTGGCCAGGCCGAGGGCGAGCATTAGTGCCGGAACAGTGCGCAGTGTCATGTGAATCTCCTTGGTTAATAGGGCTTTGCACATTCGTGAGACGAGACCTGGTCGGCCAAGTTCCCTAGCGAGGCTTATACATCAACTGCGGCGCGCGGATTCAAGTAATTCAGGCGTGTTCAGGTTGGCCAGACGCGGATCGTCTGCCGGGCAATCGACCGCCGCTATGGCGAGGCTGCGCAGCCAGCGCTGCGGGCTGCGTTCGCCGGCTTGCCAGGCCTGCTCCAGGGCCGGGGAAAGTGCGCTGGGGATCAGGCTGAACAGTGGCTCCAGATAGCCCCCCTGGCGTACCACCACCGGCTGTTCGCCCGCTTGGCTGAGCAGGGCCAGCAGCAGTTCCCGGTCGATTCTGGGGGCATCGCAGGGCAGTACCAGCAGCCAGGGGTGGCGGGCCACCTTGAGGCCGGCGCGGATACCCGCCAAGGGGCCCGGAAAGTCCTTGTCGTCATCCTCGATCAGGCGGTCGGCGTAGGGGGCGTAGCGCTCGGCATTGCGGTTGCAGGAGATAAGCAGATCGTCGGTCAGCGGTCGCACCAGCTCGTGCAGCCAGGCAATCAGCGGGCGGCCTTGCCAGTCGATCAGGCCCTTGTCGGCACCGCCCATGCGTTGCCCGCGGCCGCCGGCCAGCAAGAGGACGGAACAGCTGGGCAGGGTAACGGGAGCGGGCATGACGGAGCCTCCGGGTATGGGCCTGTGATATAACGGCGAGCATTATCGCCCATAACTGGAAGCCTGCCATGAACCACAAGGCCGAGGCACATTTCGTGCCCTTGAATATCGCGGTGTTGACTGTCAGCGACACCCGCAACCTGGAAACCGATACCTCCGGCCAGCTGTTTGTCGACCGCCTGCAGGCCGCCGGTCACCAGCTCGCCGCCAGGGTTTTGCTCAAGGACGATCTGTACAAGATCCGCGCCCAGGTCGCCACCTGGATTGCCGAAGATCAGGTACAGGTGGTGCTGATTACCGGCGGTACCGGCTTCACCGGCCGCGACAGTACCCCGGAAGCGGTGAGCTGTTTGCTGGACAAACAGGTCGATGGTTTTGGCGAGCTGTTCCGGCAGATTTCCGTGGCGGATATCGGCACCTCGACCGTGCAGTCCCGCGCTCTGGCTGGCCTGGCCAATGGCACCCTGGTGTGCTGCCTGCCGGGCTCGACCAACGCCTGTCGCACCGCCTGGGATGGCATCCTCGGCGAGCAGTTGGATAACCGTCATCGCCCGTGCAATTTCGTTCCCCATCTCAAAGCGGTGGCCGCCTGCGAGAGCCGTGGATGAGCGGCTGTGACCAGCCTGGGCTGATGCCCGTTGAGGCCGCGCTGGCGCGTTTGCTGGCGCAGGCCGAGGCCAGCGCCATTGTTGAAACCGAGCGGGTCAACCTGAGTGACGCGGCTGGCCGGGTGCTGGCCGAACCACTGATCGCCACCCTGGATCTGCCGCCCTGGGCCAACAGCGCCATGGACGGTTATGCCCTGCGCCTGGCCGATTGGAATGGCGACCCGCTGGTCGTCAGTCAGCGTATCCAGGCCGGTAGTGCGCCTGCGCCTTTGCAGCCCGGCACCTGCGCGCGGATCTTTACCGGCGCACCGCTGCCGGCCGGTGCCGATAGCGTGGAAATGCAGGAAAACGCCGTGCTCGGCGAGGATGGCCGCGTCGCCTTCAGCGAGCCGCTCAAACTGGGGCAGAACGTGCGCGCCCAGGGTCAGGAAACCCGTATCGGAGATTCCGTATTGCCGGTGGGCACTCGTTTGGGCCCGATTGAACTGGGGCTGGCAGCGTCCCTGGGTTGCGCCGAATTGACGGTACGCCGGCGGCCGCGGGTGGCCGTGCTGTCGACTGGCGATGAGTTGGTTGAACCCGGTCAGCCGCTCGGCCCCGGGCAGATCTACAACAGCAACCGCTGCTTGCTGATTGCCTGGCTGCAGCGCCTGGGCTGCGAGGTGGTGGATGGCGGCATTCTGCTCGATGACCTGGAGCTGACCCGTGCGGCGCTGGGTGCGCTGAGCGACGTCGATCTGATTCTGTCGACCGGCGGTGTGTCGGTGGGCGAGGCGGATTTTCTCGGCGTGGCCCTGCGTGAAGAGGGCGAGTTGGCACTGTGGAAACTGGCAATCAAACCAGGAAAACCACTGACCTGCGGGCAGTTTCGTGGTGTGCCGGTGATCGGCCTGCCGGGCAATCCGGCCTCGACCCTGGTGACCTTTGGCCTGCTCGCAAGGCCGTATCTGCTGCGTCGCCTGGGCGTGCAGCGGGTCGAGCCGTTGGGCTTTCCGATGCCGGCCGGTTTTGTCTGGAGCAAGCCAGGTAAGCGCCGCGAATACCTGCGTGCGCGCCTGGAGAATGGTCGGGTGGTGCCTTACCCGAATCAGAGCTCCGGGGTGCTGCGCAGTGCTGCCTGGGCCGAGGGTTTTGCCGAGGTGCTGGAGAACACCACCTTGAGCGAGGGCGATAGCCTGAGGTTTATCCCGCTCAGCGAGATTCTCGGCTAGCGCCGTTAGGCTTTGCGTTGGCTTTCGCGGAATTCCCCCGGGGTCTGCCCGGTCCAGGTCTTGAAGCTGCGGTGGAAGGAGCGCGACTCGGTAAAGCCCAGGTAGCTGGCTATATCCTGAATCGCCAGGTCGCTGCGCAGCAAATAGTGTTCGGCAAGCTCCTGGCGCAGTTCATCGAGAATCTGTTGGTAGCTTGTGCCGGCCAGTTGCAGGTGGCGCTGCAGGGTGCGCACCGTCATATTGAATTTCTCCGCCACCCGTTCCTTGCGTGGCAAGCCATCCTTGAGCAGCAGACGCAGGGCGTTCTTTACCCGTTGCGGCAGCGGCTCGTTGTCGTCCAGCCCGGCCATCAGGGTCAGGGCGTGTTCTTCCAGGGTGCGCAGCAGGTTGGCGTCGGCCTGGCGCAGCGGCACGCCGAGGTATTCCAGCGGCACGATCAGCGCGTTGCAGCTTTGCTCGAAGCGAATCGGGCAACCGAAAATCGCCTGATACTCGGCCAGCTCGGTACCTTCAGGCTGGGCATGCTCGAACCAGACTTCCTCGGGCGAGCGGTCCATATCGGCGATCCAGCGGGCATACAGCAACCAGGAGGCCAGCACGTTCTCCACCAGATGGCGGCGGATCGGTTCGGCCTGGTGGCGGCAGGTCCAGATCATCTTGACGTGGCCTGCGCCGGCCTCGACCCGGCTGACGCCCATATCGCCCACCAGTTTTTCGTAGGGCACGATGCGGCTCATGGCCTCACCGAGGGTTGCGCAGTTCATGGTGATATAGCCCAGCACGCTCCAGGAGCCTGGCTGCACAAAGCGCGCGCAGTGCAGGCCGAACAGCGGGTCATTGGAGGCGCGCAGCAAATGCGCGAGCAGGCGCTCATGGGTTTCGCTGGGGATGCGCTTGCCGTTGTCGGCCAGGTCCTCGGCCTTGATGCCGGCCGCCGTTAGCGCCTGATCGATATCCAGACCCAGCTGTTCGGCATGGCGCAGGTATTTGAGCAGGGCGGGGACTGAGGTGTAGCCGAGGTTTTCCATAAGTTGTTCTTATTCTGAGTGCATATTCTGAATGTCTTGATTGGCGATAACGCCTGGCTCGATACGACAGTGACGCCCTGAAGCAGCCAGCTAGTATAGGCAGCCATTGCAGGTGACTGAAATATCCGGGAGACACAGATGCGACGTTGGAACGGCTGGGGTGATGAAGCAACAGTGGTGGAACTGCCGGCCCACGGCGAGGCTTTTCTCGCCG
Organism: uncultured Pseudomonas sp.; assembly: GCA_964578635.1. Classification (GTDB taxonomy): domain Bacteria; phylum Pseudomonadota; class Gammaproteobacteria; order Pseudomonadales; family Pseudomonadaceae; genus Aquipseudomonas. The sequence continues at coordinate 28,800 of CAZOEC010000026.1, forward strand.
AACTGGTCGGCCCTGGCCAGCTGCTTGCCGATGCCAGCCTGGAGCAGGTGCTGGCGACGGTGCCGGCCTCGCGTCTGCAGGCTCATCCGCTGATCTGTCTGAATGCCGAAGACCGCGTGCGCCATGCCCGTGGCCAGAGCCTGCCGGACTGGCTGGCGATGCGTTCTGGCGATTTTGGCGTGTTCCCCGACGGCGTGGCTTATCCGGAGAGCGCCGCGCAGATCCGCGAGTTGCTGGCCTGGGCCAGCCAGCAGGATCTGATTGTGATTCCCTACGGCGGCGGCACCTCGGTGGCCGGGCATATCAACCCGCGGGCCGGCAGTAAACCGGTGCTGACCCTGTCCCTTGAGCGCATGGGCAAGCTGATCGAGATCGACCACGACAGCCTGATCGCCACCTTCGGCCCCGGTGCCACTGGCCCGCAGGTGGAAAGCCAGTTGCGCGCCCAGGGCTACACCCTCGGCCATTTCCCGCAGTCCTGGGAATTGTCGACCCTCGGCGGTTGGGTCGCCAGTCGTTCCAGCGGCCAGCAGTCGCTGCGCTACGGGCGCATCGAGCAGCTGTTCGCTGGCGGCAAGGTCGAGACCTTCGCCGGCACCCTGGAGATTCCAACCTTCCCGGCCTCTGCCGCGGGCCCCGATCTGCGTGAAATCCTTATGGGTTCGGAAGGGCGCTTCGGCATCATTTCCGAGGTCAAGGTGCGTATCACCCGCCTGGCCGAGCAGGAGAATTTCTATGCGGTGTTCCTGCCCAACTGGCAGCAGGCGCTGAGCGCCATTCGCAGTCTGGCCCAGGCGCGCGTGCCGTTGTCCATGCTGCGTCTGTCCAACGCCATCGAAACCAAGACCCAGCTGGCCCTGGCTGGCCATCCGCAGCAGATCGCCTGGCTGGAGAAATACCTGGCCCTGCGCGGCGCACGTGATGGCAAGTGCATGCTGACCTTCGGCGTAACCGGTAGCCGCACACAGAACGCCGCCTCGCTGAAACAGGCGAAGAAGCTGCTGAAGGGCTTTGACAGTGTGTTTACCGGCACCCTGCTGGGCAAGAAGTGGGCAGAGAACCGCTTCCGTTTTCCCTACCTGCGCCACGGCCTGTGGGCCGCCGGTTATGCTGTGGACACCCTGGAAACCGCCACCGACTGGAGCAACGTCGACAGCCTGCTGAACAAGGTCGAGGCCAGCCTGCGTAATGGCCTGAGCGAGGAGGGCGAGCAGGTGCATGTGTTTACCCACCTGTCCCACGTCTACAACCAAGGTTCGAGCATCTACACCACCTACGTATTCCGCCCCGGTAGCAGCTATGCCGAGGCCATGGCGCGCTGGCAGAAGCTCAAGCACGCCGCCAGCCTGACCATCGCAGGCAACCGCGGCACCATCAGCCATCAGCACGGCGTCGGCCGCGATCACGCGCCTTACCTGCCGGTGGAGAAGGGCGAACTGGGCATGGCCACGCTCAAGGCGCTGGCCGGGCATTTCGACCCTGAGCAGCGCCTGGCACCTGGCGTGCTGATTCAGGATTGATGATGAACAACTGGAACGCCGCCTGGCGCGAACAGGCCTTGCCCGAGCTGGCCGCACGCGATTGGGATTTGATAGTCGTGGGTGGCGGTATCAGCGGTGCCGGGATTCTGCGTGAAGCAGCGCGGCGCGGCTGGAAATGCCTGCTGCTGGAGCAGCGTGACTTCGCCTGGGGCACCTCCAGCCGTTCCTCGAAGATGGTGCATGGCGGGCTGCGTTATATCGCCAAGGGCCAGTTTGCTCTGACCCGCGATTCGGTACGCGAGCGCCAGCGCCTGCTGCAGGAAGCGCCGGGGCTGGTCGACCCCTTGAGTTTTCTTATGGCCCATTATCAGGGCGGCTTTCCTGGCCCCAAGGTATTTGGCAGCTTGCTGGCGGTGTATGACGCCCTGGCCGGCAAGCGCAACCATCTGTACTACCCGTTGCAGCAACTGCGCTATCTGGCTCCGGGCCTGAAGGAAGACGGCCTGCTGGGTGGTACGCGGTTTTTCGATGCGGTGACCGACGATGCACGGCTGGTGCAGCGGGTGCTGGGCGAGGCCCGTGCAGAAGGCGCTGAGGCGCTCAACTGCATGCGCGTGGCGGAGCTGCGCCGCGAAGGCGGGCAGGTCAGCGGCCTGTTGGCCGAAGATGCCGAAACCGGGAAGTTGTATCGATTCAACTGCCGCGTGGTGGCTCAAGCCACCGGTGCCTGGGCTGATCAGTTGCGCCGGAAAACCGGTCTGGAACATATCCGGCCGCTGCGTGGCAGCCATCTGTTGCTGCCCGCCTGGCGCTTGCCGGTGGCCCATGCTTTCAGCTTTATGCACGCGGCGGACAAGCGCCCGGTATTTGTCTTCCCCTGGGAAGGCGCGACGGTGATCGGCACCACGGATCTGGATCACCCGGCACCGCTGGCCGAAGAAGCGCGGATTAGCCCGGATGAAGTGGAGTATCTGCTGGCGGCCTGCGCCCAGCAGTTCCCGGCGGCGCAGATCAAGGCGGCGGATGTGCTGTCGACCTGGGCCGGCGTGCGCCCGGTGGTCACGGATGGCAGCGAAGGGCGTAAGCCCTCGGATGAGAAGCGTGAGCATGCGCTGTGGGTCGAGCCCGGCTGCGTCACCCTGGCTGGCGGCAAGCTGACTACTTTCCGTCTATTGGCTCTGGAAGTGCTGCGGGCCTGTGCGCCTTTTGTGGGACGTACTGTGGATGATCAAGGCGCGGCGACCTTTGCACCTGTGCCCAGTCAACCGATGCCAACCCTAAGCCCTGCCCAGCAGAAGCGCCTGATCGGCCGTTATGGCCGGGCGCTGCCGCAGCTGCTGGCGCTGCTTGAGGAATTGGGCGTTGAGCAGGTGGCGGGCACGAACACGTTGTGGGCCGAGTTGGCCTGGGCGGCCGAGCAGGAACTGGTGCTGCATCTGGATGATCTGCTGCTGCGGCGTACCCGCCTGGGGCTGCTGCTGGCGTGCGGCGCGGCTGCCGAACTGCCGCGTATCCGCGCGTTGTGTCAGGCGCGCCTTGGTTGGAGTGATGCGCGCTGGCAGCAGGAAGAAGCGGATTACCTGAGGTTGTGGCAGCGCTGCTACAGCCTGCCACAACACTAGGGTGCGCCGTGCGTACCGGGATAAAGGCGGTGCGCACGGCGCACCCTACAGAGTTTGCACAGCGCTAAGGATGATGTCTTGAGCGATAAAAACTATCTGCTGGCCATCGACAATGGCACCCAGAGCATCCGGGCGCTGTTGTTCGATCTTCAGGGCAACCTGCTCGCCAAGGGCAAGGTGGAGCTTGAGGCCTATTACTCCAAGCAGCCCGGTTGGGCCGAGCAGGACCCCGAGTATTACTGGGCCAGCCTGGGTCAGGCCTGCGCCCAGCTGTGGCAGCAGGTGGATATCGACCGCAGTCTGATCAAGGGCGTGTCGCTGACCACCCAGCGTGGCACCCTGATCAATGTCGATCAGCAGGGCCAGCCGCTGCGCCCTGCGATGCTCTGGCTGGATCAACGCCAGGCCAAGGTCGACGGGCGGATCAAAGGGCCCTGGGGCTGGCTGTTCAAACTCGCGGGTTTGCAGGCCACGGTGGATCATTTTCGCGCCCAGGCCGAGGTCAACTGGATCGCGCAGAACCAGCCGGAAATCTGGGCCAATACCCACAAGGTGCTGCTGCTCTCGGGTTTTCTTACTCACCGGCTGTGCGGCAAGTTTGTCGATTCGCTGACCAGCTGCGTTGCCTACCTGCCGTTCGACTACAAGCGCCTGCAATGGGCCAAGCCGGGTGATTGGAAATGGCAGGCCATGCCGGTGCGCCGTGAGCAGTTGCCGGAGCTGTGCAAGCCGGGTGAGCTGCTGGGTCATATCAGCGCAGCGGCCAGCCGTCATACCGGTATTCCCGAAGGCCTGCCACTGATTGCCGCCGGTGCCGACAAGGCCTGTGAGGTGCTGGGGGCGGGCGGTGTGGAACCGACGACGGCCTGTCTGTCCTACGGCACTACGGCGACGATCAACACCACCCGCAGCAAGTACCTGGAAACCATTGCGCTGATTCCGCCATACCCCTCGGCGATTCCTGATCACTTCAATACCGAGGTGATGATCTACCGCGGCTTCTGGATGGTCAGCTGGTTCAAGCAGGAGTTCGGCCTGCGCGAGATGCAGCGGGCCAAGGAACTGGGTGTCGAGCCCGAGGCGCTGTTCGATGAGCTGGTCAACAGCGTGCCGGCCGGCTCCATGGGCCTGATGTTGCAACCCTACTGGTCGCCGGGTATCCGCGAACCGGGGCTGGAGGCCAAGGGTTCGATCATCGGCTTTGGCGATGTACACACCCGCGCGCACATCTATCGGGCGATTCTGGAAGGGCTGGCCTATGCCCTGCGTCAGGGCAAGGAGAAGATCGAGAAGCGTTCGGGCACTCGCATCACCCGCCTGCGCGTCTCCGGTGGCGGCTCACAGAGCGACGCGGCGATGCAGCTGACGGCCGATATCTTCGGCCTGCCTGCCGAGCGTCCGCATCTGTATGAAACCAGCGGCCTGGGCGCGGCGATCAATTGTGCGGTGGGTCTGGGTTTGCATCCCGATTACCCGACAGCGATCAAGGCCATGACCCGGGTTGGTGACGTGTTTACGCCCAATCCAGAAGCGCAGCGCACCTATCAGCAGCTGTACACCCAGGTTTATCAGCGCATGTACAAGCAGCTTAAGCCGCTGTATCAGACCATTCGCAAGATCACCGGCTACCCGGCGTAGCGCGTCCAGGCTTTGCACCGACACGCTGCCACGAATGTTCGCTGAGCGCCTGTTTGCGATCTGCTGCTGGCATGGTGCCTTGTCTGGCTCTAGCTCGCGACATCCTGAGCAGATTTCGGGGCGTTTCTGACTGCGCATGTGTAACCGCGTGAGCCGAGTCAGCGGGGACACACAATCATGCAGGCCGAAAACGTTTTGCTCGTCTAAAGTTGAAGTGGCACGACCATCAGGTAATCAGCGGCACAGCTTGTCGAGTTGGGGCTGTTGCGGCTTATGCCGCGAAACCAATAAGAAAAGTCAAAGGAGTGCAGATTGAAAATTCTGATAGTGGACGATTCGGCCATGTCACGAAAACTGGTGATGAAGGCCCTGCCAGCGGGTTTGGATGTGGTGGTGACCCAGGCCGCCAATGGTGAAGAGGCGTTGGCGGCTTACCATGCCGGCCACGCCGAGGTGATCTTTCTCGACTTGACCATGCCGGTGATGGATGGTTTTCGCACCCTGGAACTCCTCAAAAGCGAGGATGCCAATGCGGTAGTTATCGTCATCAGCGCCGATATCCAACCGCAAGCCCAGCAGCGTGTGCGCAATCTCGGAGCGGCGGCCTTTATCAAGAAACCGATCACTCCCGAGGCCATGCAGGCGGCGCTGTATGACGTAGGGTTGATCTAGATGAGCAGCCAACTGGCGAGTCTGAACGAAGAGCAGCGTGATGCCCTGCAGGAGCTGATGAACGTGGCCATGGGGCAGGCTGCCGACCGTTTGGCGCGTTTGACCGAAACTTTCGTCACCTTGTCGGTGCCACTTATCCACTCCGTAGCGTTAACCAATGCCAGTTTGCTGGAGCAACTGATGCTTGCCGGCCAGCCGGCGATCATCACTCGTCAGTCCTTCCTGGGGCGGCTGCGTGGCGAGGTGATGGTGTGTTTTGGTGAAAATGGTGCCGAGCAGTTAGCCGATTTGATGGGCTATGAGGATGTGGAAAAGAACAGCACCCAGGACGAGTTGATGCTGGACGTGACCAATATTCTCACGGGTGCCTGTATCAATGGTTTGGCGCAACAGGTCGATATCAAGGTCAGCTACGGTTCGCCCTCGATGATGGCGCGTGGGCGTTCGCTGCAGAGCGTGCTCGGAGAACAGGAGCTGCGTGGTCACCAGGCGCTGGTGCTGGAAATCCATTTCGAGGTTGCGACCCACAGTTTCTATTGCGACCTGTTGGTTTGTATCACCGAAGATACGGCGGCCACCGTGATTGAGGTGATAGATCAGCTTTTAAGCGATATTTAGGCGTCTATCGGGCTAGCGTCGACCCTCTGTGGAGCGCTGTAACCCATGGAGGGCAACGTCTGGCAGCCATTCAGAGTGCCTGGATCAGCTGAATAAGGATGCGCGATGACCTCTGCACTAGACGAAGTGCTGCACGCGGAGTTGCTGGCGGTATTACAGAGCATCAACCTCGGTGTGCTCTTGCTCGACAGCCAATGTCGGGTCGTATTCTGGAACGACTTTATGGCGATCCACAGCGGCAAGGACAGCGATGAGGTCAGGGGACTGGTGCTCTTTGAGGTCTTTCCGGAATTACCGCGGCTGTGGGTGCAGAAGAAAATGGATGGGGTTTTCGCCCTGCAGAACCTTGCGTTCACCTCCTGGCAGCAACGTCCACATCTGTTCCACTTCCCTGGCAGCCGACCTATTACCGGCTTGACCGAGATGATGTACCAGAACTGCACCTTCTTGCCGGTGATCGAGGCCGGGGTGGTCAAGTACGTGTGCCTGACGATTTCCGATGCAACCGATATCGCCGCGCAGCAATTGGAGCTGGAGCATCTCAACCAATTGCTGAATGAGGAGAAAAGCGAGCAGGCACGGCTGATTCGCAAACTCGAAGACGCTCAGGCGCAACTGCTGCAATCGGAAAAAATGGCGGCTATCGGCCAGTTGGCTGCGGGTGTGGCCCATGAGATCAATAACCCGGTGGGCTATGTCTACTCCAATTTCAGCAGCCTGAGCAGTTATGTGGAGGATCTGTTTGGCCTGATCAAAACCTATCAGGACGCGGCGGCCCAGCACCCGGATGCGACACTGCGTACGCAACTGCAGCAGGCCGAGCAAACCCTGGACTACGACTTTCTGCAGAAGGACATGGTCGATCTGCTGCGCGAGTCACGCCAGGGGTTGGAACGGGTCAAACAGATTGTTCAGGACTTGCGTGATTTCTCCCATATCGACTCGGGCGATTGGCAGATGGCGGACCTGCACAAAGGTCTCGACAGCACGCTCAACGTCATTTCGAACGAGATCAAATTCAAAGCCGAGGTGATGAAAAACTACGGTGAGTTGCCCTTGGTGCAATGCCTGGGTTCGCAGCTCAATCAGGTGTTTATGAACCTGATCATCAATGCCGCCCATGCCATCGAGCAGCCGGGCACCATCTGGCTGGAAACCGGCACCGAGGGGGACTGGGTGTTTGTGCGGGTACGCGATAGTGGCAGTGGCATTGCCCCGGAGCATCTGGCCCGGTTGTTCGAACCTTTCTTTACCACCAAACCCGTGGGGCAGGGCACCGGGCTTGGGCTGTCGGTGTCTTACAGCATTGTGGCCAAACACCATGGCCGCCTGGAGGTCGCCAGCGAGCTTGGCAAGGGGGCCGCGTTCACGGTTTGGCTGCCCAGAAGCCAGCCGCCGCAACCCAGCACTCCGCAGCCGGGTTGAGCGATGGCAGATCCAGCTACCAGACGCATTGAGTGTCTGGCAGCTGTAAGCCTGTCAGTCGGCTGCGCTTAACCCGTTCTACGCCACATCCACCAGGATGATTTCGCTGTCTTCGAGTGCGGTCACCCCAATCACCTCGACATCGCTGACGGCTACGCCATCACGGGCCTGGGCGCTGACGCCGTTGACCTCGATACTCCCGCTGGCGGCCACCAGATAAGCCCTGCGCACAGCGCCAATCGGGTACTCGGTGCTTTGGCCGGCTTGCAGGGTGGCGGCGGCCATCCGTGCATTGCTGCGGATCGACAGGGCGTCCTGGTCTTCGGCAAAGCCGCTGGCCAGGGTGACAAAGGCTCCGGCGCGTTCACCCTTGGGGAACGGCTTGGCCCCCCAGGACGGCGGCAGGCCGGACTGGTTAGGCTGAATCCAGATCTGGAAGATCTTGGTGGTGGTGTCTTCCAGGTTGTATTCGCTGTGGGCAATCCCGGTTCCGGCGCTCATGACCTGCACATCACCGGCTTCGGTACGACCATGGTTGCCCAGGTTGTCCTTGTGGGTGATGGCCCCTTGGCGTACATAGGTGATGATTTCCATGTCGCGGTGCGGATGGGTCGGAAAGCCCGTGTGCGGCGCGATTTCATCATCGTTCCATACCCGTAATGGCCCCCAGCTCATGCGCGCCGGGTCATAGTATTCGGCAAAGGAAAAGTGATGACGGGCATTCAGCCAGCCGTGATGGGCACCGCCGAGCTCGGCGAAGGGGCGTACTTCGATCATCTGCGTATCCTCATTGAGGAACACCGGCTTGCAGCGGCGGTGTTCATTGGCGATGAACAGATGATCCAATAAATCAATGCGATTAAAAATACGTAAATATTGAGCTTAATAATCTGTTTATTTGATGTTTTAGTGAGCCTGTCGCAAGCGGGTACAGCCTCACATCATGTTGCCGAGCCTTTATCTAAGGCGCGAAAAGGATGCCGGGAATGCAAGAACGTAAAGCGCTGCTGATTCTGCATGGCAAGCAAGCCCTCAATGCCGAGGTGCGTGCTGCCGTACAGGAGCGTCGTGAAGAGGGCTGGCAGCTGGATGTGCGGGTTACCTGGGAGGCTGGCGATGCCCAGCGTCTGGTCAATGAAGCGTTGCAGGCCGGTTACCCGACCCTGATCGCCGGCGGCGGTGATGGCACCCTGCGCGATGTGGCCGAAGCCATGGCACTGGCAAAAACCAAGGCCAGCCTGGCGCTGTTGCCCTTGGGCACAGCCAACGATTTTGCCCATGCGGCGGGGATTGGCCTTGACCCGCGAATCGCCCTGGCGCTGCTGGATACGCCCGCGCAGCCGATTGATCTGGGTGAAGTCGACGGGCAGGTGTTTCTCAATATGGCCACTGGCGGTTTTGGTTCCAACGTCACTGCCAATACCTCGGAAGATCTCAAGCGTGTACTCGGGGGCGCGGCGTACTTTCTGACGGGCCTGACCCGCTTTGCCGAAGTACAGTCGTCGTTTGGCCGCTTTACCGGGCCGGATTTTCAGTGGGAAGGCGAGTTTCTCGCCCTCGGCATCGGCAATGGCCGTCAGGCCGGCGGCGGGCACGTGCTGTGCCCGCAGGCACGGGTCAACGATGGCCTGCTGGATGTCTGCATCGTGCCGGCGGCGGCCGATGTGGTCGGCACCCTGGGCACGCTGCTGTCTGGCGGTATCAATGGCTTGCAGAGCGTGGCCCTGAGCGCGCGGCTGCCCTGGCTGGAGGTCGAGGCACCGGAGGGGTTGGATCTCAACCTGGATGGTGAGCCGATGGAAAGCCGCAAGCTGCGTTTTGCGGCAATGCCAGCTGCCTTGCGCGTGCATCTACCGGAAGACTCGCCGCTGCTGGTGGAATAAGCCGAGTGGTAACTGCCGTCTGGCTGGCCTCGGCGCTGCGCTTGTCGCATGATGGCACCGCGCTATCTGCCTTCAGATGCGCGGCAGATGGCCGATACATCAGGCCATGGCTATTTCAGCTAGGCTAAACCGATACGTGAACAGGAGCGCATGATGGCCGGCATTCTCGACTCAGTGAATCAACGCACCCAGCTGGTGGGTGAGAATCGCCTGGAAATTCTCATGTTCCGCCTGGCGGGTCGGCAGTTGTTTGCGATCAACGTGTTCAAGGTGCAGGAAGTGCTGCAGATGCCCAAGCTGACCCTGATGCCGCAGCGTCACCGGTTTGTCTGCGGGGTGGTCAACCTGCGCGGGCAGACCCTGCCGGTGATCGATCTGTCCCAGGCCATCGGCATGCGTCCCATCGTCCCCGATGAGCGCAGCACCATCATCGTTACCGAGTACAACCGTTCGGTGCAGGCGTTTCTGGTGGGCGGCGTCGAGCGCATTCTCAACCTCAACTGGGAATCCATCCTGCCGCCGCCGGGCGGGGCTGGCCGCCAGCATTACCTGACCGCGATCACCAAGGTCGAAGACCAGATCGTCGAAGTCATCGATGTGGAAAAGGTGCTGGCGGAAATCACGCCGATGAGTACCAAGGTGTCCCCGGAAAAACTCGCTGATCCGCTGCTGGAATATGCCAAGGGCCGTGAAGTGCTGCTGGTGGACGACTCCAATGTGGCCATGAGTCAGCTCAAGGGCACCATGGCGCAGCTGGATATCCGTTGCCACGCCGCCAGCGATGGCCTGCGCGCGCTTAATCTGCTGAAGAGCTGGGCCGATGCCGGGGTTGATGTGCATGAAAAACTGCTGATGGTGATCACCGATGCGGAAATGCCGGAGATGGACGGTTATCGCCTGACCACCGAAATCCGCAACGATCCGCGCCTCAAGGATCTCTACGTGGTGCTGCACACCTCGCTGTCCGGCAGTTTTAACGAGGCCATGGTGAAAAAGGTCGGTTGCGACAACTTTCTCTCCAAGTTCCAGCCGGACAAGCTGGTGGATGTGGTGCACGAGCGTTTGGCGTTGCTGCACCCGGAGGCCTAAGCCGGGCGTAGGCGCGCTACTCGCCGAGGCGCTGGCGTAGCCGCTCGATACGCTCGCGGTTGACGTCGAAATCCGCATAGCCCAGGCGTGACGCCGAGCGTACATCGACGGCGGTCGCGCCGATCATAAACTCCACATCGTCGACAAAGCGCATCAGCTTGCTGCTGAATTCCGCGCGCAGATAACCCGGGCTTTCCTCCACCAGGCGCGTCCGCGGCTCGCTGGCGAGCAGTTGCTTGAGCAGTTCCTGGGTGGCTTGTGCCGAGCCTTTGAGCGGCAAGGGGGCTATCGCGTGCCTGGGGTCGCTGGCCTGGCTGTTGACGCAGTTGGGCGAGTCCGGGCAGGGAGTCAGGCGACCGTCATGGATGCCCAGGTTTTCTGCCGGGCTGCCACTGCAGGCAGCCAGCAGCCAAGCCAGGGCTAACACCAAGGTTGGCTTGTGGGCGCGACGGGTTACTCGTATAAGAGCGTTTTGCCAGAAGGAGCGCGGGTTCATGTATCTCTCCGGGTTGTACCGATATCCATTGAAGTCTGCTGCGGGCGAATCCCTGAAAGAAACTGACCTGGATGCCCTGGGCGTGGTGGGTGACCGTCGCTGGATGGTAGTCGATGCCGCGACCGGGCGCTTCCTGACCCAGCGCCTATTGCCGCAGATGAGCCAGTTGCAGGCGCGTTGGCAGGGCACCGAGCAGCTGCTGCTCAATGCCCCGGGCATGTCCGAGCTGAGGGTGGCGCTGCCCAATCAGCGCGCCGAGCTGCGCGGCGTCACGATCTGGCGCGACAGCCTGCAGGTGCCCGATGCCGGGGAGGCCGCGGCGCTGTGGCTGAGCCAGTTGCTCGGTCGCGTCTGCCGCCTGGTGCAGGTGCCTGCTGCGTATGCGCGGCAGGTCGATACCGCTTATGCCGAGGTGGGCGACAAGGTGGCTTTTGCCGATGGTTTCCCCCTGTTGCTGATCGGTCAGGCGTCGCTCGACGATCTGTCGGCACGGGTCGGCCGGCCGCTGGAGATGTTGCGCTTCCGCCCGAACCTGGTGGTGACCGGCAGTGAGCCCTATGCCGAGGACGGCTGGAAGCGTATCCGTATCGGTGAGCTGGAGTTGCGGGTGGTCAAGGGCTGCTCGCGCTGCATCATGACCACCCTCGACCCGCAGACCGGCGAGCGCAGCGCCGATCGTGAGCCGCTGACCACCCTGAAAACCTACCGTGAGCGTGAGGGCGAGGTGTACTTCGGGCAGAACCTGATCGCTTGCGGCGAAGGGCCGCTGGCGCTGGATATGCCGGTGCAGGTCTTGGAGTAGGCGGGCCATGCACGCTCAACAGCTGCTGTTGAGCGTGCGGGTTTAGCCGCTACTGATCGAAGTAACGCTCGTGCCAGGCCACCAGCGGTTGTGGCGCGTTGAGCTTCTCGCCGTAGATCACCGAGTAGGACAGCACGTTCTGCACGTACTGGCGGGTCTCATCGAACGGGATATTCTCGATCCACACGTCATACGACAGATGATCCGCGCCACGTAGCCACTGGCGTACGCGACCGGGGCCGGCGTTGTAGGCGGCGGAGGCGAGCACGCGGTTGCCGTTGAACTGACCGTAGATCTGGCTCAGGTAGGCCGCGCCCAGCTGGATATTGATTTCCGGGCGGTAGGCCAGCTGCGGCGATGACAGCGGAATGCCAAAGCGTTTGGCGGTTTCCTTGGCAGTGGCTGGCATCAGCTGCATCAGGCCCATGGCCCCAGCGTGGGACTTGGCGTCGGCCATAAAGGCGCTTTCCTGGCGGGTGACGGCAAATACCCAGCTGGAATGGATATCGCGGTTCTTCGCTTCGCGCACCAGGTGTTCGCGGTGGGCCATGGGGAAGCGCACGTCCAGGTCGTCCCAGTACTGCGCCTGGCTGATGGTGCGGATGGCCGGGAAGTACCAGCCCATTTCATAGGCCAGGCGCGCCTGAGCGACCATCTCGTCGCGGCTGAACAGGCGACTGACGTTGTACCACTCGCGGCGACCATCGGCGATCTGGCCGCGGGCGTGGAACTCCAGGGCGCGGCGAATGGCCGCTGAATTGCGGACTTTCTGCACGGTTTTCGGGTTCAGGGCCAGCGGCTTGTTGTTCAGCTGGTAGGGCGCTTGCACCTGGTCGGCGGCCATAAAGCCGTAGAAATCCCGTTCCTTGGCCAGGGCCTGGTACAGCGCCTTGGGTTCCTGGCTGTTGGGTTGCGCCAGCTGCAGGCTGCGCGCCTGCCAGTAGCGCCAGCGGTTGGTATTGCCCAGCTCGGCGGGCATCTGCCGGGTCAGCTGGTTGGCTTCATCCCAGCGGCCCAGGCGCAGCAGCAGGCGGGCGCGCCATTCGCTGACGGTGTTGTCGCGCAGCTCGGGGTCGTACTTGGCCATGACCTGCAGGGCACGCGGGTCGAAGCGCTTGGCCAGGGTCAGGCCGATTTCACGGGCGATGGCCACTTGCTCTTCGCTGGAGAACTTCATCCGCGCGGCATAGCTGTCGAGCAGGCGCAGGGCCGCTTCGGGGTCCTGGCGGGCCAGGCGGCGCAGGCCCAGGCCGACCACATCGGCCATGGCCGGGTCGGTCTGGGTAAAGCGCGCGGTTTGCTTGAGCAGTTCAGGTTTCTGCGCCACGTCCAGCAGTGCCTTGCCCTGGCTGCCCAGGGTCGGCATGGTCTTGATCAGGTGGGTCACCAGGCCATAGTTGCGCGCCTCGGCCGCCAGCTTGGCGCGCTGCCAGCGTTTCTGCTCGGTGAGTTGGCCTTCTGCTGCCCAGCGTGCGAACAGCGGATCGCAGGCATTGGGTTGGGATTTACCCACCAGCCAGAGTTTTTCTGCGCTGGCGTAACCCTCAGCGCGCATGCCGTGGCTCAGCTGATACTGGCCATACAGGCAGTCCAGCTCGGTGAAGTTCAGCGCCGGATCATAGTGGTTGACGAAGGTTTGCCACTCGCCGCGTTCGGCCAGCCAGCGCAACCAGCGCAGTTTCATCCAGCTGATCTGCGGCAGATCGCCGTG
>CAZOEC010000027.1:0-42125 GCA_964578635.1 uncultured Pseudomonas sp.
TTGAAGGTGACGTTGATGCGTTCCTTGGGGGCTACCGAGCCTTCTTTGGCCATGGTTTTTCTCCTTTGCGTTGATGGCCCGGGGGCCTTTGGGGCGTGCTCAGGGCAGACGACGAGGCGTCACCTGGCCTGAGCGCGCCTACTCCAGCACCACCTCGAGGTCGAGGTGGCACAACCTGCGGTAGATCTCTTCCTTGTGTTCGCGCACCGCATGGTTCTGCGGCAGCAACTCACAGCAGCTGTGCAGCATGCGCAGTACATCAAGGGCGAGATCGGGTTCCCAGTCGCCGAGGCCGGTGGCCTGTAGCGTCTGGTCCAGCGATTCGAGTTGGGTCTTGGCCAGTTCGTATTTCTTCGCGCTGTAGCACAGGCGCGCCAGGGTCAGTTGCCAGAAGAAGCGTTCGCGGCCGCCGCGCGCCTTGGCCAGGCCGAGCTTGAGTTGCTGCACGGCGGATTTCAGGCCGTCCTTGCGCAGCTTCGGCAGCACGTCCTGCAGAGCCAGATCCCAGGCCGGCTGGCTGTCGCCGTCGTGGGCGACCGGGGCGCTGGCGCTGGATGGGGCCTGCAGATGGGGCATGACATGGGAGCTGAGCCAGGCGCGGGTCTGGGCATCGGCGAAGGCGCTGCCGTCGTGGAAGCGCAGTTCTTCCAGGCCGTTCATGCGCTGCAGAAACAGCGCCAGTTGAATCTCCACTTCACGCATCGCCTGCTCGGCGTCCAGCTCATGCAGGCATTGCCAGACCAGGTGCTGGCCGTCGAGCCAGAAGGGCGCGCGGGCGATGCTGGCTTCCAGGTCGACCAGCAGATCGGCGTACTGACCGTTCTGGTAGCGCTCCTGATAGCTGGCCAGCTTGTCGGCAGGCAGGCCGCGCAGGGCGGTGATCTGTTCGGCGTTGCGCTCCGGCAGGCTGTCGATGGGCAGCCAGAGCAGGGTGCGGGCCAGGCGCAGGGCGCGCAGGTCACTGGCTTTCTGCTTGAGCCAATAGGCGCAGAGAGGGCGGGCCTGGTCTTGCAGGCTGCGCAGGCTCTTGTGCGCTTCCTTTTCGCTTTCGATGGGGGCACCAGGGGTGAGCATCTGGCTGGCGGCCTGCTTGACCTGGGCAATCGCCGCGCCGACAGAACCTGGCTCCGGCTGACCCTGGCTGGCACGTTTGACCAGCTCATCCAGGCGGCGGCACAGCGGCAGCAGCAGTGGCGCGTCTTCGCCCAGGTGCTCGGCCAGGCAGGCTTCCAGGGCGCGCAGCTGCTCGGCCAGGCTGCGGAACAGCGCCAGTTGCTCGCCAATCGGCACGTGTTCGGCCAGCGCCTGCTCCAGGCGTGGAATCAGCCAGCTGATGGCGGCGGCGCGGGTGCGCGCCTTGCGGGGGTGCAGCTCGGCCCAGTGATTCAGGCACAGGTAGTGCAGCAGGCTGAAACCGGCCTGCAGACCGGGGAAGGATTCGCGCTGGTAAAGACCCCATATCAGCCAGGCGGCAACGCGCAGATCCTTGGAGTGGGCGCTGAGCAAGATCTCGCTGTTTTCGCGGACCTTTTGCCAGTCAATCGCCGCTGTTTCGTGCAGGGCGGTGGCTTTGCCCAGCTCGTTTTCGAGAACTTCGTATTCGCTGGAATAACGCACGTCAGCGCCGGCAAAGTTCCCTTTATCAATAGGGAGTTTGGCCAGCTCTAAATAATGAGCGGTGAGTTTATTTGAATAGGTCATTCCATGACTCAATGTGTGTGCGCGTACAACTTTGTGAGTTCCGGCCTGGTGCAGGTCGGTGATGTTGAAACAGCGCGAGTGCGCAACTTCTTGCGCACTCGGATGTGCAACAACTTGCGCAGATCCCTCGTGAGGTGGGCATCCTAGCCTCATGGGACAGGGTGGGCAACCATCCAAAGTGTGAAATGTGTAACAGAGAGGCGTATTAATCGAATAATTAATGGAACCATGGTTCCTGTTAATCGGGCGAACTAATAGGCAAGTGGATAAGTGTTCGGCAGTTGTAAGAGATATAAATCCATATATGTAGGAAATCACTTACTGGCAAACTAGTGGCACGTCACAGAAGTTGCTCTTGTATTGCTGATTTATGTGAGCCAGCCGTGGTTTTGTTCGGGCTGCATATGCAACGCGCGATGCCTGGCTGGCGAGCCCGCAGGGGCTCGCGAGGCGAATGGGCGCGTCAGTCGCTCAGGGGCTCAGGGGCTCAGGGGCTCAGCCCACAGGCTCAGGTTGAGCTGGTGCTCGGCACCGGGGGCGAGCACCAGCATGTCATTGAGCAGATTGCCGTGTTCGACGCAGAGCATGCCGGGCCAGGCCGCGTCGTCGAACTGCGACAGGCGGCGGGCCTTGTCGACCCAGGGGGTCCACAGCACCGCCGAACCGGAGCCGCTGCTGTGCAGCTGAATCCGCCGTTGCCAGGCCGGGTCGCGAATGCTCAGTTGCGCGGGAGTGTCTAGGTAGATGCGGTCGGTCTCGCCGGCAAAGCCCAGCGCGCCGCTCTGCTGGCGTTGCTGCCAGTCTTCCAGGGTTTCGACATAGCGGCAGCCGTGCAGGCCCTCGACCTCGGCCTGGCGAATATCGCCAACCGCGAAGTAGCTGTGCAGCGCCTGGCTGATGGTCAGGGGCGTGTCGCCCAGGTTGCGGTTGCTCAGGCTCAGGTGCAGGCGCTCGTCCAGGCGGATGCCAAGCCTGAGTTCGGCGGCATGGGGCCAGCTCGGCAGCGGTTGTTCAAGGCTGTTGAAGACGAACTCCAGATTGACGCCGTCGTCCTGGCTGTCGATGCCCAGCAGCTGCCAGTCGAGGCCGCGCACCAGGCCATGGGCCGGGGCCAGTGGGCCGTCCTGATACAGCGCCTGCACCGCCTGGGGGTTGCGCCGCAGGTCACCGAACCAGGGCCAGCACAGCGGCACGCCGCCGCGCACGCTCTGGCCCTGCTTGAATTCGGCCTGCTCGCTGAGCCAGATCAGCGGCCGTTCGCCATGGCGCTGGTAACTGAGGATCTGCGCGCCCTGTTGCGCCACCAGCAGTTCTGCCGTGGCTGTGCGCACACGCCAGCAGGGCAGTTCGTCGATTTCCACCCGCTCGACCTGTGGTCGCGATTGGGCTCCGCTCATGATTGCGTTCCTTGATAGTGCAGTTGACTGAAAGTGTGAACCGCCCTGCCGGCAAAGGCCAGGCGTTGCTGTCCCGTTTACTGACCTGGCGCATTGTTGCGCGGTTCCCCCTGGCCTAGGCTGAAAGCGACTTGTGGAGGGATTGATGGGCAGATCATGGATAGCCGTGCCGTTGCTGCTGGCATTGGCGGCCGGGCTGTGGTGGTGGAATCGGCCGCAGCCGTTGCCGGTACGCCTGGTCGAGGTGACGCGCGGGCCGGTGGAGAGTCTGGTGGCCAATACCCGTGCCGGTACGCTCAAGGCCTGCCGGCGCACCCTGCTGTCCTTTAATCAGGGCGGCCGGGTCGAGCAGCGCCTGGTCGAGGAGGGTCAGCGGGTGGCGGCCGGCGAGGTGCTGATGCGCCTGCGCCAGGACGAATTGCAGGCGCGCCTGCGCGAGGTCGAGGAGCGCTTGCTGGGCCTGCGCAACCAGCGCGAGCAGCGCTGCCTGCAGGCCGATCTGGAGCGCCGCGATCACCTGCGCCTGGCGCAGTTGCAGGCGCGTCAGCTGGTGGCCGAAGACCGGGTCGACCAGAGCGCCACCCGCGCGCGCCTGTCCGCCCTGGCCTGTAGCGGGGCGGCGGTGGCGATCCGCGAAACCGAGGCCAGCCTGACCCTGCAGCAGGCGTTGCTGGATCAGGCCACCCTGCGCGCGCCGTTCGCCGGGATCATCGCCGAGATCAATGGTGAGGTCGGCGAGTTCGTCACCCCTTCGCCGCCGGGCATTCCGACCCCGCCGGCGGTGGACCTGATCGACGACAGCTGTCTGTATGTCGAAGCCCCGATCGACGAGGTGGACGCCGCCCGGGTCAAGCCGGGCATGCCGGTGCGGATCAGCCTGGATGCCTTTCGCGGCGAGCATTTTGCGGGGCAGGTCAGCCGTATCGCGCCCTTTGTGCGCGACCTGGAGCGCCAGGCGCGTACCGTCGATGTTGAGGTGCGCTTCGACCCGGTACCGGCCGAACTGGCCCTGTTAACGGGCTACAGCGCCGATGTGGAAATTCTTCTGCAGCAGCGCCCCGAGGCCCTGAGGATTGCCACCGAAAGCCTGCTGGAGGGCAGCCGGGTGCTGCGTTACGACCCGGCGGCGGGGGTGCTGCGCGAGGTTGAACTGCGCCTGGGCCTGGCCAACTGGCGCTGGACCGAGGTGCTCGAGGGCCTCAGCGAAGGCGACCGCATCCTCGCCAGCCTGGAGCAGGACGGCCTGGGCGATGGCGTGGCGGTAGTCCCCGAGGGCGAGGCCGGGCCATGATCCGCCTGAGCGCGGTCAGCCGCTGTTTCGTCCTCGGCGATCAGCAGGTCAAGGGCCTGGATGTGGTCGATCTGCAGGTCAGTCCCGGCGAATACCTGGCGGTGATGGGGCCGTCCGGCTCGGGCAAGTCGACCCTGCTGAATATCCTCGGCCTGCTCGATGCACCGGACAGCGGCGAGTACTGGCTCAATGGCGAGGCCACCGCGAGCCTGGACGAGATACGCCGGGCCGAACTGCGCAGCCGCCATATCGGCTTCGTGTTCCAGTCCTACCACTTGATCCCGCGCCTGACCGCCCTGGAGAATATCGAACTGCCGATGCTCCTGGCCGGTATCGAGCCGGCCGAACGCCAGCGCCGCAGCGCGCGCCTGGTGGAGCGGCTGAACCTCGGCGACCGGGTGCGCCATCGCCCGGCCGAGTTGTCCGGTGGCCAGCGTCAGCGCGTCGCCATCGCCCGGGCCATGGTCATGCAGCCGGCGCTGCTGCTGGCCGACGAACCCACCGGCAACCTCGACAGCCATTCCGGTGCCGAGGTGATCCGGCTGCTCGAAGAGCTTAATGGCGAGGGCCTGACCCTGCTGATCGTCACCCATGACGCGGCCCTCGGTGCCCGCGCCCGGCGCTGCCTGCGCATGCGCGACGGGCGCATTATCGAGGATGTGCAGCAGGAGCAGGGCGATGCGCGCGGCTGACGCCCTCGGCCTGATGCTCGGGGCGCTGCGCGGGCACCGCTCGCGCAGCCTGATGCTGCTGCTGGCCATGGCCATCGGTGTGGTGGCGGTGAACCTGCTCACGGGTCTGGCCGAAGGCGCACGGCAGTTTGTTATCGGCGAATTTTCCATGCTCGGGCGCAACACCCTGATCGTCCTGCCGGGGCGCAAGGAAACCACCGGCGGCATGCCGCCCCTGACCGGCCTGGCCACCCGCGACCTGACCCTGGGCGATGCCGAAGCCATCGGCCGCCTGCCCAGCGTACGCCGGGTCGCGCCGCTGCAGGCCGGGCAGGTCGAGGTCAGCGTCGGCAACCGTTCGCGCGAGGCCTTTACCCTCGGCACCAGCCACGAATTCTTCGCCATTCGCCAGCTCGGCGTGGGCCAGGGGCAGATCCTGCCGGCGCTGGCGCTGGATCAGGCCGAAGCGGTGTGCGTGATCGGTGCGACCCTGCGCCGCGAGCTGTTCGGCAACGCCCCGGCCCTGGGCCAGTGGCTGCGCGCCGGCGACCGGCGCTTCCGGGTGGTGGGTATCCTGTCCGAGCGCGGAGAATCCTTAGGGATGGATTTCGGCGAGATGCTGATTATTCCTGTGGCCAGCGCCCAGGTGCTGTTCAACCGCGAGGGCCTGTTCCGGGTCTTTGCCGAACTGCGCGGGCCGCACTTTCTCGCCAGCGGCAAGCGGCAGATTATCGACACCATCAAGGCCCGCCACGAGGGCAAGGACGACGTCACCCTGATCAGCCAGGACAGCATGCTGGCGGCCTTCGACGGCATCCTCGGGGCCCTAGGCCTGGCCCTGGCCGGCATTGCCGCGATCAGCCTGCTGGTGGCCGGCATCCTGATCATGAACGTGACCTGGATCGCGGTGAACCAGCGCACCGCCGAGATCGGCCTGCTCAAGGCCCTGGGCGCGCGCCCGGCACAGGTGCGCCTGCTGTTCGTCGGCGAGGCGGCGCTGCTGGCCGTGGCCGGCGGCCTGATCGGCCTGGGTCTGAGCGAGGCGCTGCTCTGGCTCGGCCGCCAGCTGTGGGAGATTCCCCTGCAAACGCCGGTTTGGGCGCGGGTTGGTTCGCTGCTGTTGGCCAGCCTGGCAGCGCTGCTGTTCGCCTGGCTACCGGCCAACCAGGCGGCGCGAATGGAACCGCTGGCGGCGTTACGGCCACCGGGAGCGCGAGCGTGAGCGGTCATGGTGCGCGCGGCGCACCCTACGGGGTGGGCGGATTGAGCGCGTTGTCCGGGGTAGGGTGTCGCGGGGCCGCCCAGGCCGTGCGCACCAATAACCCCTGCATAAGGGCGCGGCCATGATGCGCTGGCAGGATGGTCTGCGGCTGACCGCCACGACCCTGGTCAGCCGGCCGTTGCGCAGCCTGCTGACCCTGCTCGGAGTGGCCATCGGCATTGCCGCGGTGGCGCTGCTTACCGCCATGGGCGAGGGACTGCGTCTGTATGTGCTGGATAACTTCTCCCAGTTCGGCACGCGGATCATCGCCATCCATCCGGGCAAGACCCAGACCGGTGGTCTCGGCGGCATTCTCAGCAGCGTGCGCCCGCTAAGCCTGGCCGATAGCGATGCCCTGGGGCGTCTGTCCCATGTCGAGGCGGTGGTGCCGCTTATCCAGGGCAGCGGCGATATCCAGTACGGGGTGATGAGCCGGCGTAGCGACATTATCGGCGGCGGCCACCAGCTGGCCGAGGCCTGGCGCTTTCGGGTGGCCCTGGGGCAGTTTCTGCCGCCGGCCCGCGATGGCCGCTCGCCGCCCTATGTTGTGCTCGGGCACAAGCTGCGCCAGGAACTGTTCGGCAGCGCCAACCCCCTGGGCGAGCCGGTGCGGGTCGGCGGCATGCGCTTTCGGGTGATCGGGGTGATCGAGGAGAAGGGTCAGCTGCTCGGCTTCGACCTGGACGATATCGCCTATATCCCGGTGGACTGGGCGCAGAGCCTGTTCAACCGCGACGGCCTGATGGAGGTCAATGTGATGTTCACCGCCGGCATCGGTTCGCAGCAGCTGAGCGAGCGGATTCGCCAGCTGCTGATCGAGCGCCACGGTGAGGAAGATTTCAGCCTGACCACCCAGGACGACATGCTCGCCAGCCTGGATCGCATCCTTGGCACCCTGACCATCGCCATCGCCGCCCTGGGCGGTATCAGCCTGCTGGTGGGGGCGGTGGGCATTCTCACCATCATGACCACCACGGTCGGCGAACGTACCGCCGAGATCGGCCTGCTGCGCGCCATCGGGGCCACGCCGCGGCAGGTGCTGGGGCTGTTTCTTGCCGAGGCGGCGCTGTTGTCCCTGGCCGGCGGGCTGCTCGGCCTGCTGTTGATGGGGCTGCTGATGGCGCTGCTGTATTTCAGCCTGCCCGGCCTGCCGCTTAGCCTGGCCCCGGGGTTTCTGCTACTGGCCCTGCTGCTCTCGGCGCTGATCGGGCTGCTCGCCGGCATCGCCCCGGCACGCCGCGCCGCGCGTCTGCACCCGGTGGACGCACTGCGCAGCGAATAGCCGGTTGCGGCTTTCGGCAACCGGACAGGGCAGCGACTATAGTCAAGCATGCTGAAAATCAATCTGGATCGTGCGAGGCGTGAACCGGGCGCAACGGAACTGTGCGCTTTAGGCCGCGCCTGAGGCTGGAATCCCATGCTTGCCGCGGAACCTGGCAAATCCGTCGACGCGCCTACCGACCTCGGGCTGGCGCTGGTCAAGGCCGGCCGTCTGTCCACTGCCGACTACAACCGGGTGCTGCGCATGCAGGCCGGGCAGGCCGAAGGCCTGTCGCTGGCGACCCTGCTGGGCCGCCTCGGCCTGGTCTCCGAGCAGGACATCGCCCAGCAGTGGTCGCAATTGCTGGGCTTGCCGCGGGTGGCCGCGGCCGACTTCCCCGACACCCCGTTGCTGGCCGAGCGCCTGTCCTACCGTTTTCTCAAGGAATGCCGGGCCCTGCCGCTGGATATCTGCGACGGCGCGCTGCGGGTGGCCATGGCCGACCCCGAGGACCGTTTCGTGCGCGAAGCGCTGAGCCTGGCGGCCGGTTATCGGATCGTCCCGCAGGTGGCCCTCGGCTCGGAGATCGACGCCGCCATCGAGCGCATGCATGGCCAGGGCCAGAGCCAGATGGGCGACATCCTCTCGCGGGTCGAGGCCAGCGCAGAGGATGAGGTGGAGGACGTCGAGCAGCTGCGCGACCGCGCCAGCGAGGCCCCGGTGATCCGCCTGGTCAACCTGATCATCCAGCGCGCGGTGGAGCTGCGCGCCTCGGACATCCATGTCGAACCCTTCGAGAGCCGCCTCAAGGTGCGTTACCGGGTCGACGGCGTGCTGCAGGAAACCGAGGCCCCGCCGGTGCAGCTGTCGCCGGCGGTGATCTCGCGGATCAAGCTGATGGCGCGGCTGAATATCGCCGAACGGCGTCTGCCGCAGGACGGCCGGATCGAGATGCGGGTGCAGGGCAACGACCTCGATATCCGCGTCTCCACGGTGCCGACCATGCACGGCGAAAGCGTGGTGCTGCGCCTGCTCAACCGCGAGAGCGTGGTGCTCGACTTCGCCGCCCTGGGTTTCAGCGCCCAGCCGTTGCAGCGCCTGCAGAGCGTGCTGAAGATTCCCCATGGCGTGCTGCTGGTTACCGGGCCCACCGGCAGCGGCAAGACCACCACCCTGTACACCGCGCTGAACACCCTGAATACCAGCGAGAGCAAGCTGATCACCGTGGAAGACCCGGTGGAATACCAGCTCGAAGGGGTCAACCAGATCCAGGTCAAGCCGGCCATCGGCCTGACCTTCGCCACGGCCCTGCGCTCCATCGTGCGCCAGGACCCGGACGTGATCATGGTCGGCGAAATGCGCGACCTGGAGACCGCGCGCATCTGCATCCAGTCGGCGCTGACCGGCCACCTGGTGCTCTCCACCCTGCACACCAACGACGCGCCGAGCAGCATCACCCGCCTGCTGGAGATGGGCGTCGAAGACTACCTGCTGACCTCGACCCTCAACGCGGTGCTGGCCCAGCGCCTGGTGCGCATGCTCTGCACGAAGTGTCGCGAGCCCTACCAGCCATTGCCTGAAATGCTCCGCGAACTGCGCCTCGACCGCCTCGCCGGCGAGGCCCCGGTGACCCTGTACCGTGCCCGGGGGTGCCCGGCCTGCAATGGCAGCGGCTATCACGGGCGCATCGCGATTATCGAGGTGCTGACCCTCAGCGACGCCATCCGTCGCCTGATCCTCCAGCATGCCGATGCCGGCACCCTGCGCCAGGCGGCGCGCGAGGAAGGCATGCTGAGCATGTACGAGGACGGCTGCCTGAAGGCGCTGGACGGCACCACCAATATCGAAGAAGTGCTGCGTGTCACCCAGGAGGGCTGAGATGGCGCTCTTTCACTTTCGCGCGGTCAAGGACAACGGCGAGACCCTGGACGGGCAGCTGGAGGCGGCCGACGAGCGGGCGGTACTCGAACAGCTGCACGGGCGTGGCCTGATCCCCCTGGAGATCGCCACCCGGCGCAGCTGGCAGGGCCTGCTGCAACTCGACGTCAACCAGCTGCTGCAGCGTTCGCAGAGCCCGCGCCAGGTGTTGCAGTTCACCCAGCAGCTGGCCTCGCTGCTGCAGGCCGGGGTGCCGCTGGATCGCGGCCTGGAAATCATGCTGCGGGTCAGCGACGACAGCCGCCAGCAGCAGCTGATCGGTCCGATCCAGGAGGGCGTGCGCCGCGGCGTCAGCCTGTCGCGGGTGCTCGCCGAGCGGCCGGGGCTGTTTTCCACCTTCTATATCAGCATGGTCCAGGCCGCCGAAATCGCTGGCGACCTGGCCGCCGGCCTGGGCAACCTGGCCTATTACCTGGAGCGCAGCAAGACCCTGCGCGACAAGCTGGTGTCGGCGCTGATCTACCCGTTGATTCTGCTGCTGGTGTCGGTGGCCTCGCTGCTGATCATCCTCACCTATGTGATCCCGCAGTTCCGCCAGCTGTTTGACGACATGGGGGCCAGCCTGCCGCTGTCGACCGCGCTGGTGATCGGTATTGCGGAGAGCCTGCGCAGTTATGGCGCGGTGCTTCTGCTGGGTATCTGCGCTGGGCTCTGGCTGCTGCGCCGGCTGCTCCGGCAGGCGCACTACCGCCAGGCCTGGGACGGTCTGATGCTGCGCCTGCCGCTGCTCGGCGGGTTGCGTCAGCGCATCGAGACGGCGCGTTTCACCCGCAGCCTGGGCACCCTGCTCAAGGGCGGCGTACCGCTGCTGCAGGCGCTCGGCATCGCCCGCCAGACCCTCGGCAACCTGCTGATGGCGGAGCAGGTCGGGGTCGCCACGGAAAACCTCAAACAGGGCCGCCAGCTGGCCGCGCCATTGCTCGCAACCGGGCTGTTCCCGGCCCTGGCCATGCAGATGATCCAGGTCGGCGAGGAGACCGGCCACCTCGACGAAATGCTGCTCAAGGTGGCCGACACCTATGACCACGAAGTGGAAATGGCCATGCAGCGCCTGCTGGCCATCCTCGAACCGCTGCTGATCGTCGGCCTCGGCCTGATGATCGCCGGCATCATCCTCTCGGTGCTGGTGGCGATCATGAGCATCACGGAAATCCCGATCTGACCGGAGACCCCCATGAACCATTCCTCGCGACGCGTCCCCCACGCCCCCCGTCAGGTGGGCTTCACCCTGCTGGAGATCCTCGTGGTCCTGGTCATTCTCGGGCTGATGGCGAGCCTGGTCGGGCCTCAGCTGTTCAAGCAGCTGGGCGGCTCCAAGACCCGCGCCGCGCAGCTGCAGATTCAGGAGCTGGGGGCGGCGCTGGACCTCTATCGTCTGGAGCTGGGCAGCTACCCGAGTACCGAGCAGGGCCTCGAAGCGCTGATCAGCAAGCCGCGCAATGCCGAGAACTGGAACGGCCCCTACCTGAAGAAGAACGTGATCCGCAGCGACCCCTGGAACAACCCCTATCAGTACCGCTCGCCGGGGCAGTTTGGCGACTTCGACCTGTGGAGCCTGGGGGCCGACAACCGCGAAGGGGGCGAGGGTGAAAACCGCGACGTGCGCAGCTGGGAATAGCGCCCCCGGCCAGGGCGCGCTCGGCTTTACCCTGCTGGAACTGCTGGTGGTGCTGGTGATCGCCAGCCTGGCCGTCGGCCTGGTCACGCCGGCCCTGCAGCGCATGATCCCGGCGGCCGAGCTGCGCAGCGAGAGCCGCGAGCTGCTGGCCCAGGTGCGCTATGCGCGCAGCCGGGCGATCCTCTCCCAGCAGGCGGTGCAGATCAGTTTCGACGAGCAGGAACACGGCCTCAGGTTCAGCCCCGACGAGCTGCTGCATCGCCTGCCGGCGACCCTGCGTCTGGAGCTGGAGCCCGGCAGTCAGGGTGAGGCGGACGAGCCGCTCGAGGCGATCAGCTTCTATCCCCAGGGCCACTCCTCGGGCGGGGTGATCCGACTGAGCGCCGCCGACGGCCGCCAGTTCGAGATCCAGGTCGACTGGCTGACCGCCCGGGTGCAGTTGCATGACTAGCCGACCGCGCGGCTGCCGGGCCTTCACCCTGCTGGAGGTACTGGTGGCGTTTCTGATCCTGGCCGTCAGCCTGGGCATCCTGCTGCGCATCTTTTCCGCCAGCTTCGCCGCGCTGCGCAGCGCCGAGCATTATCAGAGCGCCTTGCTCCTGGCCGAGTCGCGCCTGGCGCAGACCCTGGTCGACTTGCGCGCCGACAGCCAGGGCCGCGAGGAGGGCGCGCTGCAGCCGCCGTATCGCTGGAGCAGCGAGATCGACAGTTTCACCTTCGACAACCAGGAGGGCGGCATCGACTATCGAGTGACGCCGCGACTGGTGCGGGTCAGCGTCAGCTGGGGGCGCAACCCGGCCGAGCGGGTGACCCTCAGCACCCTGCGTCTGGTGGAGGAGCCGCGATGAGCCGGATACGGCGCAGCGGCGGCTTCACCCTGCTGGAGCTGCTGCTGGCCATCGGCCTCAGCCTGCTGCTCAGCCTGCTGGCCTACGGCGGCCTGCAACTGGGCATCCGCAGCTGGGAGGCGGTCGACCGACAGCTGCAGCAGGGCGAGCAGCGCTACCTCAGCCAGCGCCTGCTCCGCCGCTTGCTGGAAAGCCCGCAGCTGCAACGCCTGCGCGGGGCCGACGGGCAGCTGCAGCTGGCCTTCCAGGGGCGCGCCGATGGCCTGATCTTCTGTGCCCAGCTGCCGGGCCAGGGCGAGCAGGGCAAGCTCTACTGGCTGCAACTGGTTCAGCAGCCCGCCGAGCTGGGGCCGGGGCCCGCGCAATGGCAGCTGCTGTTGCGCTATCTGCCCTTTCAGGAGAGCGCGCCGCTGGACTGGCCGCTGCTCGAAGAGAGCCTGGGCCTGGATGGCAAATCCGAATTGCTGCTCGAGGGGCTGGAGCAACCGCTGCGCTTTGCCTACCTGGAACGCCCGCGCGACGGCGAGGCGCGCTGGCTGGACGAATGGCTGGAACAGGCCGAGATGCCACCGTTGCTGAGCCTGCACGGCGACGCCACGACGGCCTTGCCCGCTCTGGCGCTGACCGTGGCCCCACGGGAGAACCGTCATGCCATCGTGCCGGCCCGCTGAGCAGGCCGGGGTCGCCTTGGTCGGCGTGCTCTGGCTGCTGGCCCTGTTGACCCTGATCGGCCTCAACCTGTCCACCAGCAGCCGCATCGAGCTGCAGCTGACCGCCAACCTCAGAACCGCCGCAGCGGCGGCACATGCCGCCGATGCCGGGGTCAACTGGGCGCAATGGAGCCTGATGCAGGCCAATACCGCCGGCTGGCTGGCCGATGGCAGCGAGCGCAGCTTCGAGCTGGACGGCTTGCAGATCAAGGTCGCGATGTTCGACGAGCAGGGCAAGATCGACCTCAACGAGGCCGGTGGCGAGCTGCTGCGCGGGCTGTTCCTCGCCGTCGAGCTGAGCGACGAAGAGGCCCTGGCGCTGAGCGAGGCGATCCTCGACTGGCGTGACGAAGATGACGAACGCCGCCCCCAGGGTGCCGAGGTCGACGAGTACCTGGCCGCCGGGCTCAAGCCACCGGCCAATCGGCCGTTCGAGCGCCTGGATGAACTGCGCCGGGTGCTGGGCATGAGTCCCGCCCTGTACGCCCGGGTGGCCCCGGCCCTGACCCTGCTCAGCAACAAGGCCGAGGTCAATCCGCTGATGGCTCCGCCCCTGGTGCTGCAGGCATTGCCGGGGCTCGGGGCGGAGAGCATCGAGCAATATATCGAGGTGCGCCGACGTAATTATGCCGACGGAATTTCGCCGCCAATGCTGGTCGGCGTCGATCCCAATCTGCTGACATTGACCTCGGCAGGATTCAACTATGCTGTGGATATTGAAGTAATGGCTGGTGCCAGATTGCTATCGCGTCAACGGATATGGCTGGTTCGCCAAGGGCAAGGTGTCACCGCCGGGTTTCGGGTGCTGGATAGCATGCCGTCGCAGTGAGGGCGTGCTAGCCGGTCGATGGTTGCGACCGCGATCAACAGGGCATTGGCATGGCGCTCTCCTTCCCGCTCACTCGCCTGAGCACAACCGCTGACGTGCTCAGAAGCAATGCCAGGCGCTTCTGGACCTGGTGGACGCAAGAGCTGATCGGCCTGCTGCCGGAGCCCTGGCTGCAGCGCCTGCGTCAGCGCGGCGCGACCCTGCTGATCGAACTGGACGGCAACCAGTGCCAGCTGCGTTTCGGCAGCTATGCCAGCGCCGAAGTGCTGGCCAGCGCGCCCTTCGACGCCAGCGGCGAGTTGCCCGCGATGCTCGCCGCCCCGCTCAAGGCCCGCGCCGCCAAGGCCGACCAGGTGGTGCTGCGGCTGCCCGCCGAGCGCGGCCTGCGCAAGGTCGTCAGCCTGCCCGCGGCCACCGAGGCCAGCCTGGGCAATGTGCTGCGCTTCGAGCTGGACCGGCACACCCCGTTCAGCAGTGAACAGGTCTATTTCGGCTATCGCATCCTCAAGCGCGAGGCCGACCGGCAGCGCCTGCAGGTGGAGCTGCAACTGGTACCCAAGGTCTACCTCGACCCGCTGCTGGCGCAACTGGCCAGCCTGGACGTGCATCCCGGACGGGTCAGCCTGAGCGTGGCGGACGACAGCGAGCAGGCCAGCGCCGGCTGGATCGACCTGCTGCCGGCTTCCCGGCGCGGCGCGCGGGCCAGCTGGCGCAGCAGCCGGGGGCTGCAGTGGACACTCCTGCTGCTCGGCCTGGCGGCCCTGATTCTGCTGCCGTTGCAGCAACGCCAGTACAGCGCCGAGCGCCTGCAGCAGCAACTGCAGCAGCCCAAGGCCCAGGCCGAACGCGCGGCGGCGGTGCAGCGCGAACTGCAGCAGCTGGAAAGCGGCCGGACGTTTCTCGCCGAGCAGCAGCTGCGCGCCACCCAGACCCTGTTGCTGCTCAGCGAGCTGACCCAGCTGCTGCCCGATCACACCTGGCTGACCCGCTTCGAGGTGAACCAGCAGCGGGTGCGCCTGGAAGGCGAATCGGCCGAGGCCTCCAGCCTGATCGGCCTGCTTGAACGCTCGCAGTACCTGCACAATGTCAGCTTCGTCTCGCCGATCACCAACAACCCGCGCACCCAGCGCGACCGTTTCAGCCTGCAGGCCGAGCATCGCCCGGCCGGGGAGCAGCCATGAACAGTCAGCGTCTGCGCCAGCTGCTGGCCGTGCTGATCCTGTTCGCGCTGCTCGGGGTGTTGTTGCTGGTGATCCTCCTGCCGCTGGCCGAGCGCTGGCGCAACGACAGCGACAGCATTGCCAGCCTGGAGAACCAGCTCAGCGTCTACCAGCGGGTGGCGGCCAACCTGCCCGAACAGCAGGCGCGCCTGCAGCAGCTGCGCGAGCATGATCCGGCCGAGCCGCTGTATCTGCCCGAGAGCCGCCCGGCACTGGCCGCCGCCGAACTGCAGCAGCGCATCGGCCAGCTGATCGCCCAGAGCGGCGGGCAGGTGATCAGCACGCAGATCCTCAATCGCGACGACGCCAGCGCGCCGTTGCCGGCCGTCGCCCTCAAGGTGCATATGCGCGGCGAGACCGAACAGCTGGTGCGCATCCTCCACGGCCTGGCCTACAGCCGGCCGTTGCTGCTGGTGGACAACCTGCTGGTGCTGAGCAATCCGCGTCTGGATATGCAGCGCATCTATCGCGCCGCCGAGCGCCAGGTGCTGCCGGCTCTGGATGTGACCTTCGAGGTGCTTGCCTTTATGCCGCGCAGGTCCGCGCCATGAGCCGGCTGCGCAGCTGCTGGCTGCTTGTGCTGCTGCCTGTTCTGGCGCTGCAGGCGGAGGAAGCATTGCTGCCCGACCCCGCCACCCTGCAGCCGCGGGCGCTGGAGGACTTCAGCGAGATGTTCGAGCGTCCGCTGTTCAGCAATACCCGGCGGCCGCCGCGTTTCAGCAACGACAGCGGGCAGAGCCTGGACGAAACCCAGCTGCGCGAAACCTGGCGTCTGGCCGGCATCGTGCTGCGCAACGAACGCCAGGTGGCGCTGTTCAGCCAGCGTCAGGGCGACGAACGTCAGGAACTGGAAGTGGGCATGCGTCTGGAAGACGAATGGGTCGTGGAGCGTATCGCCGAAGATCATGTGCTGTTGCTGCGCAATCAGACCGCTGTACAGATGCTGTTGCGCGAGCCCGGTGCCGCCTCCGCCAGCACGCTTCCCGCCGCCGCGGATGCGCCCGCGGACCCCCAGGCGGCCCCCGCGGCCCCGGCCGAGTCCGTGCCCGCTACCCAGAACAACAACGCCGAACCCAAGCCCGAACAAGGGTGATAAGGAGTACGCGATGAGCAATCCGACACACTTCAGGATCTGGCCGCTGGCCTGCCTGCTGCTCGGCGCTTGCGCCACGATGCCCGGCGGTGACCGCGCCACGTTCGACCGCCCCTGGGGCGCGGAGCCGCAGCAGGAGCCGCCGCCCGAGCGCCAGGTGCGGGTCGGCACGCCAGCGGCCAAGGCCGAACTGGACAGCCGCTTCGCCCTCGAAGGCAGCGCGGTGGCGGCCCGCCCGCCGAGCAGCGCCGAACTCTACCGCGGTTCCGGCAGCATGATCGACCTGGGCCAGGGCCTGGACAGCCCGCCCGCCGCCGAGGGTGATATCACCCTGAACTTCCAGGACATCGAGATCGCCGAGGTGGTCAAGATCGTCCTCGGCGAGATCCTCAGGGTCAATTACGTGCTGGACAAGAATGTCAGCGGCAGCGTCAGCCTGCAGACCAGCCGGCCGTTGCAGCGCGACGACCTGCTGCCGATCCTCGAAACCCTGCTGCAGCTCAATGGCGCGGTGCTGGTGCGCAGCCACGGCCTGTATGAAGTGGTACCGGTTGGCTCGGCTCCGGCGGGAGCCATGGTGCCGCGCCTGAGCCCCCAGGGGCAGCGCGGCTACCAGTTGCTGGTGGTGCCGCTGCGCTATATCGCGGCGGCGGAGATGCACAAGATCCTCGAACCGCTCAGGCCCAACAAGGGCCTGCTGCAGGTGGACGAGGCGCGCAACCTGCTGCTGGTGGCCGGCAACCAGCAGGAGCTGAACAATATCCGCGATACCGTGCGGGTGTTCGACGTCGACCAGCTGCGCGGCATGTCCGTGGGCTTGTTCCGCCTGCAGGAGGTGGATGCCCGGGTGCTGCTCGGCGAGCTGGATGCGATCTTCGGCGACACCGCCAGCGGGCCGCTGGCCGGGGTGGTGCGCTTTCTGCCGATCGAGCGGCTTAACGCGCTGATGGTCATTACGCCCCAGGCCAAGTACCTGGACGACGCCCGCGCCTGGGTACAGCGCCTCGACCGTGCGGAGAGCGCCCAGGGCGCGAGCATGTTCGTCTACCAGGTGAAGAACGGTAAGGCCCCGCGTCTGGCGGAAGTGCTCAATGCCCTGCTCGAGGGCCAGAAGCAGAGCCAGCCCCAGGATGAAGGCCAGGCCCTGCCGGTGCGCCGGCCGGACCCGGCTCCGCTTGTCGAGGGCGAGACGCCACAGGCGCTGCCCCTCGAGACCAGCCTCAACGTGCTGGGGGTGGAGGGCAGCAACCTGGAGGTGGGGGCGGTGAGCGTGATCGCCGACGAGGAAAACAACGCCTTGCTGGTGCTCGCCACGCCTGGTGATTACGACAAGCTGCTGCGGGTGATCCGCAAGCTCGATGTGCTGCCGCTGCAGGTGCTGGTGGAGGCCACCATAGTCGAGGTGGCCCTGGAGGACGAACTGCGTTACGGCCTGCAGTGGTTCTTCAACAGCACCCTGGACGGCAAGAACGTGCGCGGCACCCTTGGCCGCTTCCCCCTGGTCACACCGACCGACCTGACGCCCACCGGCGGCCTGGCCATCTTCGACGCCGCCGGGGCGCGCCTGCTGCTCGACCTGCTGGCTTCCGATTCGAAGATCAACGTGATCTCCTCACCGACCCTGATGGTGCAGGACAACCGCACCGCAACCATCCGCGTCGGCGATCAGGTGCCGGTGCGCACCTCGGAAACCACCAATACCAGCGGCGTGATCAACCAGCCCGGCGACCCCTCGGCGCTGGTCACCAGTACCATCCAGTTCCGCGACACCGGGGTACTGCTGGAGGTCAAGCCGCGGATCAATGCCGGCGGCATGATCGCCCTGGAAATCACCCAGGAGGTCAACGACGTCAAGGCCACCACCACCTCGGGGATCGACTCGCCGACCATCACCCAACGGCGGATCAACACCAGCGTATCGGTGCTGAGCGGCGAAACCCTGGTGCTGGGCGGCTTGATCAAGGAGAACAGCGGGCGGATCAACGAGGGCCTGCCTTACCTGCGCAATATCCCGGTGCTGGGCTGGGCCTTCGGTAGCCAGGGCAAGTCCCTGAGCCGCACCGAACTGGTGGTGATGATCACCCCCAGTGTGGTCTCGACTCTGGACGAGGCGCGCGACGTCACCCAGGAATACCGCAACAAGCTCAAGGGCATCAGCCTGCCCCAGGACGCCCGGCAGAATCCACCGCGCGAGCTCTAGCAGGCATGACTGCAGCGCATCGGCCCCTGTTCGACGGGGCCGATGCACCGCGCAGGTTGGCGCAACGCCGACCGGCTTACCCTCTGTAACAGCCCCGGTAATTTCCTCGCGCTTTGCCCGTGCCGGGCGAGCCTGTGCAACCGTTATCCGGGCCCGCGCCCTCTGTCGTCAGGTTGCCGTGGTGCATGGCTGTAAACAATCGAGAGGCCCTGTCACGCGAGCTGTACAGCTTTTCTTCCGGCCCTGTGGGGACTGTTTCAAGGTTGTGCCTGCGCTTGCTGTGCATCCATTAAAAAATCATTAAAAACAGTTACTTAATCTGGTGGCACAGTAATTGATAGCCACTCTGCGAGGAGATCGAGGCGTACTCCGGAGCAGGACCCCGCTAGGGCGAAGGCTGGCATTCAGCCGCACACTTCTGGGGGCCTAATAACCAGGTATTTCGCCGCACTTCACGCGACGAGTTTCTCCGCCCCACTGGCGCGCCCACTGGGGCATGGAGGGTCATCATGCGCATTAAGAAACTTCGCAGCGCTCTGCCGCGCTGTCTACTCAGCGCCCTGCTGATGGGAGGGATCGCCACCACGGCCACGGTTCGCGCCGTGGACGGCATAGGCAGCAACGACCTGGCGCTGTTCGAGCTGGAAGGCAACACCGCCGACAGCCCTGCCGGCGGTCCCACCGACTGGGATGCCCTGCATAGCGGTGCTGCTCCGGCCAATATGATCACCTTTACCGGCGTGCTGCCGGACCCAGCCCCCCAGACCATCTTCTGGAAGGGCGGCTCCAAGGACGTCAACGATGTCTCCGAGTGGTGGTTCAAGGAAGGCAGCGTGTCGGACAAGAGCAATATCACCAACGCCTATGCTGCGGCCTTTACCGCCCCGGCCGATGTCTGCGTCAACAACACCACGCAGAATCAGGTGGTGGACTGCAGCACCGCAGGCTCGGTCGCCATCCACGAGCAAGGCGACCTGATCGTCTACTTCGGCATGGACCGTTTCGCCAATAGCGGCGACACCTTCGGCGGCTTCTGGTTCTTCCAGGATCCCGCGGTCGGTCTCGGTGCCGGTAGCAGCGGCCAGTTCACCGGCAACCATGTGGCCGCCACCGCCACCGCCGACGAGCCCGGCGACGTGCTGGTGCTGGTGGAGTATCCCCAGGCCTCGGGGGCCAAACCTGAGATCAAGGTCTACGAATGGGACCCCAATCAGGTACGCGGGCCCAACGTCGCGCCCAACCTGGCACTGGTCTACAGCGCCAGCCAGGCCGAGTGCGACAACACCGGCGGTATCGCCAAACTGGCCTGCGCCAAGGTCAATCTTGAGACCCTGCCTAATCCGCCCTGGGACTACAGCCCCAAGGGCGGTAACGCCAACAGCCTGATGCCGGCCCAGACCTTCTTCGAGGGCGGCATCAACCTGACCGGCGTGCTCGGCAGCACCCCATGCATCTCCTCCTTCCTGGCAGAGACCCGTTCCTCCCGTTCGGAAACCGCCAGCCTGGAAGACTTTGCCTTCGGTGGCTTCGACGCCTGCGGTGCCAGTGTCAGCAAGTTCTGCGAGTCCGAGATCAGCACCGACGGCGACAGCGTGACCGTGACCTTCTGGGGTGAGGCCAGCAACACAGGCGGCCTGGCTCTGGATATCGAACTGGAGGACAGCGTCGCCGGTTCGCTGTTTACCAAGGTCTGCGTCGACGGCAGTGCCGGCGGCGTGGTCGACGGCCGCTGCGATGGCGAAGCCAATATCGCCGGCCTGGCCTTGGGCGCTATGGCCAGCTTCAACCTGGGCGGTGGCCAGACTGTGGTCTACGAGGGCGAGTACAGCCTGAGCGAGTACGACGAGAACACCGAGTTCGTTGACACCGTGACCATGAGGTTCTACGACCCCGGCACCAATCTGCTGATCGATACGGATACCGCGACCTCCGCGAACTGCCCGCCCACCGGCAACCCGGGTATCGAGGTAACCAAGGCCTGCATCGCCAATGTGGCCGGCGAGGGCACCCAGGTCGACCGCACCATCTCCGGCACGGTGGAGAACACCGGTAACGTCAAGCTGGAAGGCGTAAACCTGAGCGACAGCGTCTATGCCGGGGTCATTTCGGCCTGGCTGGACAATGGCGACGGCGTCCTGGATGGCAGCGACGGTACTTTCGACCTGCCGGGCACCCTGGCTCCGGGAGCCCTGGTGTTCTACAGCTTCGAGCTGCCGGACAGCGGCTTTGCCCATAGCAACACCATCGAGGCCAGCGGCACCAATGTCTTCGACCAGAGCCAGGTCAACGACAGCGCCAGTGTGGTCGATTGTTCGCCTGACGTAACCCCCGGCCTGAGCATCACCAAGGACTGTGATCCGGAGAATGCCGGTGTGCGCCTGGTGGCCGAGGGCGGCGTGGTACTGGTCGAGGTGGACAACGTGATAATGGTGGAAAACACCGGCGATGTGGCCCTGGAAGTCACGGTCAGTGACGCTCAGGTCCAGGCACTGGTTGAGGAAGGCAGCACGCTGTTCACCTGCCCGCCGGCCACGCCTAACCAGTGCAGCGGCACCCTGAACCCGGGCGTATCGGCGACCTTCCGCCAAACCTATCGGCCGGACGGCCTGTCCCTTGGGGCGGGCGATAGCCTTGAGCTGACCAGCAGTCTGTCCTTCGTCAACACCGCCAGCGCCACCGGCACGGCGCTGCTCGGTGGCGATAACGTGGACGCCGGCCCAGTCAGCGCCGACTGCCCGCTGTGCCCGGTACCCGACAGCAATTGATCCGACCCAGGAGGCCCTGACAGAGGCAGGGCCATCAAGCGATACCGAAGGGGTGCTCAGGCACCCCTTCGACGTTTCAGCCCCGCTTTGTTTCGCTTCCTGAACAGCGTTATGACCTCCCTCGAAGCGGCAGAGGCGCGTGGCCACTGGCCTGCGCGCAGATTGCCGGCGTTGCGCCGGGGCGCTTGTTTCAGCTGCTGGACAGCCTTGGCGGCGAATACTCAAGGATGTTTCAACAGGCCCTGACGAACGCCCGATAAGAATTAGAAAAACTTTATAGATCAGTTACTTAGTTAAATGGCACGAAAATTGGAATCCTGTGGGCGAGAAGATCGCCTGGTCTTCGGATGGTTCCTGTTCCAACCCCATGACCTATCAGGACGAACGGGAACCCTGTGCAAGTACTACCTGGTTACCGAGGGCGTTTGTGGCTATGGCTGTGCCCGAACGAGCCGCGGCAACGGGGCTTGACGTTGATAGTCGGCAGCGCTTGCCGGAGCAACGTCTGGGAGCAAGAAAATGTTCACGAATAACTTCCTGCAAACACTGCTGCGCGTTCTGCTCAGTGCGCTGCTGGTGGGCGGTGTGACGATCACGGCGGTCAACGCCGTGGACGGCAATCCACCGGGGCTGTTCGAGCTGGATGGCAACACCGTCGATAACGGTGGCGGCGGCGACGACTGGGATGGGTTATACAGCAGCCCGCCCGGCAGTTCGGTCGCCTTTACCGGCATCCTCGCCGACCCGGCACCCTTGTCCATCTATACCGGTGGCGGATCGAAGGACGTCAACGACATCACCCAATGGCGGCATACCAACGGCAGCGTGCCGGACAAGAACGACATCACCAACGCCTATGCCGCGGCCTATATCAACCCGAGCGACGTCGAGAGCGGCGGCGAGGTGCTGCACAAGGCTGGCGACATGATCATCTACTTCGGTCTGGATCGCTTCGCCAACAACGGTGACGCCTTCGCCGGCTTCTGGTTCTTCCAGGATGAAGTGGGCCTGAACCCCAACGGTAGATTTATCGGCCAGCATGCGGCCCGCGATGACGCCGCCGGCAAGCGCGGCGACCTGCTGGTGCTGGTGGAGTACCCGCAGGGGGCCAACGCCGTGCCGGAGATCAAGGTCTACGAATGGGATCCGCTGAAGCAAGGCAACGTGGCTGCGCCCAATCTGAGCCTGCTGTTCAGCTCGGCCGACGCCGAGTGTGACGGCACTGGCAACAAGCTGGCCTGCGCCATCACCAACGTCGGCGATCTGCCTGGCGCACCGGCCTGGCCCTACACGGCGAAGAACGGTTTTGCCGGCCTGCCCAAGGAGAGCTTCTTCGAGGGCGGCATCAACGTCAGCGCGCTGCTGGGCGGCAATGTGCCCTGTTTTAGCAGCTTCCTTGCCGAAACCCGTTCCTCGCGTTCGGAAACCGCACAGCTGAAGGACTTCGTGCTGGGCAACTTCGACGTCTGCGCCATCGACGTGACCAAGGAATGCGTGGCCGCGGTCGACAGCGAAGACGGTGGCAACAGCATCCTGGTCAACTTCAGCGGTACCGTGACCAACAGCGGTGCCTTGCCGCTGAATGACGTGACCGTGGTCGACGATATGGGTACTGCCGACCCCAGCGACGATGTTGTGGTGTTCGGACCCGCCACCCTGGCGGCCGGCGAAAGTGCCGATTACTCCGGCGACTACAACACCACGGCCATTCCGGCCACAGATGTGGTGACGGCCACCGGCCATCGTAACGGCACCTCGGTATCGGCAACCGCCGAGGCCAGCTGCTCGCCTGATCTCGAACCGGAGCTGGAAGTGACCAAGGTCTGTACGGCGGCGCTGAATTCCGGCGGTGATGGTATCGATGTCAGCTTTATGGGTACGGTGACCAATACCGGTAACGTGGCCCTGAAGGATGTCAGCGTGGTGGATGACAACGGCACGCCGGCCGATACCAGCGATGACCAGACCATTCTGATCGGCAATCTGGATGTCGGGGCCTCGGCCAACTACAACGGTGGCTTCGGCGTACTCGGCACCACCAGCTCCACCGATAAGGTGGTGGCCAGCGGCACCGATGTACTCAGCAATACGCCGGTACAGGCCGAAGCCAGCGCCAGCTGCGCCGCCGATACCAACCCGGCCATCGCCATCGACAAGGTCTGCACGGCGGATATCAATGCCGGCGGTACTGGCATCGACGTCAGCTTCGGCGGCACGGTAACCAACATCGGTGATGTGGTGCTGACCGGCGTGACCGTAGTGGATGACAACGGAACCCCGGGCGATACCTCCGACGATGTCACCGTCCTCGGCCCGATCGACCTGGCTCCAGGCGCATCGGCCGACTACAGCGGCAGCTTCAGTGCCAGCGGTAGCAGTTCGACCGATATGGTCACCGCCAGCGGTAGCGACCTGCTGACCGGTACACCGATCTCGGAAAGCGCCTCCGCGACTTGCAGTGCGGATATCGAGCCGGTTCTGGACGTCACCAAGCAGTGCACCGACGCACCGGCCTTCGGCATGCCGATCCTGTTCGACGGTAGTGTGACCAACAGTGGCAATGTGGCCTTGCTCAATGTCATCGTCACCGACGATAACGGCACCCCGGGGGATACCTCGGACGATGTGGTGTTCAATATCGGCGACCTGGCTCCGGGCGAATCGGCCAACTACAACGGCAGTTACGATCCCGGCGTGGCCGGACCTTCGACCAACACCGTGGTAGCCACTGCCAGCGATGCCGTGGAAAGCTCGCCGGTCTCCAGCAGTCCTGCCAGTGCCACCTGCGACGTGCCTCCACCTCCCGGCGAGGAAGGCTGCACCCCCGGCTTCTGGAAGAACAGCACAGGTAGCTGGGTCGGCTACAGTCCGAACCAGACTGTCAGTTCGGTGTTCAGCCTGCCTAACGGCGTGCTGAACAACCAGCTTGGCGGCAATACCCTGCTGCAGGCGCTGAACTACGGAGGTGGTGACAATCTGGTCGGTGCAGCGCAGATCCTTCTGCGCGCCGCTGTGGCGTCGATCCTCAACGCGGCTCACCCGGACGTGGACTTCACCCGTTCGGCCGCTTCGGTGATCGCCGACGTCAACGCCGCGCTGGCCACCAAGGACCGGGATACCATCCTGGCCCTGGCCACGGCGCTCGACATTGATAACAACCTGGGCTGCGACTTGCCCAACGACAACTCCTTCTGATTGAAGGAGGCCCGGCGTCAGGGACGACCCGGGTGCTGTAGCAACGATAAAGCGCAGGGCCTGGCCCTGCGCTTTTTTTGTGCCCGGTTGGCGCGCCCGTGGCCGCGCAGCAGGGCGTGCCGGGATCGCCGGCACGCCGGCGGCTGTCGGCCTAGCGGCTGTTCTTGCCCTTGCCGCCGGTGCCGGTGCTATCCGAACCGCTGCTTTGCAGGCTGATATAGACGGTGGCGCTGGCGCTCAGTTTGCCGTCGCTGATGCTGTAACTGAACTGGTCGCCGGTCTTGAAGCCTTTGGCCGGGCTATAGGTCAGGCTGCCGTTGCTGTTGAGGATGACCGAGCCCTTGCTGCCCTGGCTGACGCTCACCACCTTGAGGGTATCGCCGTCGGGGTCGCTGTCGTTGCCCAGCACATTGATGGTGACCGGGGCGATGCTGGCCAGCAGCACGCTGTCGTCATTGGCCAGCGGTGCGCTGTTGCCGGTGCTGACTGGGTTGTCCACCACATAGCTGGCACTGGCGCTGGCGCTCTTGGTGTTGGCGCTGGCGCTGGCACTGATGCTGTAGAAACCATCGACGGCGCTGCTCGGCGAGGTGGCGCGCAGGGTTACGCTGGCGCTGGCACCCGGGGCCAGGCTGAGGCTGCTGGGCAGGCTGGTGCTCCAGCCGCTGGGTTTGCCTGCGCTGAGGCTGAAGCTACTGCCGGCACAGCCGGCGCTGTCCTTGTTGGTGACGCTGACGCTGTAGTCGAAGCTGCTGCCGGCGGCCAGCCAGGTGCTCTGTCCAGGCGTCATGCTGACGCTCGGCGCATTGCGGGTGCAGGTCGGCGCAGTGCTGCCGGAGAAGTCGACGCTGACCAGGGCCTGGCTGGCGTCCACCCATTCGGTGGTGATGGCCAGGCCCGCAGCCGGGTCGCTGAAGCTGCGGCCGCCGACCAGGGCGGCGTCTTTCATGTCGACGAAGTTGCTGCCGGCGGTCATGTCCAGCAGGTAGCCGCTGTTGCCGTTGCTCGGGCTGGCCTGACGGATGGTCACGCCGTTGAAGATATTGCTCGCATCCACTACGCCACGGTCGGTGATCTGCGCGTCGAAACCCAGCGGCTTGCGCAGTTCCACGTAGTAGTAGCTGGGCTGGCCGCTGGCATCCACGCCCTTGGCGATCTTCAGGCCCTTGGCCTGGCTGGTCTGCACGCTGTTGGGCTGCAGGGTGAAGCTGCCGGCGCTGCCGACGGTGACCAGATTGCCGCTAGACAGCCAGCCCAGACGCTCCTTGTTGAACAGGTTGAAGTGCCCGACGGTGCCCGAGTAACCCATGATGTCGACGGTGTCACCATATTCCTGGGTGGCGCAGCTGCTGCCCAGGGTGGTGTCGCCGCAGTCCATGGCATGGGCGTGGTGCAGGCCCAGGTTGTGGCCCAGCTCATGGGCTACGGTGCGCAGGATCATGCTGCCGTTGATCCAGCTGCTGGAGGGCAGGGCACCGACCTGGCCCATGCCGGTATAGCCGCAGGCATTTTTCGGGAAGATGTAGACGAAGCGGTCGTAGTTGGCCAGGTTGAAACCGCCGCCCTGGGCCGCCTGCTTGGCGTATTTCTCGATGGCGAAGCCGTCGCACACGGTGCTGCTGACCGGGATGGTGTACCAGCCGGCAACGCTGCCGGTGAGCCAGGTCTGCTGGCTGGAGTTTTCCTTGAAGAAGTTGCTGACATCGCCGAACACCAGGCTGTTGGCCTGGCTGGTGGTCCAGGGCTTCTCGCTCGGCTTGTCCTGGAAGTTGACCAGGATCGCCAGGGTGCGCTGCGCGCCGGTGGTGTTGGGCATGTCGTAGGCCAGGGTGCCGCTGCCGGTACCGCCGTCGGCCAGCATCAGGCCCTGTTCGTCGTCGCTGAGTAGCAGGTCGCCCTGGATGCTGCCCAGCGCATCGCCGGACTCCAGCAGCCAGCCCTGGGCGCGCACGGCCATGCCGCTGCGCCAGTTCTTGTTACGCGCGGCGAAGCGCAGCTCGAAGCGCTCGCCGAAGGCGGTCTTGAGCAGGTGGCGCAGTTTGCTGCCGTCCTCGTAGTCTTCATAGATCACTTCCAGCTCGCCTTCCAGGTCCAGGCGCTGTTCCAGCTTGGCCAGCACTTCGGCGGGCATGCCGCGCTGCTTGTCCTCGGGAATGGTCATCTGCAGCAATTCGGCCGGATGCTGTTCGGCCAGCTCGCCGAGCAGGGCGCGGCGCTCCTCGGCCTTGGCCAGCAGTTGCCGCTGCAGTTGCTCGCGCGCCGCGCCGCTGGCGGCTTGCCAGCGCTTGTGCAGCGTCAGCAGGGCCTGGGTTTCCTGGCTCGCGGCCTGGCGTGCGGCGGCGCTGTTGCTGGCCGGTTGCCGTTCGCTGTGGGCGTGATCGTGGCCGTCAGTGCTGGCGGCTTGAGCGGCGTTGGCGCTGTAGGTGAGGCCGCCGGCGGCGAAAAGTGCCAAGGCGAAGGCGTAGCGAGACATGGACGTGCGCATGAGGTTCTCCTGAAACAGGTTCAGAAAAGTCCTCTTCACGGCTGTCCATGAGGGAGGTCTCCTTCGGCAGTCCGGCAACCCCGGGGGGGCCCGTAACTTTGCGTCGCCAGGTTGCCCTGGTTATGCCTTTGTCGGGAGAGGAGCTTTCTGTAAGCAGTACTGCATGGATGACCGCAGCCATCCGGTTAAAGCCCCTCGAACGCCCTGGCTGCTGTAACGTCAGCGGCCTGGGTGGAAAACTTCACTGTTTACTGCACCATGCAGCGGGGTGTTTCCTGTAACAGTTGCCAGAGTCGATCTGTTCGTTTTCTGTACAGCTGTAACGGATGCAGAAATTAACACCTGCATTGTTCGTTTTTTATACAAAACACGAATAAAACCCGATTTTCTGGTTGAAAAACGATCTAGAACTTTTTGCAATATCGGCTGCAGGCTGCTTGCCAGAGCCTTGCCCGCGAAAAGGCGGGATTTTGCTTGGTTTACAACCGTTTATCGTTATGGGGGTTGGGCTTGCGACGGAGTTCGCATTCCTGCGGGGCTGAGCGGCCAGGATTTCGACACAAATAATCTGTCGCTCTTTGTCGCAAGGGCTGGAGGCGCTTCGGCTTGGCAGGTGGTTTTCAACGGCCGCTTAGGCGCGATGCTGCTGGGGGCATCGCGGCTAAAGCCTCTCCCGCATGCGGCGACATTGCCTATTGGGTACGACCCTAGCTGCCGTTGGCCTCGTCCCACAGCTTGATCAGCGGTTGGCAGCTGGGGTGGTACTGGCCCAGCAGGCGGGATTTACGGTGCAGCAGGTACCAGTTCATAAAGGGGGTATCGCTGAACAACGGGAAGGGCAGCGCACCGCTTTCAGGGGGCGTGGCGATGGTTTCCTTGACGCCGTTTGTCCTTCTGTCCGGCGTCTGGAAGTCGGTGGCTCTACGACCCTCTGGGGGCATGGCACTCTCTCCGCAAGGCAAGAGAAAACATGCAGGTAATGCGCCACTCGCCGCGAGGGCCTATTTCAGCGGGGGTGTGGCTTGCAGGCCGGGGGCCGCGCCCGCGGAGTTGTTCAGCGGCCGTTACAGCCCGCCGCCCGGGTGTCGACAGCGCTGAGCCGGCAACTGTCGCCGCCGTGGCCTCAGTTCGCAGGGGCGGGCGTTGTGTGGGGGCCGACGACGGTTAACGCACGCCATATTTGTCCATCATGCGGTAGAGGGTCACGCGCGAGACGCCGAGCAGCTTGGCGGCCTTGGACACATTGTTCATGGCATGGCTCAGGCAGCTGCGCACCGCCAGTTCCTCGGCATGGGCACGGGCTTCTTCCAGGGGCATGACCATGTCCAGGGTCTGGCATTCCTGCAGGCCCAGATCGGCGGGGGTGATCATGCGGTTTTCGCTCATCACCAGGGCGCGGCGGATGCGGTTGATCATTTCGCGTACGTTGCCCGGCCAGCCGTGGCTGAGCATGGCCCCCACCGCCTGGCGGGTGAAGCCGCGCGAGCTGGTGCCGTATTCCTTGCCGAACTTGTGCAGGAAGTAGCGGGCCAGCAGCTCGACATCGTTGCCGCGGTCGGCCAG
The DNA here is from genome assembly GCA_964578635.1 of uncultured Pseudomonas sp. Classification (GTDB taxonomy): domain Bacteria; phylum Pseudomonadota; class Gammaproteobacteria; order Pseudomonadales; family Pseudomonadaceae; genus Aquipseudomonas. Next base: position 28,047 of record CAZOEC010000027.1, read on the forward strand.
GCGCGGCACCAGGATGCTCAGCACGTTGAGCCGGTAGTAGAGGTCTTCGCGAAAGCGCCCGTCGGCCACCGCCTCTTCCAGGTTGACGTGGGTGGCGGCGATGACCCGGGCGTTGACCTGGATGCTCTGGTTGCCGCCGAGGCGTTCGATGGTTTTCTGTTCGAGAAAGCGCAGCAGGTAGACCTGCATCTGCGGCGGCAGGTCGCCGATCTCGTCGAGGAAGATGGTGCCGTTCTGCGCCGCCTCGACGCGGCCGATCTTGCGCTTGTAGGCCCCGGTGAAGGAGCCCTTTTCGTAACCGAACAGCTCGGCATGGATCAGGGTTTCCGGCAGGGCCCCGCAGTTGACTGCGACGAAGGGGCCATCGCACTGCGGCGAGCGCTGGTGGATGGCGCGGGCGATCATTTCCTTGCCCACGCCGGTCTCGCCGCGGATCAACACCGGGGCTTCGACCCCGGCCACCCGGCGGATCTGGTCGAAGATGGCGAGGAACTGCTTGCTGCCGCCGACCATCTGGAACTCGGTCACCGGCAGCAGGCTTTCTTCTTCCATATCGCGCAGTTTCGACATGCCCTCCAGATGCCCCAGGGCGTGCTTGAGGTGCTCCAGAGTGCCGTCCAGGGGCAGCGAAAAGTAGTCGTAGAAGTGTTCGTAGATCAGTCGCCGGAAGTCCTGCTTCTCCAGGGCGCTGTGCTGGGTCAGCGCGACCCAGGCCAGGTGCTCGTCGCGATCGAGCAGGCCCTCGATCTCTTCGTAGTGGGTGTCCGGCAGTTCCGGCAGCAGGGCAATGGCGACTCGGTAGTTATGAAACTTGAGCATGCCGTAGGCGCTTTCGGCATTACTCGCCCGATCCAGTACCCAGTCGGGCAACTGCAGGTTGGTAAGCAGCTTGTCGTCACCGGAGAGATCAAGGAGCAAGGCTCTGCGCGGCGAGTCAGAAACTTGACATGCTATGGCGGACATCTGTTAAGCCCTTGAAAAAACTCTTATCTCTATTATTACGGCTCTAAATGCAGTGTAGATCAGCCCTGACATTTGGGGCCTTCGGCGACGAAAGGACATACCGTTCGGCGGCTTGCCCGGCACCGCTGGAAACTGCTGCCCGGGGTTCTATAGTCACAGTAGATTGCGAGGTCCGACGCCATGTATAGCCAATACTTCGGTTTCTCCGAGCTGCCCTTCACCATCGCGCCCAACCCGCGCTACCTGTACCTCAGCGAGCAGCACCGCGAGGCCCTGGCCAGCCTGCTCTACGGCATCAACAGCAACGGCGGCTTCGTTCTGCTGACCGGCGATGTCGGCACCGGCAAGACCACGGTGTGCCGTTGCCTGCTGGAGCAGTTGCCGGAGCGCGCCGAAGTCGCCTTTATCCTCAACCCCAAATACAGCATCACCGAGTTGCTGGAGGCGATCTGCGACGAGCTGAAAATCAGCTATCAACACAGCGGTCATCGGATCAAGGGCTATATCGATGCCCTCAACGCCCATCTGCTGGAGTCCCATGCCCGCGGCATCAATACCGTATTGATCATCGACGAGGCGCAGAACCTCAGCTTCGACGTGCTGGAGCAGATCCGCCTGCTGACCAACCTGGAGACCAGTAGCCAGAAGCTGCTGCAGATCATCCTGATTGGCCAGCCGGAACTGCTCGCGACCCTGGCGCGCCCCGAGCTGCGTCAGCTGAACCAGCGCATCACCGCGCGTTACCACCTCAAGGCGTTGTCGCGCGAAGAGCTGAGTGCCTATGTCGCCCATCGACTGGCGGTGGGGGGGCGAGCCGCGCCGCTGTTCACCCGGGCGGCGCTGCGCCGTCTGCACCGGCTGACCGGCGGGGTGCCGCGGATGGTCAATATCATCTGCGACCGCGCCCTGCTCGGTGCCTATGTGGAGCGCTGCAACCGGGTCGACTGGTGGGTGCTGAACCGCGCCGCCAGGGAGATTCTCGGCCAGGCCGAACGTCGCCCTTCGCGCTGGCGCTGGGCACTGCTGCCGTTGCTGCTGATGGGCCTGTTGCTGGCCGGCTTCCTCCTGCCCGGCGGGCGCGAGCTGCTGGCCCTGATGCGCCCGGCCCCGCCGCCGCTGGTGCAGAGCGACAGCCAGGCGCAGCCGCCCCCGCTAGTCGTCGAGGCCATTGCCGAGCCCGAGCCACTGGCCGAGCCGCCGGCGGAAATCGTCGAGGCCCAGGTCGTCGCCACGCCGCCAGCGCTGGCCAACCCGGCCGACTGGCAGTGGCCGGACGCAACGGACCTGGCGGCCACCGAAGTGCTGGCCTACCAGAGCCTGTTCCGCCGCTGGGGGCTGGACTTCGACCCGCGCCGGGCCCCGGTGGTCTGCCGTTTCGCCCGTCTGCACCGGCTGGGCTGCCTGCAGCAGGTGGCCAATCTGGATGAGTTGCTCAAGCTCAACCTGCCGGCGGTGATCAACCTGCACAACCGCGGCGGGCAGAGCTTCCATGCCGCCCTGGTGGCCCTCGACGGCCCGGCCGCCAGTGCCACCCTGGAGCTGGCGGGCGAGTTGCAGCGGGTCGATCTGGACGAACTGCGCCTGGCCATGCAGGGCAGCCAGCTGCTGCTCTGGCGCATGCCGCCGGGTTATCGCGAGCCGATCCGCCCGGAGGCCAGCAGCCCGGTGGTGCCTTGGCTGGAGGCGCGTCTGGCGCAACTGCAGGGGCGTGCGGCGGCCCTGCAACCGGGTCAGCACTATGACGAGCCGTTGCAGCTGCAGGTGTTGGCCTTTCAGCACCACTACCAACTGGTCACCGATGCGGTGATCGGACCGCAGACCCTGATCCAGCTCAGTGCCCTGACCGAGCCGGGCGTTCCGCTGCTGAGCACTGCCGAAGCAGGCTGGGAGTGAGGCGATGTCCTATATCCTCAATGCGTTGAAACAGTCGGAGAACCAGCGCGGACGCGGCGATATTCCGCATATCGATACGCCCCAGGAACTGGCGAGCAGCTACCGCCCGGTGGTGGCGCAACAGCTCTGGCGCTGGTGGGCGCTGCTGGTCAGTGCCGCGCTTCTGGTGCTGCTGGGGTGGGTTGTTGCCGGCAAACTGTGGCTGGCCGAAGACACCACGGCGGTAGCCATGGAGGCCTCCGAGGCAACTGCAGCGCCACAGCCCGCAGCAGTAGTGGCCGAGGTGCTCGCCGTCCCCGAGCCAGCGGCCCAGGTGCCGGGATTGCAGCAATTGCAGGACGTGGCGGGCCTGCGGGTGCAGCTGGAGGAGCCCTCTCCGCCGCTATCCGAGCCCGCCCCGGTGCAGTTGCAGTTGCCCGAGCGGGTTGGGCGGGTGGCCGCGCAACCGGCCCCGCCTCCGGCATTGACCGCCTCGATCGAGGCACCGCGGGTACCGATTCCACAGCGCCGCGAGCTGGATGAAAGCGCGCCCCAGGGTGCCGAACTGGGCGATGTCGCACACTGGAAAAACCTGCCCAGTGCGGTGCAGCGGCAACTGCGCGAGCTGGGTATCAATGCCCATGTCTATTCGGCGGACAGCAACCTGCGTTTTATCCGCGCCAGCGGTCGCAGCCTGCGCGAGGGCGACCGGCTGAGCGCCGAGTTGCGCCTGCAGCAGATCACCCGCGATGGCATGGTCTTCACCTATCAGGACGGCAAGTACTGGATGCGCCTGAACTGACCGCGCAGGCCCGGAGTGCGACGCCAAGCCAAAAAAATGCCGCGTGCCCGGTGAGGGCAAGCGGCATTTTCTTTCAAGCGAACAGCAGTCAAGCAAACAGCATTGCCAGCAGGGCGGGTGTTGGCCCTATTTGCCGTACACCTGCTCCGGCAGCCAGGTGATCAGCCCGGGGAACTGGTAGGCGATGACCAGCAGGGCAATCTGGATCAGGATAAACGGCAGCACGCCTTTGTAGATGGTGCTGGTGGGCACCGACGGTGGGGTGACGCCACGCAGGTAGAACAGGGCGAAGCCGAACGGCGGGGTAAGGAAGGAGGTCTGCAGGTTGAGGGCGATCATCACCCCCAGCCATACCGGATCCAGGCCCATGGCCAGCAATACCGGGCCGACAATCGGCACCACCACGAAGGTGATCTCGATAAAGTCGAGGATAAAGCCGAGCAGGAAGATCACCACCATCACCAGGAAGAACGCGCCGAGCACCCCGCCTGGCAGCTGGGCGAAGATGTCCTCGATCATCGCTTCGCCGCCGAAGCCGCGGAACACCAGGGAAAACAGCGACGCACCGATCAGGATCAGGAACACCATGGCGCTGATTTCGGTGGTGCCGTAGGCCACCTGGCGCAGCTGGCCGAAGTCCAGCTTGCCTTTGTACAGGGCCAGCCCCATGGCACCGACGGCCCCCAGGGCGGCGGCCTCGGTAGGTGTGGCGTAACCGGCGAGAATCGAGCCGAGCACCGCGCCGATCAGCAGCAGCGGCGGTACCAGGGCATTGATCAGTTTGCCCCACTCGATCGGGCCGAGTTCTTCCTGGGGCAGGGCCGGCAGCTTCTTCGGCTGGAAGATCGCTACACCGATGATATAGAGGATATACAGGCCCACCAGCAGCAGGCCGGGGAACAGGGCACCGACGAACAGGTCACCGACCGAGACGGTCTTCGGCGAGAAGATGCCCATCTTCAACTGCGCCTGTTGGTAAGCGCTGGACATCACGTCGCCCAGCAATACCAGCACGATCGATGGCGGAATGATCTGCCCCAGGGTGCCGGTAGCGGCCAGGGTGCCGGTGGCGATGGCCGGGTCGTAACCGCGGCGCAGCATGGTCGGCAGTGCCAGCAGGCCCATGGTCACCACGGTGGCCCCGACGATACCGGTGGATGCTGCCAGCAGCGCGCCGACCACGCACACCGAGATCGCCAGGCCACCGCGCAGGGTGCCGAACAGCCGCGACATGGACTCCAGCAGGTCTTCGGCGACCCGGGATTTCTCCAGCATCACCCCCATAAACACGAACAGCGGCACCGCCAGCATGGTCTGGTTGTTCATGATGCCGAACAGGCGGTTGGGCAGGGCGCTCAGGTAGCCGCCATCGAAGGTGCCGGTGAGGATGCCGATACCGGCAAACAGCAGCGACACGCCGCCCAGGGTGAAGGCCACCGGGTAGCCGGCCATCAGCGCCGCGCAGATGCTGATAAACAGCAGAATCGCCATCAACTCAACCATGTTTCACCTCCACAGCAGGGAGACGACCGGCCAGGATGTAGGCGGATTTGATCAAGTTGGCAATTCCTTGCAAGACCAGGCTGAACACCAGCACCAGGATGATGCTTTTCTGCAGATAGACGAACTTCAGGCCGCCCGATTCGCTGGAGCCCTCCAGGGTCGCCCAGGAGTTGCTGACGTAATCCCAGCTGGCCCAGCCGAGGAACAGGCACACTGGCAGCAGGAACAGCAGAGTGCCGAGGCCATCGATCAGGGCCTGGCGACGGCCGCTGAACTTCTGATAGAAGATATCCACGCGCACATGGCCGTTGCATTGCAGCACCCAGGCCGCAGCACCCATAAACACCAGCGCGTGGGCATAGAGCACCGCTTCCTGCAGGGCGGTCGCGCCGATACCGAAGCCGTAGCGCAGGACCACGACGATGGCGGTACCGATTACCAGAAACAGGGTGAGCCAGGCGCAGGCCTTGCCGAGCCAGGCATTTATCGAGTCGATAAGGCGCGCGATGCTCAGCAACGGAGGAGGAGATGTCGTCATGGCAGATCCTTTATTGTTATGAGCCAAGAGGGCCTGGGATTCTAGGTGGCAGGGTAAAAGCGTCGCAACTCGCAATACTACGTACGTAGTCACTGCGCTTGAGCGATGTTGATGCCTATGATAGTCAGTATTAGCTGATTGCTGGCGATCCCGGTGCTCAGACCCTTAACAACAACAAGGAACCTTTACATGAAACGTCGTCAAATTCTCGCAGCAGCGGGCGTAGGCCTTGCAGCTACGGCCTTGGCCGGCTGCAAAGACAAGGCTGAAACCGCTGCCACGCCTCAAGAGGGTGCGGGCGCGCAGACCTTCAACTGGAAAATGGTCACCTCCTGGCCGAAGAACTTCCCCGGCGTTGGCGTGGGGGCCGAACGCTTCGCCAAGCTGGTTGAGGAAATGAGCAACGGCCGCCTCAAGGTCAAGGTGTACGCCGCCGGCGAACTGGTACCGGCGCTGGAAGTATTCGACGCAGTGTCCCGTGGCACCGCGGAAATGGGCCATGGCGCGCCTTACTACTGGAAAGGCAAGGTGCCGGCCGCGCAGTTCTTCTGCGCCCTGCCATTCGGCCCCAACGCCCAGGAAATGAACGCCTGGCTGCACCGTGGCGGCGGCATGCAGCTGTGGGAAGAGGTGTACAAGCCGTTCGGCGTGCTGCCGATGGCCTGCGGCAATACCGGTGTGCAGACCGCTGGCTGGTTCAACAAGGAAATCAACAGCGTCGACGACTTCAAGGGCCTGAAGATGCGTACCCCAGGCCTGGGCGGCGAAGTGCTGACCAAGATGGGCGGCACCGTGGTCAACCTGCCGGCCGGCGAGATCTTCACCGCGCTGCAGACCGGTGCCATCGACGCCACCGAGTGGATCGGTCCGTACAACGACCAGGCCCTGGGCCTGCACAAGGCGGCCAAGTACTACTACACCCCGGGCTGGCAGGAGCCGAGCGTACTGTTCGAACTGGACATCAATATCAAGGCCTGGGAAACCCTGCCGGCCGACCTGCAGGCCATCGTCCGCGCCGCCGCCCGCGATGTGAACGGCGACATGCTCGACGATTACAACGGCAAGAACATGGAAGCCCTGGAGCAGCTCAAGAGCGAAGGCGTTGAAGTGCGCCGCCTGCCGGACGACGTGCTGGCCAAGCTCAAGGAAGTGGCCGCCGAAGTGGTCGACGCCAGCGCCGCCGCCGACCCGGTCGCCGCCAAGGTGTGGGAGCAGCAGAAGGCCTATCTGCAGCGCCTGTACGACTATGCCGAGTTCAACGAGAAGGATATCTACAATATCCGTGGCTGATTCCCGAGCCATAACAAACGTCGGCATCGCGCCGCGAGCCGTTCACTTAAACGGTTGAAAAACAAAGACCCGGTGAAGTACAGGAGATCCTCGTATTTCACTGGGCCTTTGGCTTATCCAAGGCGCATCGCCGGGGTTTTCTTGCCCTGGCCGCCTTTCAGCACGTAGTTCTCTACCACTCGCAGGATATCGAGCAGGTTTGTAAACCTGATTCGGGCTGTACGGTGCCTAGCCGCTCCATGCTCGCCCAGTCGACTGGGAAGAAATGCTTGGCTGCAAAAGTGCTTGGCATTGCCTCGGTGCGATTTGATTCCATCTTGAAACGCTGCCCGCATCCCAGAGTCCTGGTCGAGAAAGCGTCTGAGCTTTTCAACAGGCACTCGGCTCAGCTGCCATCGGTGAGTTGATTGCTACAATCAGCGGTATGAACGCGCAGATCGCCAGCGCCGCCGACGAGACCCAGCAGGGCGCGCAGACCACGCTCAGTCTGGCCGAGCTCAGTGACAACCTGGGTGCCCTGGTACGTCAATTCCGCATTTAGATTGCTGTGTTTTTTCTGGAATAACGTCACCCATGCAACTCAAACACAAGATAGTCGCACTCAGCGTGCTGCCGTTGCTGTTGGCCGTGGCGGTGGTGTGTGTGCTGGTGTTTTTTCAGAACCAGCGCCTGGGCGATCAACAGGCGCGCCTGATCGAAAACAGCATCCTGGCGAGCAAACGCGCCGAGCTCAAACACTATGTCGAGATGGCCCTGAGCATCATTTCGCCGCTGTACGAAAGCGGCCGCGACGATGCCGAGATCAAACAACAGGTGCTGGGGGTGCTGGCCAGAATCAGCTTCGGCAGCGACGGTTACTTCTTCGTTTACGAAAGCAACGGGCGCAACCTGATGCACCCGCGCCAGGGCGAGTTGGTCGGTAAGGATTTATGGGACATGACCGACCCGCGCGGCTTGCTGGTCATTCAAGCATTGATGCAAAGCGCACAAAGCGGTGACGGTTTCCAGCATTACGCCTGGCAGAAACCCTCGACCGGCGAGGTGACCGACAAGCTGGCCTATGTGGTCATGCTTGAGCGTTGGGGCTGGATGCTTGGCACAGGGATTTACCTGGAAGACGTCGACCAAGCGATTGCCCAAGTGCATGACGAAGCCACCAACGGCATCCATGCCACCATGCTGGCGATTGCCGGCCTGGCCCTGGTCGCGGTGCTGCTGGTATTCGCCGGCGGCCTGGCGCTGAACCTCAGCGAGCATCGCCTGGCGGATCGCAAGCTGCAGTTGCTCACCCAGCGCATCGTCAGCCTGCAGGAAGAGGAGCGCTCGCGGGTCTCGCGCGAACTGCACGACGGCATCAGCCAGCTGCTCGTCTCGATCAAATTCCAGTTCGAACTGGCCAGCCTTGAACTGGCCGCAGGCAATGACCAGGGCCTGGACACGCTGCAAAAAGGTACCGAGCGGCTGGCGGGTGCCATCGGCGAAGTGCGGCGGATTTCTCATGACCTGCATCCCTCGCTGCTCGACACCCTCGGCCTGCCCGCCGCGATTGGTCAGCTGGTCGCCGAGTTCGAGCAACGCAGCGGCCTGTTGATCGACTACAAGAATGACCTAGGCGATACACTGCTTAACGATGGGATGGCGGTGGCGCTGTTCAGGATTCTGCAAGAAGCGTTGACCAACATCGAGCGCCACGCGCAGGCGAACACTGTCGCCATTAGCCTCGACGGCAGGGCGCAACGGGTGCGTTTGCGGGTTCGTGATGACGGCGTCGGCTTCAGCCCCAGGCATTTCGACACCCTTACTGGCGGTATTGGCTTGCGCAACATCCGCGAGCGTGTCGAACATTTTGGCGGGCGCTTCGCCCTTACATCGCAACCTGGCCAGACGGAACTGATGGTGACGCTGCCGTTACCGCCCCCCAGCCCACTCGACTGAAGCAACCAAAACAACAAGAGCACGCACTCATGACCGCTGCCACCATACGAATCGCCCTGATAGACGACCATGCCTTGGTGCGCGAAGGTATTCGCGCATTGCTCGAGGTGCTGCCTCATTTCGAGGTGGTCGGGGAAGCCGGCAGTGGGGCCGAGGCATTCGAGCTGATGCAGCGCACGCAAGTCGACATCCTGCTGATGGATGTTGGCTTGCGCGATATCAATGGGCTGGAACTGACCCGTCAATTGCGCGAACGCCACCCCGCGATAAAAGTGTTGATCCTGAGCATGTACGACAATCAGGAGTACGTGAGCACCTCGCTGGCGGTGGGGGCCAGTGGCTACGTTTTGAAGGAAGCGCCTTCCCGTGAAATCGTCGCGGCTATCGAAGCCATTGCAGCCGGCGGCAGCTTCTACAGCGGTGATATCGCGCGCAAGTTGGTCAAGCCCACCCCGAGCGAAGACGAGCTGACTCCACGCGAACGCGAGGTGCTGCTGATGCTCGCCCAAGGCCTGAATAACAAAGTCATGGCCCGCACCCTGCAGATCAGCGTACGCACCGTTGAAACCCATCGCCTGAGCATCAGGCGCAAACTGGCTATCGACAAGCCGGCAGACCTGCTCAAGCATGCCCTGGCCCATGGCTGGATACCCGACAGCTAGCAGGCGGTTAAAAAGGCTATGTGTGCGCCAGTACAAACTGGCAAGAGGTAGTCGGTGCATGTCCGATACGAGCACGAAGTGACGAATCATCTTGGCTCCCGGTCATGCGTTGGGCGTCGCGAGGCGGGTAGCCGCCTATCTTGCACCCATAACTTCGAGTGAACTCCAGCCGCTTGCCGGCTGTCTGTCTGCTGTCGGCCCACCGGGTGGATTGCCTGGCCATTGGCCATGCACTGGCCCATTCCGCCCTGATCGCGTTCCTGTTCAAACAATTCGCCTGGCCGGCTTTTATCGCGCCCGTTCGAGGGTTTTGTTCTATTGCCATGTGAAGATTGCCCTATGCCCCTATTCCGTCAGTCCCCCTTACGTGTTTCTCCGTTGCAACGTCGCGCCCAGGCTGCCTGGTTGTTTGCTGGTCTGCTGGTGGCGGGTGCCCCGGCCTACGCCGAGGAGGCCGCGGGCAATCAGCGCTGGGTCAGCGACAGCCTGAATACCTATGTGCGCAGCGGCCCGACCGATGGCTACCGCATCGTCGGTACGCTGGTTTCCGGGCAGAAGGTCGAGCTGCTGCGCAGCCAGGGGGATTACAGCCAGGTGCGCAGCGACAACGGCAGCGCCGTGTGGATTCCCAGCCGCGATCTGCAGGATGTTCCCGGCCAGGCCCAGCGCCTGCCGCAGCTGGAGCAGAAGGTGGCTGAGCTCAGTGCCGAGCTGGCGGGTATCGACGACACCTGGAAGGCCCGCGTGCAGGGCATGCAGGAAACCCTGGATGCCCGCAAGGCGCTGATCGACGAGGCGCAGACCGCCCGCGCGGCGCTGGACAGCGAGCTGAGTCGGGCACTCTCCGAACTGCGCGAGGTGCAGGCGCAGTTGGGCGAAGAGAACCAGCAGGTGCTGATGCGTTATATGGTCTACGGCGGCAGCATCGCCGGTGCCGGGCTGTTCGCCGGGTTGCTTCTGCCGACCCTGCTGCGGGTGCGGCGCAAGCGCAACGATCAGTGGGTTTGATGACCTGAATGGGTAGGGGGCACGGTGCCCCCTACGGCGTTAGGTGCGTAAGTGCACCCGCCTGACCAGTCAGTGGCAGTCTCAATGCGCTGAAGCCAGACTTCGAGTAAACGATCACTGCCCACTTTTATGACGGTGTTGGCGTGATTGGAATGCGGTTGTGCTGGTGGCAACCAGTTGCGCATTTCCATTTTCTAGGCCATGGGTTGATGAGAGCCGGCATTCACAAACGGAAAAGGTTCTCTGGCTAGACGACACGAAGCAAACGCCCGTATTCTCTCGATCCCTTAGTCGCATGGACTCCTTCGTGGACCCCAGCCCCGCAACACCCAGCCGCTGTCCAGCTCCTCAATTTGGTCTTGCAGCCAAATGATCGAACCTATTCTTACCCTTCTTCTTGGCATCCTAGTCATCCTGGCGATCATCGCTGTGAATGGCTACTTTGTTGCGCAAGAATTTGCCTATATGGCGGTCGACCGCACTAGGCTCGCAGCATTGGCTGCTGCCGGTGATGCGTCGGCAAAACGCGCACTGGCCGTCACGAACCGCACAAGCTTTATGCTGTCGGGTGCCCAACTGGGCATTACCGTCACCGGCCTGCTTGTGGGTTATGTCGCAGAGCCGCTCGTCGGCGAATCATTAGGCGTTCTGCTCACAGGAACGGGCATTCCGGTTGAAGCCAGAGTGGCCGTCGGCACAGGGCTGGCGCTGGTTGTGGCGACGATTATCCAAATGATCGTGGGTGAGCTTTATCCGAAAAACCTTGCCATTGCCAACCCTGAGCCGCTGTCGCTCGGGCTCGCCCGCTCCACGCTCTTTTATATGTCGGCCTTCGGCTGGTTGATCAGTTTCTTCGACAAGTCGGCCAACTTGCTTCTGAAGTTACTGCGTATCGAGCCGATTCATGACCTCGACGTGAGCGCCTCGGCTACCGATCTGCCGCACATCATTGCTGACTCACGCGACAGCGGCGATCTACCACGTGAGCTTTCGCTCATGATGGATCGCATCCTCGACTTCCCGCAGCGCAACGTCGAGCACGCAATGGTGCCCCGCTCCCAAGTTGACTGGGTCGAGCCCGATACGACGCTCGAAGAGCTACGCGGCCTGATGGCGCGAGCCCACACCCGCTACCCGGTGATTGATGACGATGATGCTCCAGTAGGCGTTGTCCATCTCGCCGACGTGCTAGCGCGTCTCGACGCGGGCAACGGTCAGGAGACCGTTGCGTCGCTGATGCGACCTGCCAAGGTACTGCCGACGCTGATGCTGCTGCCAGACGCACTTGACCAGTTGGTGCAAACAACCAACCAGTTGGCCTGCGTTATCGACGAGTACGGCGGTTTCGCTGGGGTGCTCACGATTGAAGACCTTGCCATGGAAATCGTTGGTGAGATCACCGATGAGCATGATGCTGAAGTCGGCGATGCCATCGTCGCCGAGGGTAACGACACCTGGACTATGGAAGGCGACGTTCACCTCGACGAGGTCCGGCGCATTATTGGCCACGACCTGCCGCGTGTTGATGTCGAAACGGTGGCCGGCATGCTGATCGCGGAGCTTGGCGCACTGCCTGCGGAAGGCGACACAGTCAGCGTTGATCTGCCTATCGATGCTGCTGAGTTAATTTCCGACGAGCCTGTGAGGTATCGACTCGAAGTCGATGTACTGCGCATTGAACGACACGTTCCGACTGAAGTTCGCGTGCGACTGGTCAAGGTGCCTATGGCGGAGGAAGAGCAATGAATGATCCGCTGATAGTCACACTTGCAACAATCGCACTGATCGCCCTGAGCGCCTTGTTTGTTGTCATCGAGTTCGCGCTGCTCGGCGCTCGCCGGCACCGACTTGAAGAGCTGGCAGTCAACAGTCTGTCCGCTCGAGCCGCACTGCGCGGCATGAATGATCTGACCTTGATGCTTGCCGGTGCTCAGTTGGGTATCACGCTCTGCACCTTCGCCCTGGGTGCGGTGACCAAGCCTGCGGTCGACGTTTGGCTCGGCCCGGTGTTCACCGCGTGGGGCATGCCTGAGTGGGCGGCAGGTGGCGCAGCTTTTGGCTTCGCGCTTTTCCTGGTGACGTTCCTGCACCTGGTTGTCGGCGAGATGGCACCCAAGTCATGGGCCATTGCCCACCCGGAAAGGTCAGCTCTGGCAATTGGCATCGTCTCGCGCATCTATACCTGGCCGCTGCGTCCGCTGTTGAGCTGGGTGAATCGAATCGCCAACCGTCTGGTGAAAGCTTCAGGTGTTGAGCCCGTCGAAAGCGCTGCTGTTGGCGGCCAGGATATTGAGACTATAAGGCAGCTGGTTGAGCATTCGGCGAAGGTCGGCACGCTGATGCCGCAGATGCAGCAGCAGCTTTCAGGCTTGATCGACCTAGGCACGCTGCCCGTCGAAACTCTGCTGGTCGAGGGTGAGGAACTGGTTCAGGTTACGCGGGATGCGACGGTGGCGGATGTTCGCGCTGCGGCCATCCAGTCCGGGCACCTGCGCATTCTCGTGTTGGGCACCGAGGGCATCCAGCCGTCGGTGGTTCACGTCCGCGATACCTTGCTTGAGCCGGAGACACGGTCTGCGCATGAGCTTGCCCGCGAAGCTTTTGTGCTCGACGCGAAAACTCCCGTCTATGAAGCGCTTACGCGCATGCGTAAGTCGAGCGTTCAGCTTGCCTTAGTCATGAGCGCGGATCGCTTGCTGGGCGTCGTAACGCTGGCCGACATTCTCAAACGAGTACTTCCTGCGGCCTCTAACGCTTAGCGACCGCGCGCATAAAGGCGGGGAGTCCTCGTAGCTACTCCTTCGCTTCATCTGAGCTTCGTTGGCTGATCATGACTTGAAGCTGCTGACTGGCTACCTTGGGTCGAAAGCTGCATGACCTGAATGGCTTCCTCGGGACGTTTTCTGCAGGTCATGATTTTGCCATCTACTGCTCAATCCGAGTGCAAACGCTGGTCAGCGGCAATGCAATTGGGTGGTCAGGTCGACGCAAGTACGCCGCCAGGTAAGCGCACGTTGAGCATCTGAAGCCAAGACAGCCTGGGGATCGCCAGAAAAAATGCCGTTCACCTGTCCGGTGAACGGCATTTTTTGTGCGGCCCGTAGAATGGGGCGGGCCGCGTAGGTCGGGCCGCGCAGGTGCTAGCCCATCACCGCGATGACCACGATTGATGGGTTGTCACCTAGGCGGCCCCACCCATCCTACCGCCGTGCCGGCACCGGGCGGGTGCGGCCGCTGCCGTCGATGGCGACAAACACGAATACCGCCTCGGTGACCTTGCGCCATTCGCTGGACAGTGGGTCGTCGCTCCATACCTCGACCAGCATCTGGATCGAGCTGCGCCCCACTTCCACGGTCTGGGTATAGAAGGAGAGCTGCGCGCCCACCGCCACCGGCACCAGGAAGGCCATACGGTCGATGGCCACGGTCGCCACTCGGCCGCCCGCGACCTTGCTGGCCATGGCGGTGCCGGCCAGGTCCATCTGCGCCACCAGCCAGCCGCCGAA